>CAYVNK010000001.1:0-42923 GCA_964452885.1 uncultured Gammaproteobacteria bacterium
GACCGGCAAAACCACTTTAATTGCTATCTTGAGGCAAGAATTGGCTAAAGAAAATAAAAATCTTCATGTTGCTTTTTGTTCATATACCGGCCGGGCGGCTCAGGTTTTGCGCAACAAGCTTTTGGAAGAAAATGCTCTTTTGAAGCGGATTTAATTGTCGTTGATGAGGCCTCGATGTTTGACCTTTATATTTGGCAGGATTTACTTTCTTATCGGGTTCCCATTATTGCGGTTGGTGATCATGGATAGCTGCCGCCAATCAGGGAAAATTTTAATTTAATGCAGGACCCAGATTTAAAACTGGAAGAAATTCACCGCCAGGCAAAAGAAAACCCGATTATAGGACTTTCGATTATGGCTAGAGAAAACGGGCAAATACCAATAGCCAGTTACGGTAAAAACATTAAGAAACTCTCTTTCAACGACCCTCAATCGCAGGAATTAATTGAAGAACTTTTAAAAAATTATAATGAAAACACTTTAGTTTTGTGCGGCTATAACCGGACCAGAATAAAAATTAACAATTTTATCAGAAATCATTTTGGTTTTGAGGGAAATGAGCCACGGCTCGGTGACCGGGTGATTTGTTTGCGCAATAACCATGTCAAAAGTATTTTTAACGGTATGTTGGGAACGGTTCTGGAAATTAAGGAAAAGAATGAAGAATTTTATTTGGCCCAAATCAAAATGGACGGAGAAGAAGAAATTTATCAAGGGCTGATTTATAAAGCGCAATTTGGAGCGTCGGAGCCGATAAATTTTACTAAAGAAAGATACCGGCTGAAAACTCATGATATTTTTGATTTTGGCTACGCTTTAACGGTTCACAAAGCCCAGGGTAGCCAAGCGAAAGATGAATGGCAAAGATGGCTTTACAATAGCTTGATTTCGCTTCGCTCAATTAACTGTTTTGCCCGCCCGCCAACGCTTGAACTTCCTTGAGATCGCGGTGGGAATTGCACCCACGCATGAGTGTTTTGCAGACACTTGCCTTACTACTTGGCTACGCGATCACGTTGGCGAAAGCGGACGGGCAGACAGCTGCGTTACCTCTTCACCACTAGGCCAATGTCAAAATTTTACCATAGTTAGCTTTCGAAAGCGATAAATTTCCTCTTTCTTTTGAGGCCTTTAGTAAGTAAAATATGAAGAATGAACTTTATCAAAGCTATTGAACTATTTCTTTTGGGCTTAACCACTAAAGTTCCCGTCTTAGTTTTTGTTGCAGTCGGTTCTTTAGTTGAGGAAATCATAGCACCGATGCCCTCACCTCTGATTGGGATGAGTGCCGGCACTATTGCTCAAGTTCAGGGCAGAAATTTCACTTATCTTTTATTGATTGCTTTGGTCGCCGCTGTTTTTAAAACTTTAGGTTGCTGGTTTTTCTATTTTTTGGGCGACAAAGCGGAAGATTTAGTTACCCTCCGTTTTGGTAAATTTTTAGGCTTAAACCATAAAGAAGTAGAAAACATAGGCAAGTTTTTTAACGGCACTTCCAAAGACGAAATTATTTTGACCTTAATTCGGGCTTTTCCGATTATGCCGACGATCCCGATTTCTTTGGCCTGCGGATTTATCAAAATGAATTTAAAATCTTACCTGGGCGCCACTTTAGCGGGAACATATTTAAGAAGCTTGATGTTTCTCTATGTCGGTTACTCAGGCTTGACCTTTTTGAAATCGATGGTCGGGGGAATAAACAGCGCCGAATCTTTAATGAACATTGTCATCGGAGTCGTTATTCTGGGATTTTTGGCTTTTATCTATTACCAGCGCGGTAAGGGTGGTCTCCATAAGTGGCTTAAGAAAAAATAGTTTTTTCCCTTGTCATTTAATACTTTTGGTGTTATATTCTTCTTAATGTTTAAGAAACTTTTTCTTGGTTTGCTAATTCTTAGCAGTAACTTATTGTTGGCTGGTTGTTCCTTAAAGAAAACTCCGGCCGCCTTACAAATCGATGCTACTCCGGTAGCCAATGTCTTTGTTGACGGAAAACTTCTAGGTAAAACCCCTTATCAAGGAAGCGATTGGAAAGCGGGTGAAGTTGCCGTCAAATTGATTCCCGATTCAGCCACCACTCCTCTGGCTTCTTGGGAAGGGAGGGTTCAACTGACTTCGGGGGTTTTGACACTGATTAATAGAGAATTTGCGGTTACGGAGAATGAATCCGCCGTACAGATTTTAAACCTGGAAAAAATAAAAGACAAAAAGGCAAGCAGTCTTTCGGTGGTTTCCGACCCGGATGTCAGTTTAATCACCATTGACGGGGAAGCTAAGGGCTTTACACCACTTTTAATTGACCAGATTGGTATTGGCGATCATCAAATTACTATTGCCAAAGAAGGCTATGTGGAAAAAACCGTCAAAGCCAAAACTATTGCCGGATTTAAACTCATGGTTAACGTTAAATTGGCCCAAAAGCCGGGCAGTCAAATAGCCACGGCCTCGGGAACACCGATGCCTACCTCCAAAGCCAGCAAAGTTACTCCGACGACCAGTCCACGGGTAACTTCCCTTCCCGGGCAAAAACAAGTTTTGATTAAAGATACTCCCACTAGTTGGTTAAGAGTAAGAATGGAACCGAGCACCACTGCCACTGAAGCTGCTAAGGTCAATCCCGGGGAAAAATTCCCGTTTTTGGATGAGGAGTCAGGTTGGTTGAAAATCGAATACGAGCCGGGAAAAGAAGGTTGGATTTCCGGTCAATACGCCACCAAGATTTAATCGCCAATTCCATAAATTACCCAGACCACCAAAAAGCCCCACAAAAGAACCGTTCCCAATAAAGGCTTATCGGAAAGAAGCACCTTTTCGGGCGATTCCGCCTTGGCCCCCTGATAAATAATACTCATATAGCGCATGATGCCATAAATAACGACAGGGATGGTAATCATTAGCCATTTGTTGCTGCCGGAGAAAGTAAGGGGCAGAAAGTTGGCGGTTAAAAGCGGTCCGAAAACCATCGGGGGTGACTGCAGGAAAGTGAAGAAAGCCCAGGAAAGCCAGGTAGAGGCGGCAAAAGCTGATAAGTAGTTATCTAAAAGATCGGGCGGATATTGAATTAAAGTTTTCCGATGGATCGGAACCACCTCTTTGTCTAAAATTGCCAACTCTGCTCTTCTTTTTCCCACCGCCATAAATAAAGCGATGGAAATAACGCATAACAAGAACCAGATTGAGATATGGTAGTTAAGAATAATGGCGCCGGCGTAAATCCGCAGGATAAAACTGGCGGCGATGGAAAACACGTCGAAAATAATCAGATTTTTAAGGAAAAATGAGTAGATGATTTGCAAGACCAAATAAATAAAACAATTAAGAAAAAAGAAAAACGAAAGATGAAAAGCCAAATAAAGGCTGACAAAAGCTCCGGCCAGAACAAAAAAGACTGCCAGAGGAATCGGCAGTTTGCCGGAAGCAATCGGCCGCAACCTTTTGAAAGGATGCAACTGATCGCGAGAAAAATCGACAATATCGTTGAAGAAATAGACCGAAGAGGTAAGTAAACAAAATATGGCAATCGCCCAGACAGTGACGAGCAAACTGGGGAGGTGAAAGAGCCTGCCGGAAAAAATCAAAGCTGCGGCTAAACTTAAGTTTTTTAACCACTGTCTTGGTCGCGCCGTTTTAAGGAGATTGATAAATAGTTCAACCACAAAATTCCTGCCAAAAATAAAATAATTAACATGAACATTGTATAGAATTTTGCTTCACTATTCAAATTTAACGCCAGAATTCCCAAAGCGGCGGTAATTAGCCAGTAAAAAATAGCAATACGTCTTTTTCCCCAGCCTAAAGCCAGTAGCCGGTGATGAAGATGTTCCCTTCCTCCCCAAAAAGGCGCTCGGCCGGCAAGAATTCTTTTGACCACTAAATATAAAGCGTCGATTAAGGGAATGGCCAGAACGAGCATGAGGGTCGCGATTTTAGCAGTAGAAAGAATGGAAAGAACCGCCAGCAAGAACCCGGCCATGGTTTTTCCGCCATAGCCAGGCATAATTTTTTGCGGGTAGAAATTCCAAACCAGAAAACCCAAATAAGCCCCTCCGGTGATCATTGCCAAAACAATTACTGGCCACTGGGTAATATCGGCGGAAAATTTTAAGGAAAGGCCGGCAATGGTCATGGCGGCGATAACTACCACCCCGGGAAGTTGGCCTTCTACTCCGCCGGACCAGCCGACAAAATTCATTGTCCAAGCGATCCACAAAATCGCTAAAATATCGGCCAGCAGCCAGATACAATGAGGGCCGAGAAAATTAAAACATATTTTCGGTAAGTCAAGGCGGATAATCCCGCCGAAGGGATTGTTGACAAAAGCAATACCGATGCCGGCACCGATGACGATGGCAGCCGCCAGGAAATTACTGAGTAAACGGATGAGGGGATGAATCTTTTCCTCAAACTTGTCATCCAGAAGGCCGACGATTAAAGCGACTAAAGCTCCCGCCAAAATTCCTCTTAAATGTTTATCTAAAGGCAAAAAGAAAAGGCTGGTTAATAAACCTAAAAAAATGGGAATGCCACCGCCGCGGGGAACCGGATAAGTATGGACCACTTTAGCTTGTTTATGTTTGGCAGGATCATCTAAAATCCGCCATTTTTTCATTAAAAGAATCACTAAAGGGGTAGTTAAAAAAGAAACCGCGGCAGAAAGCAAAAACGGCCAGTAAACAGTCATTTTAGGTAATTAGAAAAATAATTCTTAAAAGGGTAATGGTGCCTAAAACCGAAAAGAGTAACGCAAAACTCTCTATAACGATAGGCAAAAAAGTTTCTTTTTTTTTGAAAAGTAATTTCCCGAGCTGCCAGTTAATTAAAAAAATGAGCAACGACAAAGCGGGAATTGAAAACAGCCACTCTCTTCCCGCCAGTTGTTCTTCGCCCCAGGGCCGGCTGTAAAAAAGGGGCACTTTTTCCGGCAGTAAATTTCTTTTCCAGAAAAGAGCGACGCCGTCAGCAATAAGCGAGGCAATATTTATCCGGTTAAGCAGGTTAATAATTTTTTGTGGTTTTTCTTCTTCTCCCATTCAGATTCCTCTTTTAAGATAAACCGTGAAGTTATTCATACTTTTCATTTCCAGGTAATTATTTTGAATAAAAATTACCAGAGAAGGCAGACGTTTTATTTTTTCGTCCACAATAATCAGTTTTGGTTTATTCGCTTCAAGTTTAGTCAGGGTTTTTTCTTCCCGGTGCAGGTCCAGAATGTGGTAGGCGACCAAATAAGGGGTGGCGGGCAAACGGCGGGAAAGAGCATAAATTGACGGCTCATCCGCCCAAATAAAGATTTTTTCGTTTGGCAAAGAACTGGTATCGATAATTTGCCCCAGCCGATAAAGGGCGGGGACGTTTTTACCGAAATAGGAGAAATAGTCATTTTTCGTTTTTTGCCCTAAGGCGAATTGAGCGAAGTTTTGGTAGTAGGAAATCGTGGGATAATACCAGAAGCGGTAACGGTAAAGGGTTAATCCCAGTAAAAGAAAAAAGGAAGCGGCGATAAGGGTGATTGTTTTCTTCTTTTCCAGGAAAATTAAACCGGCCAAAAGGGTTAAGGGCGGGATGATCTGAACCAGATAATGGGGGTAAGGCCGGCCGGATAAAGTGGCCCCAAAAAGAGAGAAAAGTAACCAGATGAAAACAAAAAGGGCGGCCGGGAGCAGTTTTTTTCTTAGAATCCAGAAAAGGAATAGCAGGGATAAGATTATCGTTCCTTTGATGGCCAAATCCGTCTTGAGAAGGGCAATTAAGGAAAAGACGTGCGAACCGGTTTTCCAGGAAGAAAGATAACCAAAAGTCTGAACAATGGCGGAGTTTAAAAATAGGCCTAAAATTCCCTTTAACCAAAAAAAGAGGCAGGTGAAGACAAAAGGGAGGAGATAACCCAAGACCAGGAGAATTTCCTTCCGGCCGATTTTAATAATTTTCCCTCCGGTGAAGAAAAGAAGAAAAACCATTAAGGCCAGAAAATCAAAAAGGGCAGGTAGTTTTAAGAGAAAGCCCAAGCCCAAAAGCAGACCGGCAAGAAAATAAAGGAAGGGCTTTTCTTTTTGATTTGAGAAAACCAAAAACAGTCCCAGAACGGTAGGCAAGAGGATAAAAATTTCGGCGTTGGCAATATTGCCTTCCAAAAGCCGGAGGGTGGTTAAGGCGGCAAAAATTACCGTGACTGCTTTAGCCGGTATTTCCTTTCCGGAAAGCAATTTTTGACTCATTTGGTAGAAAAAGTAGATTGAGGCCAAGACCGAAGAGAGGAGCAGGAAGCGGAACCAAAAAATGGTGCCATTGACCGCGGCCGGCAGGAGATAGAAAAGCGGCGGCTTATTATCAAAAACATCACGATATAATAAAAATCCTTTTCTTAGAGCCAGACCAATGGTTAAATAGATTCCTTCATCGCCGTACCAATACGGCTCAAACAAGGAAGGCAGACGGAAAAGCAAAGTTACGAAAAGAACCAGAAGAATAAACCGATTTTGACGGAGAAAATGTTTCATCTCTCTAATTTTAGATTTAAAAGACGCCATTGTAAATCTTAAACCTTTTCCGTTACCCGGTATTCAAGATATTTGCCCAGCATCAGCCGGGTATGGGCATCCAGGCCGGGCAGGGCAGTAAAAATAAAACCTACCACCGGCATCAGTAAAAATTCCAACGGAATCAGCCAGGCCCTAATTTTAGGCACGTCTTTCGGCCGCGGCGGTCTTTGGTGAAAATCAACGTAAAGAATAACCGCCAAAGAAATTAAACATAAGGTCAGGATTAAGGAAGAAGTCTTGGGTAAATTAAAGCCCAAAGAAGTCCGGGCAAAATTTTTATTAAGGAGAGTCGGAATGTTAATGCCAATAGTGATAATAAACCAGTTGACTGGCCAGAGAAAGTGATCTTCAATTAAACGGATGGTGCGGATGGTTTTGTTCCAAAAAGGAATATCTTTGGAGAGAAAATATTTCTTGATGACATAAGGATCGTCGGAAACACCCCAAGCCCAGCGCTTGAACTGTTCGTACTGGTTTTTTAAGGTTTTCCAAAAACCGGTTGATTCGGCGGCGTCGGCTGAAATCGGCAGATAAATCGGTTCCACCTCCACCTTGCCCTGGGTTAAGAAAAAAGCCTTAAAAAACATGTGCCAGTCTTCGGGGATAACGTCTGGGTCCCAAAAATTGACTTTTTCGAGTAGGCGGTAAGAAAGGGAGTAGTTTTGCTGGCTGATTAGCCGGTCAGTTCTCGCCAGAACCGCCATGTTCCAAATGGTGCCGAAGGTATTGGCCACGCGGGAAAGGGCCGGCAGCCGCCAGAAGTTATTGTAAAAAACCACGGCCGGTTGCCAGAAGCGTTCGTAACGGTGGGGGTTATCCAAAAAATTATAGGCCAGATTGGCAAAATGATTGGGGTGAAAAACATGATCGGCATCGCAAGAAGTGACCGTACAATAATTGGGATCGATTTTTTGCCGGTCTAAAAGTTCCTTTTTAGCAAAAAGAATTGCCGCTCTGGCATTGGAGTGTTTGCCAGCGGTTTCCCCGGGAACCAAAGTATGTTCGGAGACCAAAAAGTGGGCGAATTTCATCTTAAATTTTTTCTTTAATTCTTCCGCTTTTTTCTGCCAACCTATTTCTCTTTTTTCAAAACCCAAAATCACACTGATTTGCTCCTTGGGTATGGTTTGCTCGGTAATACTCTGCAAAGTCCGTTCGACAATATAAACCGGTTCTTTGTAGGTACAGACAATAATCAGATGATGGGCTTTCTGCCAGTCCGGAAAAAACTTAAGCTCCCCCAGCCAGTCCATTTTTTTAGAGGCTTCAATTCTGAAATGGGCGATTAGGGCAAAAACGGCAAAAGTGATTGATTTGTAAAACCAGAAAATATTAAAAAGGAGAACAAAATAGGCCACCGCTATCGGGGCGGCAAAAGCGCCCCAAATAGGGAAAAGAATCAAGTTCCAGGAAACAAAACCCGGCAGTATTTCCAAAAGTCTTTGGATAAAATGTGCTTTTTTGTTGGTTGTCGGCATATTTTTTTTAAATACGTGGGAAAAGGGCGGAACCGGCTTTGATTTTCGGTCCAGAAAATTGGGTTAGGATTTTTTCGGCAGTTTTTGGTAAGAAAGGCTGTAAGTCAAAAGCAATTTGCCTGATATTTTTAACCGACTCTTTTAAGAATTGACTTAGTTTTTCTTCCGTAAGCTCCCAGGGTTTATTTTCGCTGATTCTTTTGTTTTCTTCGGTAATTTTTTCCCAAATAATTGTCAAGGCCTTGTTTAATGCAAAAGTTTTGATTTTTTCCGCCACTTTCGGACTAAAGGAGAGCTTTTCTCCTAAACTAAATTCTAAATTCTCTTTTTCGCAAAGCTTGCTGATTCTGGCGACCAAATTCCCCAGACCGTTGGCTAAATCAGCATTATAGGTTTCCTTAATTTTGTCCAAATTAATATCACCGTCAGTATCAATTGATTTTGTTTTTAAAAGGTAAAATCTAAGACCATCAGCACCAAATTGTTTTATTAAATCTTCAGTTGGAATAATATTCCCCAGTGATTTGGAAATTTTTTGTCCGTTTAAAGAAAGAAACCCATTGACCAGGATTGTTTTTGGTAATTCATATCCGGCTGATTTAAGCATTGCTGGCCAAAGTATGGCATGGAAGCGGGCATTGTCCTTGCCAAGAATATGAATATCTGCCGGCCAAAAACCGCCCGGATCGCCAGTTAAGTAATTAATTAAAGCGTCAAACCAAACATAAATAGTTTGTCCGGGATCGTTGGGAACGGGGATGCCCCATTTGATTCTTTGTCTCGAGATAGGAATATCTTCCAGTCCCTGGTCAATAAAAGAAAGCATTTCTTTTCTTCGTCCTTCCGGCCAAACAAATTCGGAATGTTCGTTAAGATAATCTTTTAAAAACTGAGAATATTTGGAAAGTTTGAAAAAATAATTCTTTTCTTTGATTGTTTTGGGGTCTTTATTGGGATGATAAGGGCATTTGCCATCTATTAAATCGGATTTATGGATAAATCCTTCGCAACCCTCGCAATAAATTCCGTCGTATTCGCCAAGATAAATATCACCATTTTTTTCGACTTTTTCCCAAAATTTCAGACAAAATTTAACATGGTCTTTATCGGTGGTACGAATAAATCGGTTAAAAGAAACTTCCAGAGATTCCTGTGCTTTTTTATCCGCCAAGGTAATTTGGTCCACGAAATCTTTTTCTTTACCCCCAAACCCGGCTTTGATGGCCGCCTCTTCTACTTTTCCTCCATGTTCATCTGTCCCGGTGAGAAAAAACACTTTTTCTCCCAAAAGACGATGATATCTTGCCAAAGCATCGGCAATAGTCTTTTGGTAAAGATGGCCAATATGAATAACCTCGTCGGTATAGTCAATGGCAGTAGTAATGTAAAACTTCTTGTCCATAGGTGAATTTTAGCTTAAATGAGCTTGGAAAGCAAAGAAAAAATATATTAGAGATTGGTCTTGCGGCGGGAAAAGTATATCTCAAAAACCAATAGAATTAAAAAAAGAAAAACTAAGGTTAACCAATTGGTTAGTTTAATGAGATGTAAAAACAAAACCCCGTCTAAAAAAATAGTCAAAAGAAAACCCCTACGGGTATTACCCAGGAGCAAAGCAAGAGTAAGAGTAAGAGCAAGGGTAAGAGTAAGAAAGAACAAAATAATGTTAGAGTAAATTTGAAATTTGGAATTTGAAATTTGAAATGTGGCTATTTTATCAGGTGAAAGCTTAGAGACAATCAAGATGAGTCCAAGCCATAAAATGAGATTAAGGATAAAAGTAGGCAGAAAATTCCTTCGGCGGCTGGGAATCATAAATTTATTGTAGCTCATCCGTGCTAAAATAAAACTATGGGAAGCTATTTAATCATGGCGGTTTTGGTTATCGGTTTTGCCACGATGATCTTTGTCATTAATAAAAAACTTTCCGGCAGTAAACAGGACGAAACTATTGTTTCTTGGCTGAAGACAATGCAAAATTCTCTTGATACCAGACTCGATAGTGCCACTCAACTTATGGGGCAGATTAGGCAGGACGCAGGGCGATTTGCCGAGCTGTCACTTTCCATGAAGAACCTTCAGGATTATTTAAAAAGTCCGAAACTTAGAGGCAATATCGGCGAAGAAGTTTTGAAAGATTTAATTTCCCAGATGTTTCCGAAAAATTCTTTTTTTCTGCAGTATGCCTTTAAATCGGGGGATAAAGTAGATGCGGCGATTAAAACCGAGGCCGGTATTCTACCGATTGATTCAAAGTTCCCGGCGGAAAATTTTCAAAAAATGATGGCTTCGGAAAATGAGGCCGAGAAAGAAAACGCGAGAAAAGATTTTACCAGAGATGTTAAAAAACACATTACTGATATTTCCCAAAAATATATTTTACCGGAAGAGGGGACCATGGATTTTGCCTTAATGTATATTCCTTCCGAGCCGGTTTATTACGAATTGGTTAATGATATGGAAATAACCGAATTTGCCAGAAAAAACCGGGTTTATCCGGTTTCTCCCAATACTTTGTATGCCAATTTGCAGGTGATTTTGCTTTCTTTTCAAGGAAAAGACATTGAATTAAAATCGCACCAATTATTTGCCGTTTTGCGGGGAATTCAGAAAGATTACGGAAAACTGGGGGAAAGGCTGAGCCTTTTAAACAAACATTTGACCAATGCTTACAACCAGATGTCCAGCGTGGGAACGGAATATACCCTGATGGGGCAAAAATTATCCTCAACCCAAAATTTAGAAGGAGGAGAAGAAATTAAAAGAATATCCAGCAAAGACTGACTGATGAAAATTACCGCCCTAACTTACAATTTTATTGGGATTCCCCTTTTTTCCCAAAGATATTCCCAACGTCTTAATGTTTTTATTAAAGAACTGGCTAAACTACAGCCGGAGATTATTTGCCTTCAGGAAATTTGGCTTGATTCGGCCAAAAAAAAAATTATTAATGGTTTAAAAGGTTTAGATTATAGTTTTTATTATCCTTCCCTGATAATCCGTTTTTGCGGACTTTTAATCGGAGTAAAAGGAAAAATAACCAAGAAGGGATACGTGGCAACCAATCCGATTATTGCCGGCTTTGACCGGTCAATTTTAGAATATCTTGGTTCCAAAGGTTATGCTTTTGTCGAGTTTGAACTGGGGAAAAAGAAAATTTGCATTTTTAATGTTCATTTAAGTCCTGACATGGGAAAGAAATTTCCTAAAGAGAGACCTTACTTTGAAGTCCAAGTGAAAGCAGTCTCTTTGTTGGCAAGAGATATTGATCTTTTGCGAGAAGAAAAAATCATGGTTTTGGGGGATTTTAATTTTGAAGAAAATAGCCCTTTGAATCAATATTTAATTAAAACCGGGAGAGTTAAAGAAGTCTTTTCGCATAATTTTAAAACTTCTTTTGGCGGTTTGGTAGGATTTCCGATTGTCACCGATGAACCGGATCACATTTTTGTTAAAAATATTTCGGGAAAGGAAATCTTAAGAACGGAAATAGTTTGGGATAAACCAATTGAAGGAATTGGCACTCTTTCTGACCACGCTGGGATTTTAGCGGAAATAAATATTTAAAAAAATGAGTGACCTGGATAATTTAAGAAAAGATTTAAGAAATTTTCAAAGACCCGGGAAGGCAAAGCTTTTACAAAGATTTTTTAAAACAGGAAAGGGAGAATACGGAGAAGGGGATATTTTTTTAGGATTAATGACGGACAAGACCCGTAGTATCGCCAAAAAATATTTATCTTTAGATTTTAGTTTTATCAGTCAACTTCTTGCCTCGAAAATTCATGAAGAAAGAGTAGTGGCAGTAATAATTTTAACTTCTCGGTTTAGAAAAGCGGATTTAGTCGGTAAAAAAGAAATTTACGATTTTTATTTTGAAAATATTTCCGGTATTAATAACTGGGATTTGGTTGACAGTTCAGCGCCGTTAATTGTCGGCGGATACCTTTATTTATCAAAAGAATCGCGAGATATACTTTACAAAATGGCCAGATCAAATAGTCTCTGGAAGAAGAGAATCGGCATTATGGCCACTTTTTATTTTGTCCAGGAAAAGGATTTTTCCGACGCCTTAAAAATCGCGGAAATACTGGTTAACGACAAGGAAGATTTAATTCAAAAAGCAGTCGGTTGGATGTTGCGGGAAATCGGGAACCGTGATCAAAAAATCGAGGAAGATTTTTTAAAGAAATATTTTAAAACGATGCCAAGAACCATGCTGCGATACGCAATCGAAAAATTTCCGGAAGAAAAAAGGAAAAGTTATTTAAACGGAAAAATTTGTTAAATCAATTTATAACCCTGGTTCTTAACGGTTTTGACCCGGCTTTCTATCTTTAATAAAACCAATTTTTTTCTTAATCTTTTAATTAACTGATCCAAAGTCCATTCGTTTACTTTCTCCGCTTTTTCCGGCCAAACAAAATTAATGATCTCTTCCCGCAGGATAATTTCACCCTCCCTGTCTTTCAGTATTTGGAATAATTTTTTTTCTTTTAGGGTTAATTCCTGTCCGGTAGATTTTGTAAACTCTTTTTGTTTTTCAACAAAATCCTTAAAAAGGGGGTTAAAAATCTCTCCCTTACTGTCAACCAATCCGATTTGATAGAGAAAACTTTCTTGAGGAATTTTTTTATTTAACAAAGCTTCTTTTTCTTCAAGAGCCAGATAGTCCCAAAGCTCCAGATTTTGTTGCCAAATTTCCGGATCTTTTTTAAATAAATCATCGATATTTTTTAAGGAGTATTTATTATTTTCTAGAATTTGCAAAATCAGTAAACAATATTGAGCATGTCCGCCGGAGTATTCAAAAGCAATTGTTTTAATTTTTTCCGAAAGCTTAACTTTTCTTGATCTTTCAAATTCTCCGATCACCGCCAGTAAGTCAACGAAAGTGCCGGGTTTTAAAAAGTATTTTTGTGAAAAAACTTCTAAATTTCCACCCCTGAGTGCGTCCGGGAATAGAAATTCCAAAGGTCGATTTAAGGTAAAGAAAAAATTTATTTTTTGTTTAGCGATATCTTTTAAAGATTGAAGATGGGCAAAAAATAAATAGGAAAATATCGAAAAAACCCGGTCAAACCGGTTAAAAAGTAAAAAGACCAGAAAATCATTGCTGCAAAGTAGTCTAATTGCCCTTTTGGTATTGTCGGAAAAAGTGAAAGCGTCATTTGTTCGACCGGCGGATTAATAAAGATCATTTATTTCTTTACTGTTGGCTTGGTCGCTTACTCTTTTTAAAATAAGCTGCCAAAAATCCTTTTCTGTGAAATTAAACATATCGTTTAAATCAATTTCCAGTAAAAGAATTTTTTGGGATTTTAATTTCTTTTCCAAAAGTTCCGGATGAGTCAAAATATAACGTAAAACTCTGGCCAAACCGACTCGGGGTAAACCAATCAGGGATAAAGGCTGAAACGAAGACAAAAAGCCGATGATTTTTGATATTTCCGATTTTCGGAAATCAGAGGAATATAAAGATTCATAAATAAGTGATTTCTGCATAATATCATTTGTCATTTTATCATATTTTTGTCAGATTATTGTCAAGCAAAGTTATTTCCCGTCCCTAAAATAGAGATTGTTATTAATTTATTTAATTCAATGTTATTAAAACAAAAAGGAAAAAAGAATAAAAGGAAAATAAAAACCTGTGACTCCAGTAAAAAAACTGATTTGGATTCACAGGAAACATGGAAAATAATTGATTCACTTTGCTTTTGCGCAAGATAACTTAGTTTATTAATCAAATATTAATTAAATGAAAGGAATAAATGATTGAATCAAAAGAAAGGGTACCATTGATGTCAGAAGAAGAAATATTACTGAGAAACGGTCAAGAGTTTGAACAAGTAAAGCGAATTTTGGGTGAGGCAGAAAATTATGGGGTCGATGTAAGCAAGTTAAAATATAGAGTTCGAACAAGCTTTGACGGCGGGGATGGTCCCGATGATATTTTTGGCGGCTTTTTTAGTGAACATGATAATGTAATGCAAAAAATCCGTAGAAGCGCCAGAGCAGCAGTATTGGTTGCTAACGGAGCAGATGCCGCTGCCGCAGGACTTTGGACTTGGGATCATCAGGCCCAAAAAGAAAATTCTGAAATTATAGGAAACAGTAATTTCTTTGTTATTTGGAAAAACTTATTCGGTAAAACAGTCGCTTTGGGGGATAGCCAATATTTAATTAATAATCCCGTAATTGAAAAATTTAATTCTCTTTGCCGAACTCACAGAGGGTGGATGAGTATAGAATGTTGGAATCTGGGATGTTCGGGACTGTATCTTGATAAAAATTTTCCACGTCATAAAGATGTTTGGCCGGAAAATTTAACCTTTTTATTCTCCGACGAAGTAGAACAACTAAAAACTAAGGGCAGTCTGGTGACTTATTATTATCATTCAATATACCAAGAAGCGGCAGAAGCATATTTTATGTACGGAGATGTTGATGGTGGAGAGATTTTGTTAAGTAGCGATGACAAAAGGAATCCAATTCTTCTTTATAAGATACGGGCGACATTAATGGATTAAGCTTACTGATGTATAAGCAAAGCTTCAATCGCTTCGCGATATAAGCAAAGCTTGAAAAAGCACTCTGGGTTTTCAGCCCAGAGTGTCTTATAATTCGCTCATGGCTGAGGAAAAGGTTTTAAACAAAGAGCAAGTTGAAGCAGTTGAACATGGAGAGGAACTAATTTTTGGCTGGTTTCCTAAACAGATTCCTTAATTCAATTTTTGCCTGCTGGAGAATTGCCTTGCGGTTGACGGGTAAATTTTTCCCGGCGCGATTAATGTAAAAATTGAGCATGCTCATGGCAGATTGAAAAGGGGAAGCCTTTCGTCGCAGGGAATTTTCGGCCGACACTTTTAAGGAAACAGCAATTTTTTCAGGGTCATTCCAGGCAAATACTCCTTCTTCTAGGTCAAGGGCGATACTGTGTTTGGTTACCTCGCCGGACCAGTTTTTCTTTTTTGGCATTGGGGATTTAGGTCGATTTTAACACATGCAGTATAATTAGCCCATGTCTAATTCTTCGGATAAAATTCTTAATTCCGAGCAAGTTGAGGCAATTGAACACGGAGAGGGGCCGCTTTTGATTATTGCCGGAGCAGGAACTGGTAAGACAACCGTGGTTACCGAAAGAATTAAATATTTAATTACTAAAAGAGAGATTTCTCCTTCGGAAATTTTGGCCCTGACTTTTACGGAAAAAGCTTCTTTGGAAATGCAGGAGCGGGTGGATGTCGCTTTGCCTTTGGGCTATGCCAATATGTGGATTTCCACTTTTCATACTTTCGGCGATCGGATTTTGCGCAATGAGGTGGTCAATGTCGGCTTGGACCCACAGTATCATTTAATGACTCAGGCAGAAAGTATTCAATTTTTGCGCAAAAACCTTTTTGAATTTGATTTAAATTATTTTCGGCCGCTTGGCAACCCCAATAAATTTGTCGAGGGGATGCTTAAGCATTTCAGTCGGCTTAAAGACGAAGACGTATCGCCCAATGAATATTTTCATTGGGTTCAAGGTCAAAGATCAAAAATCAAAAATCAAAATGATGAGATTGAAACTGAAGCAGAAGACGAGGTGAAAAAATACGAAGAATTGGCCAAAGCTTTTAAGGTTTATGAAGAGTTGAAAGTAAAAGAAGGGCTGATGGATTTTGAGGATTTAATTGGCCACGTTTTAACGGTTTTTAGGAAAAGGCCGAGTATTCTTAAAACTTATCAAAAAAAGTTCAAATACGTTCTGGTGGACGAGTTTCAGGATACGAACTTCAGCCAGTATGAAATGATTAAACTGCTGTCGTCTCCACCCAAGAGTAATTTAACTGTCGTGGGGGACGATAACCAATGCTTGCCGGGTGAAACAGAAATTTCTCTTCTTGGGGGCAAAAAAAGAATTGATCAAATAAAAGTAGGTGATGTGATACTTACGGCGGTGGGGAAAGGTCACACCTCTGGATCTAAAGTTAGTCGGGTTTTTAAAAACAAAAAAAAGGCGAGATTGTTAACTTTTACTTTAGAAACGGGAGAGAAAATTACGGTTACAGATAATCATAAAGTGTTTTGTTTTATTCCTTCTAAAGAAAATAAGAAAGATTTTCATTTTGTTTACTTAATGAAACACCAAGATTACGGTTGGCGGTTGGGTGTAACCAATGATTTAGCCTCCAGGTTAAGATTGGAAGCCCACGCAGATGGTATTTTATCCATCGGGTCTTATAAAACTGATCAAGAGGCTCGGTATTACGAAGCACTTTTTTCTGCAAGATATGGACTTCCGACAGTTCCTTTCAGCTCTCACCCCAAGCAAGCAATTACCGGGGATTATCTTAAAAAACCTTTTGTTGAATTAAAAACCAAGGAAAGGGTTAAGAAATTGGCGATTGATTTGGGAATTGAGATAAATTCTTTTGGTGTTACAAGAAATGGGGTAGTTAGGGGATCTAGCGATCGGGTAATAGTAAATTTTCAGATGTGTTACCGAAATTATCGGAGTAAAACTCACAAAGAAGGGTTTGTTGGCAACCCCGCCATTAGTCATTTGGTTTACATAGAAACATCTTCACAAAAAACAATTTCTATCTTAGAAAATGCCGGCCATAAGTTAGCCAAAGCCAAAAAAGGAAAGAGGTTTAGATATACAACTGCCAACATTGCGGAAGCGTGGCAAATGGCCGATAACCTAGTTATTTTAACCGGAGGAATTTTAAACAAAAAATTTTCCTTAGGAACAAAAAATTATCAACATAAGCCAGCAACTATTGTACCGGCGGGTAATGTTTGGCCGGGAAATTATTTCCCAGTATTGGAAGGGAAAAGAATAGTTTATAAAAAAATTATTGGCAGAACCGAAGAAGTAAAAGAACTAGTGGTGTATGATCTGGAAATTGAAAAAACTCACAATTTTATTGCCAATGGGATACCGGTTCACAATTCAATCTATAAATTTAGGGGCGCGGCCATTTCCAATATTCTGCAGTTTAAAAAAGATTATCCTGAGGCCAAGTGTGTGGTTTTAAACCAAAACTATCGTTCGACTCAAACGATTTTGGATGCTTCTTACAAACTGATTAAGAATAACGACCCGGACACTTTGGAAGCAAGCTTGGGTATCAGCAAAAAGTTGGAAAAAGTAAGAGAAGTGGAGGAAACACCGGTCGGATTTCTTTGGTCGGACCGGGTGGAAAACGAAGCCGAGGCAGTGGCCAAGAAAATTTTTGATCTTAAAAACGAGAACGATGCTTTATCCTGGAAAGATTTTGCCGTTTTGGTGCGTGCCAATAATCATGTCGATCCTTTTATCAAAGCCTTTGTCCGCCGGGGAGCTCCTTATCAATTTTTGGGGCCGGGGATACTTTTCCGCCAGCCAGAAGTTAAAGATTTAATCGCTTATCTTTCGGTTTTATCTAATTTTGAGGATTCGGTGGCCATGTATCGGCTTTTGGCCATGGATTTCTGGGGGATTTCCGGTCGGGATTTGGCTTTAATCATCAATTACGGTCGGAAAAATAATTTGTCTATTTTTGAAGCCGGTGAGAAAGTCTTAAAAGACGAATCGGTGGTCATTGCCGATAAAACCAAAGAAACATTAAAAAAGTTGATGGAAATGATTTATCGGCATTTGAATTTGGTAAAAAAAGAAACTGCCGGCCAGATTCTTTATTTCTTTTTGGAAGACAGCGGGCTTTTAAAGCAGTTAACCAATTACAAAACGGCGGCGGACGAGAGAAAGGTGCAAAATATCGCCAAGTTTTTTGACAAACTGAAGACTTATGAGGTTGAACACGAAGATGCTTCGGTTTATGCGGTGGTCGATTTTGTTAATCTTTCTTTGGAATTAGGGGAGTCGCCATTGGCGAGCGACTTGGATTGGTTTGGGAACGACGCGGTTAATATTTTAACGGTGCATTCGGCCAAAGGCCTGGAATTTCCCGTGGTTTTTTTGGTGAATTTGGTTGATCAGCGTTTTCCGACGAATGAGCGGCGGGAGCAGATTCCTATTCCTGAAGAATTGATTAAAGAAGTTTTGCCGCAAGGAGACTTTCATTTGGAAGAAGAAAGACGGCTTTTTTATGTGGGCATGACCAGAGCCAGAGACAGACTTTTTTTGACAGGAGCAAATTTTTACGGTGAGGGAAAAAGGGAAAAGAAAGTTTCGGTTTTTGTGAAAGAAGCGTTAGGCAATATCAAAAATCAAATATCAAATATCAAAAATAAGGAGAACCAATTGTCAATTTTTGATTTTAAACCAACAACTGAAGTTAAACTTCCAACTTCCAGTTTCCAACTTCCAACTTCGGTTCCTATCTCCTATTTGTCCTATTCCCAAATTGAGACCTTTAATACCTGTCCTTTGCAATACAAATACCGTTATCTTTTAAGAATTCCCACTCCGCCGTCGGCGGCCGCTTCTTTCGGTGAGACAATTCATGAAACAATGAAAGATTTTTATCAAAGAGCAATTGCGGGGCAAAAGCCCACCAAAGAAGATTTAGTGAAAATTCTTTCCGAAAATTGGAGCCCCTCGGGTTACCCGTCAAAAGCCCATGAAGAAAAATATAAAAAAGAAGGGGAGAAAATTTTGAGTGAATTTTTTGAAAAATCTTTTAATCCCAAAAATGTACCTTTGACCTTAGAGCAGGTTTTCAGCGTTAAAATCAGTCCGACTTTAAAAGTTGGCGGTAGGATTGACCGGATTGATCGCGTCAAACGCGATTCGGGTAGAGAAGAAATAGAAATTATTGATTACAAGACCGGCAAATCACCGACCAAAAAAGATGTCGAAGAAGATTTACAACTAACACTTTATGCTTTGGCGGCCACCGACGGCACTTTAACTTATATGGGCATTTTTAAAAAGACGCCCCAGCCGGAAGAAGTAAAAATTTCTTTTTATTTTTTTGATAATCAGGAAAAAATTTCCAGCTTTAGGAAAAAAGAAGATTTTCCAAAAATAAAAGAAGAGCTGATTAAAAAAGCGGAGGAGATAAGCCGGTCGACTTTTTCGCCGACTCCGGGCAAGCTTTGTGATTTTTGTGAGTTTAAATTAATCTGTGAAGCCTGGAGCTAAATGATTATTGCGGTCGGTTCTAAAAATCCAACTAAGGTCAATGTGGTTAAAAAAGTTTTTACTAAAGGTTTTGGAAATTGTACTGTTATAGGTGTCAAGGTGCCTTCAGGTGTATCAGATATGCCAATGTGTTTTGATGAGTCATTCAAGGGAGCAAAAAACAGAGCTAAAAACGCTATTAAAAAAAATAAAAAAGGCTGATTTTGCCGTTGGTTTGGAAGGTGGGTTTGAGGAAACAAAAGAAGGAACTTTTTTGTGCGGTTATGCGGCAGTTATAGATAAAAAAGAAAATTTTGGAATTGGCGGGAGTTCGAGAGTTTTGGTTCCTGAAAGAATAGTGGCAGAAGTTAAAAAAGGAAAAGAACTAGGTGAGGTAATGGATAAGCTTAGGGGACAAAAAAATACAAAACAACATGATGGAGCAGTTGGCTATTTTACCAGAAATTTGATTCCTAGAACTAAATGGTTTGAAACAACACTTATTTGTGCCCTATCCCATTTTATGAAAAAAGAGTTGTACAAAGAATGAGTTTTTAACTTTGTGAGTTTTGTGAATTTAAGTTACTCTGTGAGGCATAGATTTAAAATGTAATGTGACCTATTGACTTTAATTATAGGTATGTTATAACTTGCATTAATAAGAAGATAATTTTTTAAATAAAAATGGTTGAGAGAACTCTTTCTAAAACTACAGAAACTTCAGGAGAGATTGGTATTAATAGCAGATTGATAAGGATATCTTTCCAAGATTCACGGCCTGTAGAATATTGTCAATATAGTCCTTCGCAAACTGAAATTCTACTTGAACAAATTACCACATCGTTCGGAACAGAATTGGGAGAAGCTTATTTGAATCCAGACAATGGCACGAAATTGGTTAGACTTTCCAGGCCGGTTGTTTTACAAATAGAAGCACAAGAGAAAGAAGTTTACTTGCGAGGCAATACACAAGATTTTCTCCGTTTTGTCGGGATCAAGGAGTAATTGAAAAAATTTTTGAAGAAAACAATTCTCGAGTAAGAGGTAAAAACCCCGAGCGGACTTTAATGAAGATAGCAGAAAGAATCAAATCAGAAAATGGAGGCGTCTGGTCCACAGTCAAGGAAGTGACCGACCCACGTTTTATTCCAGATATTCCACTCGCACGATGGCGAAAAGAGTTTTACTTTGCTGTGTATAAGTTGGACGGAAATGAAAGTGTACCGGAAGATGTTCTTCCGTTTACAATTCACGAAGAAACAGAATTTGAGGGAAAATTACCAGATGTTCACATTACTTTTAAGAGAGAACCGTTGTTTATGAGTGGTATTGGATTTGGATTAGTAAGGACAGATTTACAACGACCCGACAGCTTTTGGTTTAGTTTTTCTAGAACTAGCTACGAACACGCAGTAGCTACTTCATCCGCTCGCGGTTTGCACCCCTCAAGTATATTAAAGGAAAATCCGAAATTGGGGATAAGGGGCGATGTCTCTCCAACCGAACCAAGAGAAAGGGTAATGGCTTTCATTCAGGCGTATTTAAGAAAAATGTGTGTAGGTACAACCCTTTAGGGTTTGTTAAACCACTTGAAACTTATTACATAAACAGTGCGATTTTTGTAAATTTAAATTACTCGGGGAAGCGTGGATCTAACCAGTTATTGACAAAATTCTGAATTTCTGATATTCTGAAAATATGAACGGAGATTATATTTCAACTACTGTAATTCGTCAAAGAGGACAATTAACACTTCCTAAAAAACTAAGAACTGAAAATAGTTGGCTTGCTGAAGGGATGGTGGTTGCTGTTTTGTCTTCTGTACAAAAAGAAGTGAAGATTATTCCTTATAAAGAATCTTCCAAAAAGACCGACTGGAAAGACATTTGGGAGAAAATAAAACTTTCTAGAACTTTTTTGGGTCAAAGAGGAAATTTATCTCAATTTGTTGTTGAAGACCGATCTGCACATTAATATATGTATGGCAAAAATTAAAAAATTGATTATAGATTCTTCGGTTGGAGTTAAATGGCTTAACGGCCAAGATGAAAAATATTTGGATCAGGCGGATAAAATTCTCCAAGATTGTGAGAAAATGAAGGTTGCTTTATATGCTCCGGAATTGGCCAAGTATGAAATTGGCAATGCTATTCGTTATAAGGGATTGGATGAATCTTTTGCTAAAATTTGTTTATCTACCTTGTATTCCTTGCCGATTACTTTTGTTTCTCTAGAAGAAAAAGATGCCCTTGAAACTTTGGTAATTGCCCAAAAAGAAAACATAACTTATTATGATGCTGTTTTTGTAAATTTGGCCGAGAAAATCGGAGGCATCCTAGTAACTGATAATCCTAAACATCAAAGTAAAATAAAAGGGATAAAAGTTGTTAGCTTGAAAAATTATCAATAGCCAGGTACTGCGACTTTTGTGAGTTTAAATTAATTTGTGAAGCCTGGAGCTAAAGGATATTTAGAGGAGATTTAAAGGATGATAGAGGTAAGGGAAATTCGATTTCTTTTCCTCTAAATCCCTCCTTAAAGTGAGTAAAACCAAGCCAGGAACGGTTTTTCGGAAAACGCTCGTCATAAATGCCTTCAAAATCAAAGTTTTCGCACCCTTTCTTTTTGGCCAACTTAATTGCTTCCCAAACAATCAAAGTTGGAGCGAGTAATTTTTTCCCTTTCTCAGTCGTCGCCGCTTGCCAGTAGTAAGCGGTTTTATCGCAAAACAGTAACAAGACGCCGGCCACAATTTTTTTCTCATATTCTGCCACTAAAATAATGGCTTTTTCTTTAAATGCGTCACAAGTTAGTTTAATTTCTTTTCTGGTACTAAAGGGCAAAATAAACTTTTTTAACAAATACTCTTTTTTAAGCTGATAAAAATCCTCGTAAGAACCCTCTTTAATTAAAAGATTATTTTTTTCGGCGATTCTGATATCCCGCCTTTTGTTTTTGGAAAACGAATCGAAAATTTCCTGTTCTGAACATTTAATGTCTTTGATGAGCGTTTTGGTGGGAATAAAGGGAGATTTAAGAGGACGGTAATCAGAGGGATAGCTGTTAACTGTTAGCTTATAATCGCTTGTAGGTTCAATAATGACCCGAAAGGCGTGATATTTCTTGGCAAGTTTTTCAATTTCGGAAAATGGAATTGGGAATTGGATTCTTTGAATTTTGATTAAAGTACCCAGTAAGGGAATTTTTCTGATAAAAACTTGTTCCCCGCCAAGTTTTTCTATTTGCCAGCCAAGACTTTTTAAATACTCCCCATATTCTAAAGATTGTCTTAAATCCATATTTTTAAAACTTACTTTTTAAGTGAAGAAATTTCCAGCGGAGAGAATCACTGATTTTATAGAGTTGATAAAGGCCAGGATTAATCACTAAATCGTAAGTACCCAAAAATTCTGTCAATTTTGGCGAAAAGCCTTCTTTAAATTTATGAAAGCCAAAGTAGGGATTATCTGGCGAGGGATTGGGTCCAATATCGCCCCATAAATCAAAGCTAGTACAACCCATCTTCTTGCCGAAGCGGATTGCCTCCCACATCAGTAAAGTAGGTGCCATCAGTTCGCGGTTTTCGCGGGTTGAGGCGCCGTAAGGATAGTAAAGCGTTTTGTTAAAAACAAAAAGCAAGAAAGCAGAAAGAGTTTTACCTTCGTGCGCGGCCGTTAATAAATGAGAAATGCCGGCATCTTTTAAAATTTCCCATTGTTTCTGGTGATATTTTTCATTATGGGCGTAAAAGCCCTGACGTTTGGTTGTCTCAAATAGTAGTTTCAGGTATTCGACAAAGGCCTTCTCGGAATTATCTTCCCGAACCGAAACGCCGTGTTTTTCTGCCAAATGAATGTTATAACGTGTTTTTGGTTTGAAACTTTTTAAAAGTTCTTCCTCGATTTTTGTAAGATCAATGACTGAGGTATATTTTGTAAATAGGGGCTTACCTTTTATTAGCCCTAATGTTTCGGATTTCGAATTTCGGATTTCGGATTTTTCTGTATTTGGTTCGATTTTAATAAAAATGGCTTTTTTTTCTTGACCGATTTCCTTTAACTTGTTGATTACTTCTTTACTGGGCAGGGAACTTTTAGGTAAATAGCCAATAGAAAAAGGTAAATGGGGAATTTGGTGAAAAGTAATTTGAAAAACTTGCATTAGTTTTGCTTTTTGGAAAATTCCCAGTCTAACCACGGCTACTCCCTGGTCTTTTCTGAATTCTCCCCACTGCCAAGATTGCAAAGGGTGAGTTGCCAGTTCGTTATAGTTTTCGGGCTGCTCTTTTAGTATTTTAATTTCTTCCATTTTGTATGTTATACCCAGTTGGGTTCAAACTATATTAAAATCCTTGCAAATTCCCATTAATTTAGTTTATTATAACTTTAGATGGCCAGGAAAGCGAAGCGTCATTCGGCAAAAGCGCCGAAATGGCCGATTGTTAATTTTACTAAGTTCAAGTTTAAGCCGGAGTTTTCTCCTTTCTGCCGGTTGCTTCTTTTTTGGGAATTTGTTCTTTGCGGCCTTTGTGTTTTCGGAGCGGCAGTTTTGCTTTTATTAAAACTCGTTAATCGTCTCTAGAAGATCTTCGGGAATATCTTCTATAAAACGCGAGATTTGATTAGCGGATCTTTGACCGAAAAAAAGTCTTTTTCTGGCATGGGTCAAAAAAATCTTTTCTTTTGCCCGTGTAATGCCGACGTAACAAAGTCTCCTTTCTTCTTCCAACTCGTTTTTATCCAGCAAGGAACGAGAATGAGGGAAAAGACCCTCTTCCATGCCGACGATAAAAACAATCGGAAATTCCAACCCCTTAGAGGCGTGCAAAGTCATTAAAGTTATCGCTTCTTTTTTTTCAAGAGTTGGTTTATCGGGAAGCGATTCTTGGTCGACTAGGGAAACATTTTCCAAAAAATCGGTCAGGTTAGGAAATTCCGTAGCCACCGAACGAAGTTCTTTAATATTTTCCAAACGGGATAAATCTTCTTCAACTTCAGGATCATAAAGAGATAAATAATCAGCCGCTTTTAAACTGCCGTCAAAAAGAACAATGGTATCAATTTTACTTAAATCATTGTTAGCGGACAAACTAATCTCTTTCCTCCAAACTAAGAATTTTTCCAAACGGTTTTTCCCGATTTTTTCAATTCTTTTTCGGGAAATGGAGTCCTTGGGATTGGCGAGTAATCGCAGGTAGGCAAGGACATCTTTTATTTCCTTTCTTTGGTAAAAACCGGTCCCGCCGACCAGTCTGTAAGGAATCCCGGCGTGCAGGAAAAATTCTTCTAAAACCCTGGATTGAGCATTAGTCCGGTAAAGAATGGCAAAATCAGAAAGAGAATGTTTATCTAAAAGAGAACTAATTTTATTAACCACAAATTCCGCTTCTTTAAGTTCGCTGTCCGCTTCAAAAAGACCGACCTTTTCTCCTTTTTTATTTTTCGTCCAAAGTTTGAGAATCGGGTGAGTGGTATTGTGACTGATAATAAAATAGGCAACATCTAAAATTGCCTGGGTTGACCGGTAATTTTGTTCCAAATTTATAATTTTTAAATTAGAAAAATCACTTTTTAAGTTTACTAAATTTCGGAAGTTAGCCCCACGGAAACCGTAAATGCTTTGGGAAGAATCTCCTACTACAGTTAAATTGTGAAATCTTTGAGCCAGTATTTTAGTCAACACATATTGAGCGTGGTTGATGTCCTGATATTCGTCCACCAAAAGATATTGGAATTTATTTTGATATTTTCCGAGAACTTCAGGAAATTTTTTAAAAAGGTTAACAACTTTAAAAATCAAGTCATCAAAATCAACCGCAGAACTGTTGTTCAAAAATCTTTGATAATCTAAATAAATTTCCGCCACATTTTTTTGCCAAGGACCGCGAGTATAATTTAGATATTCCAATTCCGAGATAAGTTCATTTTTAGCCTGAGAAATGGTAGCCAAAACCGAAGACGGCTTATAATCTTTTAAAGAGAATTTTAGTTTATTGATAACCTCTTTTATGGCTTCCTGTTGGTCGCCTTCGTCATAAATTACATAGTTTGGCGGAATACCCAGCAAGTTACCTTCCTGACGTAAGATTTTCGCGCAGAAAGAATGAAAAGTACCGGCATACGGAGGTGGTAGGTTATGGGGATTAGGGGTTAGTAATTTTAAAATGCGGGATTTCATTTCCCCGGCGGCTTTATTAGTAAAGGTCAGAAGAAGAATATTTTCCGGTAAAATTTCTCTTTTTAAGATTAAGTAGGCGGCCCGATGAGTTAAAGCCCTGGTTTTGCCACTGCCGGCGCCGGCAAGAATTAAAAGCGGACCGCTTCCAAAAGTAACGGCTTCTTGTTGAGGGGGATTCAAATCTGCTAAAATATCATTCATGGTTAAAAAAAGACCTCTTCTTTTTCTGGCCTGCTTTTTGATTTTACTATTTTTTTTGGGTTTTGGGATTGGCAGATTAATAAAAGAGACGTACTTTAGAGGAATTAAAAACCAGAATGGAGTCACAAATTTTCTTTTGGTTGGTATCAGGGGATTTGAAACAAACGGCGCCGATTTGACCGATACAATGATTTTTGTTTCCTTAAGTAAAAATACCGGGGTATCTTCGGTCATTACCATTCCCCGTGATCTTTGGATTAATTCGCTTCAGGCAAAAATCAACAGCGCATATCATTATGGGGGATTTGATTTGGCAAAAAAGACTGTTGGTGAAGTTTTAGGTCAGGAAATTAATTATATGGTGGTCATTAATTTTGAAAGTTTTGGCAAAGTAATTGATCTTTTGGGAGGAATAGAAATAGATGTAAAAACAGCTTTTGATGATTTTAAATATCCGATTGCCGGTAAGGAAAATGATTTGTGTGATGGTGATAAAGAATTGAAATGCCGGTATGAACATCTTCATTTTGACGCCGGTAAACAGATAATGTCAGGAACAGTAGTTCTTAAATTTGTTCGCAGCCGCAATGCCGTAGGAGAAGAAGGTACTGATTTTGCCCGTTCGGTCAGACAACAACGGGTAATAATCGGAATTAAACAAAAAATCCTAAGCAAAGAATTTTATTTTAATCCAGTAAGGGTGGTTGGGCTTTGGAATACCTTCATGGAATATTTAACCATTGATATTAATCGGTATGAATATGGTAATTTGGCTTTGCTTTTGAAAAGAATTAATTGGAACGAAATAAAATCTACATCTTTTGATAATCTTTTGATTAACCCTAAAATGCATTATTCCAAACAGTGGGTTTTATTGCCTAAAGACGGTACGGGAGAGGAAATTAAAAAATTTGTAGCCGATTTCCTAAGGTAACTCAAAAATTTTTGTTTGCCCGCTTTCAAAGACTAGTTTTCCCAGTGAAGAAATTTTTGCCAAGTTTAGATTTGGATATTTTTCCTTTTCCATTTTCCCAACCACAATATATTTTACTTGATATTTTTTAAGCAAATCTTTGGTCAGGCTTAAATCTTTTGATTCGTAAATTGTCTGGACTTCACCGGCTCTTTTTCTCGGTTCGTCATAACCTCCCCGCCAAAGCCATTCGTGCCCCAGCCAGCCTTCAATCGTCGGCAGTCCGGTAGCCATAGAAATTCTTTCATAATCCGTATAACTGTCGCCGACTGCCTCTAAAACCACCGGCTGATTTTTAACATTTTTTTGCAGCCATAGAACGGCAGCATAATCGCCGGGATAAGAAGTCTTTAAGAAATTAAGTCCATAAAGCCCTTTATAATTTTTAGAATTTAATTCTCCATAGTAGCCTTTAATAGAGTAGAAAGGATAAACCATTAAAAGAAGAAAAACAAACGAGTAAATTACCATGGTGATTTTTTTAAGAAGGATATTTTTTAAGGAAGAAAGAACTCGGGCGATAATATAGCCGATAATCACCGAGAACATAATGAAAGATTGGTAAGTCAATTTAAACATCGTGTTGGCGCGATGATAAGAAGGGATGTAAATGTCTTTGACATAAATAATTTCCGGAATAATGATTAAAATAGTGGCCGTTAAAAAAAGTATCAAAACAAAAAAATCGGCAATGGAACAATTTTCCGTTAATGAACGAAAATTTAGTTTTATTTCTTTAGATTTAAACCAAGAAAGAAACTTTTTTCCAAAAAGAAAAATCAAAAAAGACAGTCCAAGAAACCAAGGGATTCCCCAAAGAATTAATAGTTGATAAAACAAAGAATGAGCGCGGACAAAACCAATTCCTTGAACAATCGGTTGAAAAGAAAGTTGAAAAGGAAGGAATAAAAGAATTGAAACAAGAATAATAACGATTCCTAACAAAACCGCCCTGTCGAATGTTTTCCAAGAAAAAGAAAATCGTTCCCAGAAAGAAATAAGAAGAGTAAAACCTAAAACCAAAAGATAAATCGGAAAATCCCATTGATTGGTCATAAACATTACCGCCAGAGTGAGGGATAAACCCAGGACAATTAGATAAAAATCAGGGCTTAATATTTTTTTTGACTTCTCCTTTAAATATAGAAAAAGATTTAAAGTAAGCATCAGGAAAAGTAAAACAAAAGGAATGTCGGAAACATGACCGTGAAGATCCGAAACGATAAAAGAATAAGAAGGAAATTCATGAATAGTTTTATCTTCAACACTGGGACAATAGCCGATGTAGCGGGTGGCGTTGGGGTACCAGTAGAAAAAAGAGCCGTCGCAGTAGGGCTTTTTTAAAATTCCCATTTTGAAGTTATAAAAAGCGGGATGAAGATTAGCTCCTAAAGAAATTAGTAAGGCGGAAATAAGACCACCAAGAATTATTAATTTTAAATCCTTCGGCAAGCTCAGGACAAGTTTTTTGTCAGTAAATAGGGAAATTTTTTCTTTAATAAAAAGAAAAATTAAATTTCCCGTTAAAGAAAAAGTCAGAGAAAAAGTAAAAGCAAAGAGTGTTGCTATCATCAGATTGTAGGTAATGGCGGAGTCAATATTTGAAAGTTTAGTTAAAAAAGCAGTGACCAAGTGGCCGAAATAATAGTAATTTATTGATTTTCCCGCAAACCACATATCTGCCGGAGGGAAATACCTGCTTCTTAAAATTGAATTGACAAAGCCAAAGTCCATGAATTTTTCTAAGCCCTGGATATTGGGTTGAAAACCGCGGACAAAAGACCAGGCAATAAGGGCAAGTAAAAACAAAAGCTCTTCAAAAATAAAAATACCGACCTTGGGAGAAAAACGAGAACGAAAAGAAGAAATTATTTTTTTTGGTCCAAAAATCAGTAAGTTAATTACCAAACTTATCGCCAGAACAATAAAAATAGTTATTTGGGTAAAGGGTAAAATTTTTAAAGAGCCAAGAAGCCAGACCAAATAGGAGGAAAAAAGAAGACCGATGACTTTTGAAAAAAGATACCCCCGGTCAAAAAAATTGGCAAAGATTTTTTTGGTTAGAGGAAGAAATATTAGACCAATTAAAAAAATAACTGACCACCAGGTAAGGATTTGACCCAAATCGGAAATCATGGTTGTATTTTAGAAAACCCAATAAGGTAATGCAATGCTTTGCGCAATCCCTTAGGGCGGGGTATAATTTGTCAGATGCGGAAAACAAAAATTGCTTTTGATTTGGATGGAGTAATTATTGACAAACCGCCCTTAGTGCCGAAATCATTAATCGAAAGGTTGTTTAGGGGGAATAATGATAAAAAACTTCATTATCGATTCCCCAAAAGCAAATTAGAGCAGTTTGTCAGAAAAGTTTCTCATTTTTATTTATTTAGGCCGCCGATTAAGCAAAACATAGAATTAGTTAGAGAAATCTCGCATAATTCTGGTTATGAAATTTATTTTGTCTCCAGCAGATATTCTTTTTTGAAAAAGGAAACAGATCTTTGGCTAGAAAAAAGAGATTTGAAAAATGTGGCCAAAGATATTTTTTTGAATCTGAATGATGAACAACCCCATTTGTTTAAAGAAAAAATATTAAATGAGTTAAAACCGGATATTTTTATTGATGATGACGAAACTATTGTTAGATATTTACGTCAAAATATTTCTTCAACCAAAATAATTCATTACCTGCCGGGAGCAATCTTGGGGGAGTTATTGGACATTGGATAAAATATCCGGGTGAAAATTTTAATTGGTATTTCCTATTATTTTCCTAATATTTCCGGTGTCACTATCTATGCTAAAAGATTGGCCGAAGGACTGGTCAAAAGAGGGCATGAAGTTACAGTCCTGACTTCGCGGTACGATCAATCTTTGCCGCAAAAAGAAATAATTAATGGCGTTTTGGTCTTTAGAAGCAAAGTTTTATTAAAAATTGGTAAAGGAATTTTAATGCCTTTGCTTCCTTTACAAATATTTAAGTTGGTCAAAGGTTGTGAAATTATCAATTGTCATCTTCCTCAGTTTGAATCTTTTGTCTTTGCTATTATCGGAAAACTGATTGGTAAAAGAGTCATTCTGACTCACCATACCGATCTTTCCGGTTGGCCGGGATTCTTTAATCGAATTGCTGAGGGTAGTGTTTGGGGAGGGCAATTAATTGCCGGAATGTTGGCCGACAAAATTGTTCCTTACACCAAAGACTATGCCGACCACTCTTGGTATTTACGACTATTTCGTCGAAAATTAACCTATATTCTACCGCCAATTATTGCCGGCAGACCAGATAAAAATCTGGCAAAAAAATGGCAAAAAGAGTTGAATAATCCTCAATATATCATTGGTTTTGCCGGAAGAATTGCTAGGCAAAAAGGAATTCCCTACTTACTGCGAGCGATTCCATTTTTAGAAAAGGAATTTGCCTCATTTAAAATTGTTTTTGCCGGACCTTATAAAAAAGTCATTGGCGAAAATTATTTTTTGGAAATTGAGAATTTGGTAAATAAATATAAAGAAAGGCTCTTTTTTTTAGGTGATATTTCGGAAGAAAAAATGGCCACTTTTTATTCGATTTGTGATGTTTTGGTTTTACCCAGTGATGATCGGTTGGAATCATTTGGCTTAGTACAGGCCGAATCCATGCTGCAAGGTTGCCCGGTCGTCGCGACCGACCTGCCAGGGGCAAGAATGCCTATAAAACTAACAGGAATGGGACTGGTGGTGCCGGCAAAAAACAGCCAGTTATTAGCGGAAGCAATAGTTAAGATAACTAAAAAGAGAAACTTTTTTGTTCAAACAAAAAATAAAGCAAAAAAAATTTTTGATTGTCAAAAAACAATAGAGGAATATGAAAGATTATTTAATCAAAGTTGACAACATTTTACCCAGAGAGCCGGATCCAGCTTTTGCCCGAAGAGCGAGAATAATTTTTGCAAACCTTGATATTAACGGTAATGAAAAAATTCTGGAAATTGGTTGCGGCCGGGGGTTTTATTTGAAGACATTAAAAGAAGTCTGGCCCAAATTAGAAGTTACCGGAATTGATCTTAATTTGGAATATCTCAAAAAAGCCGAAGAATTTGTTGGTGAATTAAAAGTTAACTTAAGAGTAGCCGACGCGACAAAGCTCCCGTTTGAAGATAAGACTTTTGACCGGATTATTGCCACGGAAATTTTGGAACATATTCCCGATGACCAAAAGGCCATTGCCGAAATATATCGGGTTTTAAAACCGGGCGGGATGGTGATGATTACCGTCCCTAATATAAATTATCCTTTTTTATGGGATCCATTGAATTGGACTTTGGAAAGGTTTTTTAGGACCCATATTCCTTCAAATGTTTGGTGGTTGGCCGGAATTTGGGCGGACCACGTCAGACTTTATGACGAGAGGGAATTGAAAAATAAAATAGAGAAGAAGAGATTTAAGATAGAAAAAATTTGGCATTCTACTCGTTATTGCTTTCCTTTTTGTCACTTTATTTTATATGGGATTGGAAAAAATTTAGTCGAGAAGGGTTTATTTAAAAATTATAACCGTTTTATTTTTCAAAATAACCCAAGTTTAATGAAGAAAATATTACTTTTTCCTATCAGATGGATTGATTCTAAAAATATAAATATCAATGATCAAAATTGTTCATCGGTAAATTTAATTTTTAAAGCAAAGAAATGATTTATGAAACAGATATTAAAAAATATTATTAAAAAAATTGATTTATTATTTTGGGCAATTTTTATTTTTTCCTGTTTACCCAGGTTTCTTTTTTTGGATAAAATTCCCTTAAGGGTTGATGGAGATGCTTCGCGCTTTGCCTTGGATGGTTTAAGTGCGTGGCGGGAACATTGGTCTTTATTTTCAACCGGCTGGCAAGGGCACACATTTTTTTGTTTTATCTAATTGGTTTCTTTGTCAAAATTTTTAAAAATCAATTGCTTGGGTTAAGACTATTTTCCGTTGTTGGTGGGAATCTGTCGGTAGTCGCTACATATCTTTTGGCCAAGAAACTTTTTGATAAAAAAGTCGCTTTTTGGGCAGCAGTTTTTTTGGCTGTTTGTCCGTTTCACTTGGTTTTTTCGCGGGTCGGGACGGAGGCAATTTGGACAAGTTTTTTTGCCCCCTTAGTTGCTTATTTGATACTTGAATCCTTCCTTTTTAGTATATTTTTGGCAGGTTTTCTTATTGGTTTTTCCCAGTATTTTTATCCGGGAGCGAGAATCTTGCCGATTATGGCTCTGTTTCAATTAATCATTTTAGTCCTGTATTCCAAATTAAAGATTATTGAGGGATTAAAAAAAGTAGCAATAATCATCTTGGGGATAATTTTGGTATATTTTCCAATGATTAATCATTTTTATCATCACCCCGATGAATATTCTGCTAGAGTTAATATTGTCGGAATATTTCAGTCAGGTTGGTTGGTTAAAGAAAGTGCCAAAAGGCCAATTGTAAATATTTTTTGGGAACAAATTAAAAACAGTTTTCAGGTTTTTTGGTTACCAGTTAATTCAGGGTCGCGTTTTTGGTTTATTCGAACTCCTTATCTTGACTTTCTCCCCATCATATTTTTTAGTTTAGGAATAATTATCTTGCTCATTTCATTGAAGAAAATCTATCAACCGCTTTTTTTACTCGGTTTTTTTGTTTTAACAGTTTTTTTTGCTGGGGTTCTGACGATTGATTCACCGACACCAAGCCGCTATGTGATTATTTTCCCTTTCCTGGCAATTATAGTCGGTATTGGTCTTGAAAAAATGTTGAGTAAATTTAAAACTAAAATTGCCAAAATATTTTTTGGAATAATCCTTGTTTTATCATCGGGTTATTCTTACTGGCGTCATGAGACAATAGATACTTGGAAATATGATACTAATACACAGATTGCGACTTTTGCAGGCCGGTATTTATCGCAAAAAACAGGTAATTATCAAATTTATTTTCTTGGAAATAATAATTTGTATTATAACGCCATACCAACACTTCCTTTTTTAACTAAAAAAGAAGGTACTGATATTTTTAAGCCTATTGAAAAATATACAGGCATTAATGAAGGAAAAAGTTATTTTATTATTCTTCCTGACAGAAAAGCCGATTTAGGATATTTGAGAAAAAATTATCCTTTAGGGAAATCCTCGGAATTTAAAAACCCTCTAGGAGATTTGCTTTTTTATCTCTTTGAAAAATAGTTACTTTGGGGTGGTCGTAGACAGTGAAAGCTTCTTCGGCATTATCGTCATTAAAACAAAATAAATGCCTGCCGCCGAAAGGCGGAAAACAGGGATAAGAAGTAAACTCGGCTACTTTTTCAAAACCCAGAGAACCATTAAAAAGTTTTTTATAATATTCTGCAGTTTGCGGATACATTTCCGGAACTTTAGAAATTGAACCATAGAGGCGATTGGAAGAAAGGATAATGTAATTTATTTTATTTAATTGCTGATTAATTTTTTCCCATTTTTGGGGCGAATCAAAATTATAAAGTTCCAGTATTTCTCCCCGGAACATTGATGAGTTTTGTTTAGGCAGTGACAGTGGTAGGGGGTCATCCCAATGTTCGTTTCCCAGAACCGAGGCGGCGGGAATGTTTTTGTAAATCCATTCGGAAGCGGAAGCACGGGTAATCGGGCGGGTGTAAATTGACATAAAAGAGAGAGAATAAATTAATAATAAGATCAAAATGCAAATATCAAATATCAAAAATAATTTTGGATATTTTCTATTTATTAAACTGAATATTTCAGATAAAAATTTTGCAGAGAGAATTGCCAGGAAAGGATAAATGGGTAAAAAGTAACGCATGGTTTTGGTAAATTGAAGGCCTTGATAGAAAAAAAGTCCCAGCACCCAAAGCAAAATTAAAAAAAGGCCAAAAGAGGAAAGCGACAAAGGAAAAATCTTTTTCTTGGTTATCAACCGGATCAAAGAAATTATGGCATAAGGAACGGCGGCTGCCGCAATTATCCCCAAAGGCAACCCCAGTCCCCAGAGAATAAGATTTTTTAAGGGAAAAATAATCGGTAAAGTTTTCTTCCATTGAATTCCGGGAGGAGACCAGGAATTGGGATCATTGTAAGATTTTAGCTCGGTAAGATTAGCGATAAATTGAGGATTAATTTTCAAACTTAAAAAATTACCGGTCGTAAAGGCTTGCGGTTGGGCTAGACGAAAAACTAATAGAGAAGTAAGAATAAAGAAGAAAGAAGCAAGAATAAATAATAATACTTTTTTTTCTTTGAAAGATTTCACAAACATAAATAAAAAACCCAGTCCGATTATCGGAGCGAAATAAAGAGCAGAAATTTTACAGGCTATTGCCAGGCCAAAAGAGAGCCCCAATCGACTTGTATTTAGTATTAAGTATTTAGTATTAAGTATTTTTAGTAATAAATAAAAGGAAATAACGAGGAAAAAATTCAAAAAAGTGTCAACGGCAAAAAAATGAGAGAGCTGAATCGGCAAAACCATAATTGAATATAAAAAAGCGGACACTAAGCCGACTTTGTCGTTAAAAATTTTGGCCGCAATTTTGTAAATTAAAAAAACTACTCCTAAATCAAAAAGCGCGGAGAGGACACGGCCGACAAAGTGAATGTTGGAATAATCACGGTAATTAATAATTTCACCCATGATCTTTGTTAAATTCAACGGGAAAGTCCCGTAAACAAAAAAGCGGTAGCCTTTATTGTAGGGACTCATTGGAGAAACTTGAGGGTTAAGATAATCTTTAAAACTATTGGGTATTTTTATTGCCGTTTCCACCATGGTTAAAAATCGTTCGTCGGGATGAAGATGCTGATTTTGGTCCCAATTAAGACCGTAAAGCCGAAGACCAGCGGCTAAAAAAAGAATTAAAATTAATATCTTTTTTTTAGTGAAAAAGTTCTTCATATTGTTTTTTGGTCAAAGGGGTACTCTTTTCGTAAATTCTAATAGTTGGGTGATCAAAAACGGTAAATGTCTCCTCGCCTTGCTCGTCGTTAATTTGAAATTGAGGGAAAGGATGAAAAACTTTCGTTTCTGTAAAACCCAATTTTCCAGAAAATAAAAGTTCGTAATATTTTGCCGTTTTGGGGAACTCACTTGCCAATTTTTGATGATTAGCAAAAATTCTTCTTGATGGGACAAAAATATAGTCTGATGTTTCTAAATAATTGAGAAGTTGATTAAAAAGTTCTTGATTTTCATCTAGATGATAAAAGTCGAAAGAGACAGGTGAAATATTTGGCCCGCCTTCGTCCCGCTCAGCGGGACTTCGGCGAGGTAAAGGAATATCAATTGCATTACCGGTTTCGGAAAGAACTTTGGCGCCGGAGGGAATATTTTTGCTTATCCATTCGGAAGCAGTGAAACGAATATCGGGCCGGAAATAAATTGTAGAAAAAACAACTCCTGGTAAAACAAATAACACCAATGAGACCAATAAGACAAATTGGACAAATTTAGTAAATTTAATTAAAGATAAAATTTTTTGAAGAAAGAAGACGGCGAAGATGGGGAAGAAAGCAAAAATTGGGGCCATAAAACGGGTCCATTTGCAGAAAAGAAATGCCTGGAAAAGAAAATAAACCCCAAAAGAAAAAAGAATTATGAATATCGAATTACGAATTAAGGGAGAAAATTGTTTTTTATAACGCGGTAAAGATAAAGCTAGCGGTATTAAAATTATTCCTAGACCGCCTAAGATAAAAATTGGCCAACCAAGGGCGTAAGGAAAAATCTTTTGCAATTGAAAAAACACCGGCGCGGTATTGAAAAATTGGCGGGTATAGAAAACCGGAATAATTCCTCTGGCGATTTGAGTTTCGTAGGTAAGGATCCTTAGGGATTCCTTAAAATTTAGAAAAAGATATGGAGACGTTAAAAGAGTAAGAGTAAGAGTAAGAGTAAGAGAGATAATGAACTGCCAGAAAACCTTAATTTTATTTTTGGCGCGAAAGAGGGAGATAATAGTTGCTAAGAAAAAAGGAGCCAAAAAAATCAGGGCGGAAATTTTTGTACCTAAAGCTAATCCCAAGAAAACTCCCGACCAAAGAAAGTAAATAAATTTTGGTTTTTCCAGAATTTTTAAAGAGAAATATAAAATTGCCAAAAAGAAAAATGAAAGCAAAGCCTCTGTGGTGCCGAAATGCGAGATTTGAATCAAGCCGGGGGTGAAAGAGGCCAGTAGAGCGGTGATAAGCGATAAATAATGGGGAAAAAGAAAGCCTTTTGAAATTAGATAAACCAGATAAACCGTGCCAACTCCCGCTAATGCCGACCAAAATCTTAAGAAAAAAATTGCCTCGGAAGGGTTAATTTCTTTGAGAGTAATCCAGGGAACCAAGTGATAGAGTTTAGCAGAAAAAAAGGAAAGATATAAAGGTAGTTGCCCATAAGCATAAAATTCCGGATCTAATTTATTTTGCCAAGAAAGTCTGGTAACGGCCGAGGCCATGTTCCATTCATCTGGATGAAAGTAATAGGGAAGCCCCCAGGAGATGTTAATAAAACGCAGAAAAAAGGCCACCGCAAGAATGGCGAGCAAACCCCAGAAATAACGGTTAAATTTAGGTAATTTCATCGGTCACTCTTTTTCCTAGGGAAACGGCGTAATTAATTCCTCGGTCTTCGGGATAAACGTGGTGCAGGGAAGCCCAATAAAAGCCTGAAAGAGAGGTTTTAATAGTGGGAGCATTTTGGGAATAGAAAAGAGACATCACCGGTTGGGAATAAGCAGCTTTGAAAAGTTCTGTATTTAAAAGATTTTTTTCAAAATTGTAATTTGAGTTAATTCTTTTAAGATATGGCAAGAATTCCTCTAAAATTTGTTCACGCCCCATTTTGAAAAACCGGTGATTAACAGGATAATAGCCGCCAACATACAATACTGTTTGGTTACCATAATATTTTCTGTCAATAAAATTGGTGTGTTCGACGACGGCCACAAAAGGAAAATCTTTTTCATTGATGTTAAGCCAATAAGTATTTCCAGGAAGAAAATTTTGTTTTAAAGATAAAATGAGACTTAAACTTCCCAAGCTTTTAAGGGAGTCAAGATTTTTTTTCTCTTTTTCGGAAATGGCCGAAAATATTTTTGAGAAGATTTCCGGAGAAACAGTAGCAATGACTTTATCAAAGTTTAATGGAAAATCTTGGTCTTTTAAAAAGACTAAAAATTCGTTTTTCTCATACTTAACACCAATGACTTCTTTCTCCTTTAAAATTTTCCCTCTTAATGACTTTATTTTTTGTACCAAAGCATCAACTAGTATCTCGGTTCCTTTCTCAAAATATCCCAGGGAAAAGCTTCTTTTTTTAATTCTCGTCCAGAACCAGGAAGCGGGAATTTTTTCGCTCAAAGCGCCAAATTTGCTGACAAAGAGAGATTGCCAAATTAAGCGGTAAACCTTCTCTCCCATGGTGTATTTAATAAATTTGGTCGCCGTAATTTCTTCGAGCAGCCGCCAGAAAGGATTGGCCTTAAGGAATAAGATGACTGCCCCCATCCTTGCTTTGTCGAAGAAATTTAATTTGGGAAAAAGAAAAATACTTTTCAGATTGTCAAAACGGAAAATTCTGCCGTCGATAAAAACGGCGGTCGCCGGTTTTTTAAAAAACAGTTTATTTTTAATTCCTAACTCCTCAGACAACCGAAAAAGTTCTTTATCGGAGGCAAAAAAATGATGATAAAAGCGTTCCAACGGCCAATCCCAATCTTTTTTACTGAAAGAAGCGGTCAAGCCTCCCAAAACCTTTTCTTTTTCCAGAACGGTGACCCGGTGGCCTTTTTGCGCCAAAAAATAAGCCGCGGTTAAGCCGGTAATCCCTCCGCCGATAATTGCTATCTTTGCCATTTAAGTATCTGTATTCTAATACATTGGGATCGGTTTTTAGAAGAGAATCAGGGTGATCCCGGTTACGAGAACGATTGCCCCCAAACCAAAAAAGAGTTTTGTCGGTAAAGAAATTCCAGTAGGGGGGATTTCCGGGACACCGGTTGGGGTCAATGCGGTCCCGGTTTCGGTTACGGCGACCGTGGGAGTTTTAGTGGCTGTCGGTGGAGGGGTGACGGTAGCAGCGGGCGTTTTTATCGTGGGAGCTAAAGTTACTTTTTGTCCCGAAGGGGTGGCGGTGAATGAAGGCAGGTCGCTTTCCCCGGCTGCCAACACCACGAAAGAACGGCTAATCGTCTTGAGCAAACCGTTTTTGTCGGTATAAGAAACGGTAATTTGGTGCTCTCCGGGGGAAAGGGCGAGATTGGGAGTCCAGTTCCACTGGCCCTGGCTGTCGGTGTTGGTCTCTGCGGAAATTTTTCCGTCGGACTGCACCTCAATCTTTAATTTTTGTCCCCGGGGACCCTTGCCAAAAAACTCCGGCGAGGAGCTGTTTATCTGTTCGTGGTCTTTCGGAGAAGTAATCGTCAGGGTGTCGTTTTCCAAAGGGACAAAAGTCGGGGCGACAAATTGGGAAGAAGAACCGGTTTCTGCCGGCGGGAGGGTCGGAGAAACAGCAGGCATTTGGTTTAAGAAATTATAATTTTGACCAAGAACAATATTGGGGGTGGGATTATCGTACCCAGTGGTGAGTGTGGCGGCGGCACTTTCTTCTTCACCCTTAACCAAAATTTCCTCAATCTGTGTTTGTCTGTCATAGTGAGAAAAATCTGTCAAATCTGTAGTTCTGGCAGTCGCTAAAGGAATTATCCAGTTGCCGTTGCTGTCGGTAATAGCCGCTTGGGAAACGGTATTGGCTAGGGAAAGAAAGACAATTGCTCCCACGGCCGGTGAATTCTCTGTCGTTAGAATTTTTCCGCTGGCGATGTCGTTGTCGGCGGGAATCTTTTGACTGGCAGTAGAAATTTCAAACGGTTTCCCGGAATTGTCATAAGTTTTTCCTCCGGAGATCACCTTGAAAAAATATTTTGTTTGCGGCCTGAGGTTGTCGACATTAACAAAATGCAAAGACGAGGGAATAAGAACTTTTTTTCCCTGGTCGCGGAAATCTTTTCTTATTTGCGGGTCACCCGTGGCCTCGCTTACGGAAATTGCTCCGGTAGTTTTATTGTTGGTTGACCAGGTGACGGTGAAGGAATTACTGCCGATGTTGCTGATTTTTACTTGTTGCGGGGAAGATTGGGGGGAAGCCTTGATACCGAAAGTCCGGGTTTGATTAATGAAGAAAACCCCTATTCCTAGGGCAGCGAGCAAAAGCGCTAAACCCAAAATGGCGGGAAGACGTCTGGGAAGAGAAATTTTTTTCATCGCATTCTTCTTTGCTCAAGTTCATCAAGCAGTTTTTCATCCAGTTTCGGATCTAGAACCCTAGTTTCCTGAGGAGTTAAAATCGGCTTGGGTGTTTTTTGCAAAGCTCGGGAAACACTTAAATAAATGTATAAAAAAGCCGTGGTTAAAGCGAGAACGGTGATAAGAAGGATTACCTGGGTTTGATTTTTTTTCATTTAACCTCCGCGATTTCGGCAAAAAAAGCATTGCCGGTGAATTGTAAAGAAAGTTCCCAAATTTCTGCCTTTTTAGATTGAGAAAAAGAAATTGATTCGACTTTAATTACTCTTCTGGAAGTTTCTATTCCCTTAAGAAATTCCTTCAAATTAGGATATTCTCCGGCTACTCCCAGAGAAATGCTTAACAGCGTCGAAGATAGATTTAGGTCTTTGTTGTCGGCGCTGATGGTCTTTTTGGCAAATACTTTTTCAAAATCCAAAGATCTTAATTCTACTCCGGAGGAGGAAGCCAAGCCTTCCAAAAAAACGGCAATCTGGGGAAATTCATTTTTTTTCGGAAGAACTTCATCCAAAAGAGGAAGCCGGTTAATATTTTTAGCGTAAACCTTTTGCGCGGCGACGAGCGCATTAATTTTTTGCTGCAGTTTTTGGCTGGCTTCGGTTTTGTCCTTAATTTCTTTAGTCAATTGGGCGATAGTAACCAGTGTCGGTTTGATAGCCGCCAAAGCAAAAAAGGTAACGGTTAGAATCGTGAACGAAAGCCAACTGAAAGAGCGTATCGGCAGTCTTTGGCCCAACCTCCCCAAATTGGTAAAATACCGCCGGTAATGAAGAAATTCTTTTTTAGCTTCTGTGTCCATATATTTTATTTTTTAATCGCCGCGCTCACTTCAAAACTTATGCCCGGCAACCCCTCTTTTCTGGAGGAAATATTATTAAGTGATAAATTGTTGATTTTGGTGTATTTGGTTAAGTTTTGCCAGAAACTTTGTAGTCCGGTTTTAGAAAGTGAATATCCAACTAAAGTTAAATTATTTTTGTCAACAGAAAAGGAGGTTAGGGAAACATCTCCGGGAAGAAGATTACTGATTTCCGTAATAATAATAGAGGGTTTTAATTCTCCGACCATAAGTTTCCTAATTTCTTTCATCTTGTCTTGAGTATTTCTAAAAGTTTCTTCAAAATCGACAGCAGAAGCGACAATTGCTTTTTTTTGCTTGATATCATCAAAAAGATTGGCTAGTTTGGTGTCCAGATAAAACCGTGACAAAAAAGCGCAGATGACGACTAGTTCGGTAAAAACCACAATCCAACGGCCGACGGAAATGGTCCACTGGAGAAATTTTCCGAGAGAGGAGTATTCCAGATTTTCCTGGGGAAGAAGATTAATTTTTCTTCTGGCCGGCATAAGACCAGTATATTAAAATTCATTTGCCATTGTCAAAGTTGGAAGAAATCTTTGAAGTTTTTACAGAAATTTTTGCCAAAGTGCTTTTAATCCGCCCGGCCTTATTTTTGTGAATAATTCCTTTTTTGATCATTTTGTCCACCAAAGAGGTTATTTTTCCCAAAGACGCTTTACCTCGGGATTTTTTAAAGTCGGCAATTTTTGTTCTTAGAAATTCTTTTTTGGTTTTGTTAGCCAGTGTCCTTTTTTTTGTTTGTCTTTGCGCTTTTTTGGCGTTTTTTAAAATAGGCATACCTCCACTATCTTACCAATTCCCTCTTTAAAAAGCAAGTTGCATTAAGTATACTGGTAAAGAATTTGTGCGTATGGTAAAAGTGAAAAATTTCTGGCAAAACAGCAAAGACATTTTTTTACGGCGGCAGTCGGGTATTCTTTCCGCGGCTTTGGTGATTGCGCTTACTTACGGAATTTCCATGATTTTGGGGATTTTCCGGGAAAGGCTATTAGTTTCCCGTTTTTTTTCCTGCTGCCGGGAAAATTTGGATGTTTATTATGCCGCTTTCCGCCTGCCGGACATGATTTTTCAGCTTGTGGTCATCGGCGCCTTATCGGCCGCTTTTATTCCGGTTTTTTCGGAAAAACTGGCCAAAAATGTTAAAGAAGCCAACGAACTGGCTTCCTCGTTCATTAATTTATTACTGGGCTTTTTTCTGATTTTGGCAGTGGCCATTTTTATTGCCGCCAAGCCGATTTCGATTTTAATTACTGGCAATTTTACGCTCTCGCAAATAGATTTGATGACGCAAATGACAAGGTTGATGCTCTTGGCCCAAATTTTTTTTCTGCTTTCCAATTTTCTTTCCGCCATGATACAGTCGCACCAGCGTTTTTTATTACCTGCCCTTTCGCCAATTGTTTATAACCTAGGAATTATCGCTTCGGTTTTTTTCCTTTCCAAACCTTTGGGAATTTGGTCAGCCAGCGTCGGGGTTTTAATCGGCGCTTTTTTCCACCTCATTATTCAGATTCCTTTGGCGATAAAATTGGGTTTCCGTTACCGGCTGGTCTTAAATTGGGCTGATGCAGGGGTGAGAAAAATGGTTCGGTTGATGCTGCCGCGGACCATGGCCTTGGCCGCTTCCCAGGTGGAAGCCACCGTTTCCCTTTTTCTAGCCACTTCGCTTTCCACCGGCTCTTTGACGCTTTATTATCTGGCACAAAGACTGGCCGATTTGCCGGTAAGACTCGTAGGTACTTCCATTGGTCAGGCGGCCTTACCGCTCCTTTCCCTTCAGTTGGCGGAACAGAAAAACGAGGACTTTAAAAAAACTTTGGTTCAGTCATTATCCCAGATTCTTTATCTGTCCCTGCCGTTAACCGCCGTTTTTCTGGTTTTGCGGGTTCCTTTTGTCCGTTTTGCCTACGGGGCGAGAAGTTTCCCCTGGGAGGCAACGATTACGACTGGAAAAACACTGGCAGCCATCACCCTTTCTATTTTTCCCCAGTGCGCCATTCAACTCTTAATTCGGGGCTTTTATGCCCTGCACGATACAACCATTCCTTTTTTTGCCAGCGTGGTTTCGGTTATTATCAGTATCGTCTTAAGTTTATTTTTCATTTTTTCCCTGAACTTGGGGATTTTCGGTTTGGCTTTGGCTTTTTCGATTTCCAACCTCATTAATTTTTTGCTCTTGATTTTTCTTTTTCAGTTTAAAAAGGAGAAGTTTATCGGCCGGGGAGAATTGCTAAGCTGGTTTAAAATGGCCTTTGCTTCGGTGATTGTTGCTTTGGTTACCTGGGGGTCAATGAGACTTTTGGATATTTTTGTTTTTGATACTTCCCGGGCGTTTCCGCTTCTTTTGTTAACGGTTATTTCCAGTCTGGTCGGAATACTCGTTTATTTCGGTCTTTCCAAACTATTTAAGCTTAAAGAACTGAAAACGATTGTCGGCATCAGCCGCAAGATTTCCCAATGGCCAAAGTCACTCCTGCCGGTGAAAGAAATTATCGAACCGCCTCTCAATACGCCGAGTGGGGTTTAAACAGCCTCAAAAAACAGAGTCTTGTCAGTCCAAAGTGATAATGTCCTCTTTAGACAATATAGAAATGGCCGCTTTTGGCAATCATAATAGCAAGGTTAATAATTTAATCAACCTTGAAAGGATTGCCAATGAAAGGACAATTAAATATGAGTATCAAAGAGGCAGACAGGATTACTATTTTGGATTCTCTTGTAAAAGGGAAAATCAAACAAAAGAAAGCAGCGGAATTAATGGGGCTTTCTGCCAGACAAACAAGAAGACTGAAAAAGAAATACCAAGCTTTAGGGCTAGCGGCGCTTATCCATGGCAACCGGGGGAAAGAAAGCAACCATAAAATTAAAGAGGAGGAAATTGAAAAAGTGATGCAGATTGTTAAAAGTAAATATTATGATTTTGGTCCAACCCTGGCTTTTGAAAAACTAAGGGAGAAAAAAGAGATTACTTTCTCGGTGGAAAAATTAAGACAGGTTATGGTTGAGGAAGGACTCTGGAAAATTAAAAGGAAAAGAAGAACTAAAATTTATCAGGCAAGAGAAAGAAGAGAAGCTCTGGGAGAACTGGTTCAAATTGATGGTTCTCCTTTTGACTGGTTTGAAGGCAGAGCAGATAAAACAGGAAACATTACTGATTCCTGCTCTCTTTTGGTTTTCATTGATGACGCCACTGGAAAACTGCTAAATCTTTGGTTTGCTCCCTGCGAGTCCACCAGCGCCTACTTTGAGGCAAGCAAACTTTACTTGACCTCTTGGGGCAAACCATTGGCTCTTTATCTTGATAAACATGGAATCTTTAGAATCAACACGACTAAGGGCGGAATCAGTG
>CAYVNK010000002.1:0-32046 GCA_964452885.1 uncultured Gammaproteobacteria bacterium
ACGATTGAGCCAAATGTCGGAGTAGTTGAAGTGCCTGATGGACGATTAAAGATTTTGGCGGAAATTGTGCATACTGAAAAAATAGTGCCCGCGATTGTGGAATTTAAAGATATTGCCGGTTTGGTCGCCGGGGCTTCAAAAGGTGAGGGCTTGGGCAATAAATTTCTGTCGCATATTCGAGAAAGCGCGGCGATTGTTCATGTTTTGCGCGGATTTGAAGATCAAAATGTAGTGAGAAATGAACCGATAAATCCCCAAAGTGATTTTGAAATTGTTAAAACCGAACTTTGTTTAGCGGATTTGCAAACTTTGGAAAAACAACGCGAGCCAAACCTTTTGGTGGCGACAAAAGAAGAAAAGAAAAAATGGGAAACAATTTTAAGGTTAAGAGAGAGGTTGGAAAGTGGACTGGAGATAAGAAACGAAAAGTGGGAGGAAGACGAATGGAAGGTTATCGAATCTCTGTTTTTACTAACAGCCAAACCGGCAATTTTTGTTTTGAATATTGACGAGAAAGAAATAGAGACGGGGAAAGAGAAATTGGTGGAAAAATTCGGATTGCACGATTTGGGAGAAGTAATTCCGATTTGCGCCAAAATAGAAATGGAGCTTTCCGATATTACGGAAAGTGAAAGATACGATTATTTAAAAGAACTTGGTCTTTTGGAAAGCGGGTTGAGCAAGCTCATTAAAAAAGGTTATGAAGTTTTGGGTTTGCAAACTTATTTGACGGCCGGAGAAAAAGAAGTCCGGGCCTGGACGATAAAAAAAGGAGCCAAAGCCCCGGAGGCGGCGGGAGTGATTCATACTGATTTTGAGAAAGGGTTTATTAAAGCCGAAGTAGTCGGCTTTGAGGATTTTGTTCGATATAAAGGTTGGAAGGGCGCGGCGGAGGAGGGTAAGGTGAGGTTGGAGGGGAAAGAGTACGTTGTACAGGAAAACGATATCATTGAATTTAAGTTTAATATTTAATAATTGACAATTTTCTCCTCAAAAGGTAAAATTAGAACCAGTAAAAAAGAATAGGAATTTTTTAATGACTAAAACATACGAATTGGTAGTGATCTTGGATCCGGAATTAAAGACTGAGGAACAAGAAAAACTGCTTGCCAAAATCAAAAAAATAATTACGGATTTAGAGGGTAAGGTTTCTTCAACCAAAGAGTGGGGAAAGAAAGATTTAAGTTACTCAATTGCCAAGAAAAAGTCCGGAGTTTTTTATATTCTTAACATAGAAATTCCTCCTGCAGGAGTGGTTTCTTTGCGGCAAAAATTGTCTTTGGAAGAAAAGATTTTAAGATATTTATTGGTTGTAAAGGAGGCCTAAAATGTCTTCACGGTCACTTAATAAAGTTCAGCTCATCGGTAATTTAACCAGGGATCCGGAGTTAAGATATACTCCTCAAGGAACGGCGGTTTGTACTTTAGGCTTGGCTACCAATCGTTCCTGGACAACGGAGAACGGCGAAAAAAGAGAAGAAACGGAATTTCATCGGGTAGTTGCCTGGAATAAATTGGCCGAGCTCTGCTCCCAGCTTTTGTTTAAGGGCAGAAAAGTCTATGTTGAGGGCAGACTGCAGACCCGGACTTGGACGGCCCAGGATGGCAGTCAAAGACAGTCTACCGAAGTGGTGATTGAAGAAATGATTATTCTTGACAGCCGTCAGGCGGAAGGGGCGGTGACAGCCGCCGGCAGTGAGCCGGTAGCAGCCGAGCCAGCGGCGGAAGTGCCTCCGGTTCCCGAAGAAGCCGTATCTCCGGTACCAACCGAACCGACTAAAAAAGGGACCAAAACCGCTAAAACCGCCGCTAAAGAAGAAAGCACTGATTTACAAGTCGGAGATATTCCGTTTTAAATTAAAAGATGTATAAAGGACGACAAATAATAAAAAGATTGAAAATTGTCCCGAGAAATTGCCCGTTTTGCAAAAGTAAGACTAAACCGGATTTTAAAGAGCCAGAGATATTAAAAAATTATTTATCCGAAAGAGCAAAAATTATTGGCAAAGATCGGACAGGTATTTGCTCAAAGCACCAAAGGCGGTTGGCTCAAGGAATTAAAAGGGCGAGATTTTTAGGGCTTCTTCCTTTTACGGTTCAAGTGAGGTAAAATTTTCTTTAGCATGAAACTAACCTTAAAACAGATTAGGAGTTTTTTTATTGGACTGATTATTCTTCTGTTAGGTGGGTTTTTAGGTTATTTTGCTTCGCAAAAACAGATTTTTGTCAAAAGGAATTCTTCTTCAATTTCCAATGACCTTAAACTGAATTTTTCTTCCCTTAAACCGGCAGCGAAGATGGATCTTTTTTGGGAAGTTTGGGACAAAGTTTCCCAGTCCTATTTGGGGAGAAAAGATCTTGATCCCAAAAAAATGGTTTACGGGGCAATTTCCGGAATGGTAGCGTCATTGGGCGATCCCTACACGGTTTTTTTACCACCCTCGGACAATAAAGAGGTTAAAGCGGACCTGCGGGGTGATTTTGAGGGTGTGGGAATTCAAATCGGTTTCAACAAAGATCAAAGGGTGACGGTAATTGCTCCTCTGGCCGGAACGCCGGCAGATGCGGCGGGGTTAAAATCAGGGGATGTGATTTTAAAAATTGTTGATGTTGCTCAAAAGGTTAACAAAGATACGGCCGGGATGGCTCTTCAAGATGCGGTAGATTTAATCCGCGGCGCTAAAGGAACTTCGGTAACATTAACTATCGGCAGAGAAGGGTTAAACAAACCTTTTGATGTTAATTTAAAGAGAGAAACCATTGTGGTCAAAAGCGTTAATGTTAAGTTTGTGGAAAAAGAAGGAAAAGAAGTCGCAATTTTAACTCTTTCCCGGTTCGGTGACCGGACTGACGATGAGTGGGCCGAAGCCGTTAAAACCATCAAGGCAGAGGAAGCAAAAAAACCAAATTTTAGCGGTGTTATTTTAAATTTAAGAAATAACCCGGGCGGGTATTTGGACGGGGCGGTTTTTATCGGTAGCGAGTTTTTGTCTTCCGGCCCAGTGGTTTTACAGGATAGGGGAGCGGACGGTAAGGAGACCTATTCCGTTAACCGCCAGGGACAGCTTTTGCGCGAACCTTTAATAGTTCTTATTAACGGCGGCTCGGCTTCCGCTTCGGAAATTGTGGCCGGCGCTTTACAGGAAGCCAAGAGAGCCAAACTGGTAGGTGAAAAAAGTTTTGGTAAGGGTACGGTTCAGGAAGCTCAAGATTTAGAAGGGGGAGCAGGTTTGCACGTCACTGTGGCCCGTTGGTTGACTCCTTCAGGAAAGTCAATTGACAAAGAAGGAATAAAACCTGACTTTGAAGTCAAGCCGGAGGAAAAAGACCAAACTAAAGATTTACAAATGCAAAAAGCAATCGATTTGTTGATGAGATAGACTTTAGAAGATGATAAAAAAATTATTGAAACTCATCATTTTTTTGATAATAGTGATGGCGGCGGTAGTCGGCGGGGATATTTTTGAACGTGCCTTTGGATTTAGGCTGGCAGACAAGATTTTCCCCCAAAAAGCTCCGTTAAAGGAAACGATTGTCCAAAGAAGAGTCTTAAACGAAGAATCGGTGGTGACAGAGGTAGTTGAGAAATGCGGTTCCTCGGTGGTGACGGTGGGAATTAAAAAGACAGAAAAAGTTTTTAATCCCTTTGAAGATTTTTTTGATCCCTTTGGCTTCTTTAATATTTCCAAACAGACACCAAAGGAGCAAAAAATTGAGCAAGATATTGGCAGCGGGTTTGTGGTTGCCAAAGACGGCCTGATTGTAACTAATAAACACGTTGTGTCTGACACCTCAGCCCAATACCGCGTTTTTACTAAAGATAACCAGTTGTATGAAGTACAAAAAATTTATCGAGATCCGGTAAATGACCTGGCAATTTTGAAAATAGATGCTTCTAAAGACGGATTAAAACCGGTCGAACTAGGTGACTCTTCAAATTTGAAAGTGGGACAGTTTGTCATCGCTATCGGCGCGGCCTTGGGCGAATTTAGAAACACGGTGACCACTGGGGTTATTTCTGGTTTAGGAAGAACAATTTCTGCCGGCAGTCCTTTTCAGGGAGTAGAAAATTTAGATAACGTGATTCAAACAGATGCGGCCATTAATCCCGGGAACTCCGGTGGGCCGCTTTTAAATTCATTAGGTCAGGTAATTGGCGTTAATGTGGCTGTTGCCTCCGGGGCGCAAAATATTGGCTTTACTCTACCAATAAACACGGTCAAGGAAACTCTTGATAACTTTAACAAGACCGGTCAGTTTTCCCGGCCGTTTTTAGGATTGAGATATCGGGATATTGAAGCCAAAGAAGCCATTACCAAAGGTTGGGTTGAAGGAGCGGGGGTGGTAGAAGTAGTTTCCGGCTCGCCGGCAGAAAGCGGCGGTATCAAGGTTGGGGATATTATTACTAAAATTGACAATGAAAAAATTACTACCAAAAATCCTCTATCGAGTGTTGTTAGCAAAAAAAAGGTAGGACAAGAAATTAAAGTGACTGTTTGGCGGGATGGCTCGGAAGCAACTTTAACTGTAGTTCTTAAAGAAACTAGTTAAGGGGTTTCAATTCTTCAAACAATTTGTCGAGTTTGCCTTCCATGATATTTTCAATTTGGTGAAAAGATTTATTGATTCGGTGATCGGTAACACGGTCTTGGGTAAAATTGTAGGTTCTGATTTTTTCGTTGCGCATGGCTCGGCCAATAATGGCTCTTTGATCACCTAAAGCTTTAATTCTTTTATCTTCTTCCAAGTCCCAAAGCTTGGCCCTTAAGATAGAAAGAGCGTTAGCCCGGTTTTGCTCCTGAAATCTTTCCGATTGGGCGGTGACCACAATGCCTGTTGGAATATGTTTTAATCTGACAGCAGTTGATACTTTTTGGACATTTTGTCCACCCTTGGAAGAAGAACGGTAAAATTGCATTTCAATATCTTCTTGTCTTAAATTTACTTCCTGTTCAGGAATTTCTGCCAAAACAGCGACCGAAGCGGTAGAAGTGTGAATCCGGCCTCTTTTTTCGGTTTCCGGGACTCTTTGAACGCGGTGAACGCCGGCTTCGTGTTTTAGCGTGTCAAACGCGCCTTGTCCGGAAATTTTAATAACGCCCTCGTCAATGTAAGTGACTTTCCAGTTTTTGAAAGCGGCATATTTGGCATACATCCGAAGCAAGTCTGCCACCCAAAGTCTGGCTTCATCGCCACCGGGTCCGGGGCGAATTTCCAGAGTGACAACATTTAAATTCATGTAAGAATTTAGAAATTAGAGCAATTAAAAATTAGGATTTTCGAGTGAGCATCTCTTTAAAAGTCTTTGGCCTTTGGTCTTCCAACTTGGCTTCTTCAATTTTCTTCTGCAGTTTCTTTTTCTTTTTACTGACTAAGTTGGTGACTGCCGCCGCTTTTCTCTTTTGGAACTTTTCCACCCGGCCCAAAGAATCCACAAATTTTTGCTGTCCGGTAAAAAATGGGTGACAAGCAGAGCAAACATCTACCCGAATTTCTTCTTTAGTCGAACCAACCGTAAAACTATTGCCGCAGGTACAGGAAACCTTGGCGTTAGGAAACCACTTAGGATGAATGTCATTCTTCATGAGAATATTGTACCAAAAAATTAGAGTTAATTCAACCTCAGAATTTTGAAAAGCTCTGACTCAAAAACTGACTTTTGGACGCCATTTTTTAAGCTCTTGAGAGTGAAAGTCTTATTCTTGATTTCATCGGGGCCAATGATTAGAACATAAGGAATTTTTTTATTGTCGGCATATTTTATTTGTTTGGCAAGTTTATCTTCAGAGTTTAAATAAAGGTCGCAATTTATTTTTTCCGTTCGTAATTCTTGGGCCACGGCGATTGATTTTTCCAAAAGTTCTTGAGAAAAAACAGTGACGAGAACTTTGGCCGGATTGACTAAGAGTGTCGGGAACTTACCATTGGCCTTAAGAATTTCGGCAATAACCATATCTCCCATAGCAAAGCCCACGCCGGGAATTCTAGTTTTTCCTCCCACTTCTGCGGTTAAATTATCATAACGGCCGCCGCCCCAAATTGATCTGAATTGTCCCTTAATGTCCCAACCCTCAAAAACCGTTCGGGTATAATAATCCAGTCCGCGGACAATGGCCGGGTCATATTCGGCAAAATCCGCTACACCATACTTTTTTAACAGTTCAAAAATCCTAACCAACCAAGGTGATTTAAGATAGGCATTTTTTTCCGAAAGTATTTGGATGATTGAATTCCGCTGGTCAAGAATCAAGCCAATTTCTTCCGCCATTTCCAGAAAAACCCCTTCTTCAACTTTGCCTTTTTTATCTATCAGTCGGAAAACAGGAATAATTTTCTCTTCGGCAATTCCCAAAGAAAGAATTTTTTCCTGAAGTAATCTGCGGTCGTTTATTTTAATTTTTACCTCTGATGGAGTCAGTCCAAGTTTTTGATATAAAGTGGCGGCGATGGCGATGACTTCCGCGTCCGCTTCCAGATTTTCCTGCCCAAAAATATCACAATCCCACTGAAAAAATTCCCTGGCCCTGCCTTTTTGCGGTTGCTCGTAGCGGAAGCGGCGGCCGAAAGTAAACCATTTGACCGGGAAAGTGAGCGAGCCGGCTTTTTGGGCCACCATCCGGGCCAGAGTGGGGGTTATTTCCGGTCTTAAGGCTAAAACTTTTCCTGATTTGTCGGTTAAAGTAAAGGCCTGTTTTTTTACCAGTTCTTCCCCTGATTTGGCGGCATATAAAGCCAAAGTTTCCAGAGTCGGACCCTCGTATTCCTCAAAACCAAACAACTTAGAAACTTCTTTTACTTTTTCGTAAAACCACATTTCAAAAGCCCAATCTTCCGGGTAAAAATCACGTGTGCCTTTAACCGGTTGAATTAAATCTGCCATATTTTCATGATATCATTTCAAAAAAATATTAACAATAAAACCAGCTTTTTGGCTGGTTTACATACTTTTTTCGCTTGAGGGGGGATTAGGGCAAAATGAAGACGGATTTGGCAATGGCGGCTTTTCCCAAGCCCGGCTCAAAATAAATCACGAAAACTTTTTGTCCTTCTTTTAAATCCTTAAACTTAGGCGAAGACTTAAGATCTGATTGAAGAGTGAAGTAAGTGTCTTTATTGATAGTAATAATGCTGGCGATAGCGTTATCTTCTTTGACGGGGGAAAGTGTAATTTGGGAATTTTTAGTGTCAATAGTTAAAATTTTACCAAAGGTGACAATTCTTTTGGCCACCGGAGTTGGGGGGGGCAAAACGACAATCACTCTTTTGGCGGCCAGAATTTCGTCATCACCGACCGTTCCCATGGCAATCACTTTATTGTCCAGAGCCAAATCGCCGATTTTAATTTCCTTCTTGTTGGCGGCAATAATGGTCGTATCCTCAGTAATCCTGATTCTTTGCTTCCCGCGGAAGTTGTTTAAAGTAATGGTAGAATCAGTAATTTGGGAGATTATTCCCACAAAAGCTTTTTTCTCAATGTTTGCTTTAATTTGGTCGACTTGTTCTTTAATTGCATCACGGATTACTTTTACGTTTTCATCGACACTAACAGTGGGCGTTAATGAACCGGATGGAGTAGCCGTAGTATTGGTAGGTTTAGGTGATGGAGTTGTCGAAATCGCAATAACTTTGGTTGTCGATAACAGAAAGAACATTAACAAAAAAGAAAACAAAAAGCATCTTTGATATTTGATCTTTGATATTTGATTTATGGTTATCATATTTCTACTGTACTAAAAACAACGGTCACGATTTTGCTTATTTTTTCTCCGATTTCGGAAATTGCCTGGACCTCAATTTCGTTTTCCCCGGAAACGAGTAACATTTCCGTTTCAAAATTTCCCTTTAAATCCGCTTGTAAAACTTTTTCTCCCTTTTCTCCCATAATAATAACCCAGGATTGAGGAGTAGTAGTTCCGGAAACAGCCACCTTACCTTCTTTAATAATTGATTGGTCCGCCGGGGCGGAAAGAGCGAGAGTTTGGGTAGCGATAGGACCGGCCGTGGGTTTATTTTCCTCTTCTGATGCTTGCGGAGTTTGAATTTTACCGGCTTCATTAAGCGATTTTTGGGCGTTAAAAATACCGAAAGTAGCCATTAATCCCACGCCAAAACCGATAACAATTGCCAGAATGACTTCTTTCTTCATGCACCATATCTTAGGCAAAAATCCTCATCTTGTCAAGGCGAGTAGTGGATGATATTATTAAATCCGAATATGGACATTACTTATCTTGGTCATTCATCTTTTAAAATTAAAACCAAAACCGCGACGGTAGTGACCGATCCTTTTTCTCCGGAAATGGTGGGTTTTAAATTTCCCAAAGCCGAAGCAGATATGGTTACTGTTTCCCATCCGCACAAAGACCATGATTTTGTCGCGGGAATTACGGGTGACCCATTGGTTATTAGCCAGCCTGGAGAATATGAAGCAAAAGGAATTTCATTTTTTGGTTTTCCTGCTTTACACGGAGGAAAAACGGAAGCGGAAAAAATCGCCAATACCATTTTTTTAATTGAAGCGGATGGACTTTCGATTTGCCACTTGGGAGATTTGGGAGAAATGCCTTCGCCGAAAATTATGGAAGAAATTATCGGGGCGGACATTTTAATGGTGCCGGTCGGGGGAACTTATACTTTCGGTCCGAAAGAAGCAGTAGAAATTGTTCATCACATAGAGCCGTCAATTGTTTTACCGATGCATTTTAAAGCGCCTAATTTACCGGAACTTTCCGGTTTGGAAGAATTTTTAGATGAAATGGGAGTGGAAAAAGCGGAAAAATTGGATAAGCTTTCCGTGGTGAAAGATAAACTGCCCGAAGAAACCAAAGTAGTCGTTCTTGAAAGGAAAGCTTAAATGGCCGAAGGTAAGGTTCCTCCTCATTCTCAAGAGGCAGAAACCTCAATTATTGGGGCAATTCTAATTGATAAAGATGCCATCATTGCCGTGGCCGAATTTTTGCGGCCGGAGCATTTCTATAACGAAAATCACGGAGCAATTTTTAAGGCGGTCTTGGATCTTTATGAAGAACGCTCACCGATTGACATTGTTACGGTTGGGGATAAACTCAAAAAAAATCGGGCTCTTTCGAAAGTCGGCGGTTCGGCTTTTCTGGTGGAGTTGGCCAATAGTGTGCCCACGGCCTCCAATGCGGAAAAATACGGACAAATTGTTAAAGACCTTTATATTAAAAGACAGCTTATTTCTGCGGCCAGCAGGATTGCCGATACGGCTTTTGACGAAGGGAATAGCGCCGATCAAGCCATAGACAAAACAGAAATGGAAGTTTTTTCCCTTTCGCAAAAACATTTGAAACAAAGTTTTATGCCGATTAAAGATGCCCTGGCGGAAAGCTTTGACCGACTGGATGAACTTCATAAAATGGCCGGAGGACTGCGGGGAGTTCCCACCGGTTTTCGTGATTTAGATAATATGCTGGCCGGATTGCAGCCTTCCAATATGATTATCCTGGCGGCCAGACCGGGAGTGGGTAAAACTGCCTTGAGCTTAAATATTGCCCGGGCAGTGGCGGTGGATTATAAAATGCCGGTGGGGATATTTTCAGTGGAAATGAGTAAGGAAGAGTTGACCGACCGTCTTTTAACCAGACAGTCGGAAATTGACGCCTGGAAACTCAAGACCGGGAAATTAGAAGAGGAAGATTTTACCCGTTTTTCCGAAGCCATGGGTATTTTGGCGGACGCGCCTTTGTATGTTGACGACACGCCGGGAATTTCCGTTTTGGAAATGAGAACCAAAGCCAGAAGACTGCAAGTAGAAAAAGGCTTGCAACTTTTAATCATCGATTATTTGCAGCTGGTGCGGGGCCGGAATTTGGAGAATCGAGTGCAGGAAGTTTCCGAGATTTCCATGGGGATTAAAAATTTGGCGAGAGAATTAAAAATTCCCATTATTGCGGTTTCTCAACTGTCAAGAGCGGTAGAAATTAGGGGCGGGCAAAGACCAAGACTGGCTGATTTAAGAGAAAGTGGAGGATTAGAACAAGATGCTGATGTAGTGATGTTTTTGTTTAAAGAAGATGAAGAAAATCCGGAGAATGTCACTTTGGAAATTGCCAAACACCGTAACGGTCCCACCGGCGCGATAAAACTGCGCTTTGTTCCTTCCCGTGTTTCCTTTTATCCTATGGAGGTAAGACAAAAAAGTGAGAAGTGAGAATGACGGTTAAAAAGCTTCAAATTATTTTGATATTTTTTTTACTCACTCTTTATGCGGTTTTGGTCACCCAGAGAATTGATTTGGTCACGGCGGATTTGGGCAGACACTTGAAAAACGGAGAAATCATTTGGAATAATTTAGCTTCGAAAGGCCTCGCCTTCCCAGAGGTAATTTCTAGAAATTTATATTCCTATACTTATTCTAATTATCCTTTTCTCAATCATCATTGGGGAAGCGGAGTTTTATTTTATTTAATTCAAAAAATTTTCGGGTTTGCCGGACTCTCGGCATTCTTTACCTTAATTTCTTTATTCACTTTTTTAATTTTTTTTCTGATTGCCCGGAAAATTTCAAACTTTAACACGGCCCTTTTAACTTCGGTCATCATTATCCCGATATTGGTCAGCCGGACAGAAATCCGACCTGAGGCTTTTTCTTATCTGCTTTCGGGAATTTTTTTATGGATATTAATTTTCAAAAGAAAAAAACTATGGTTATTACCGGTTTTGGAAATCCTGTGGGTTAATTTACATATTTATTTTTTCTTAGGGCTTTTTCTGATTGGGGTTTTTGGCGTTAGGGAACTATTTATTTTTTTTGCAGAAAAAAGCAAAAAAAGTCTGAAAGAGATAAAAAAATTATTCCTGGCGGGTGGGGCAGCGGTTTTGGCAACCCTAATTAATCCCGCTTTTATCAAAGGCGCTCTTTACCCTCTGCAAATTTTTAAAGGTTACGGTTATCGGCTTTTCGAGAATCAAAGCGTTTTGTTTTTGGATAAAATCGTCCGTTATCCTCAGAATTTATATTTTAAAATTGCCTTTGGAATTTTAATTTTAAGTTGGGTTTATGTCTTAATAAAAAGACAAAAAATCTCCATCACCAATTTAATCTTCAGCTTTTTCTTTTCTTATCTTGGCTGGACTGCTGTTAGAAACTTTAGTTTATTTGGATTATTTTTAATACCGGTAATAGCAGAAAATTTTAAAGGAATCTTTAAGGGGGAGAGAGAGGACTATCAGTCTTTTATTACTTCTTCTCTAACCATTATTTTAACTGTCGGAATGTTTTTATTAAATCCAATTTATTGGCAAGGGAAAATTTCTTTAGGAGTTGGATTAAAAGAAGGGAATGAGAATGCGGCGAACTTTTTCCAAAAAAATAATCTGGCTGGCCCGATTTTTAACAATTACGACAACGGCGGCTATCTGATTTATTTTTTGTTTCCCCGGGAAAAAGTTTTTGTTGATAACCGGCCGGAAGCTTACCCTCAAGATTTTTTTGAACAGGTATATATTCCTATGCAGGAAAATAACGGCAAATGGCAGGAAATTGATAAAAAATATCGCTTTAACGCCATTTTTTTCCACCGTAATGATCTGACTCCCTGGGGCCAAACCTTCTTAATTACCAGAATTAAAGACTTTGCCTGGGCGCCGGTTTATGTTGACGATGAGCAGATTATTTTTCTAAAAAGAAATAAGCAGAATGACGAAGTGATAAAAAAATTTGAATTGCCGAAAGAAATGTTTTCGGTGAGGTAAAACTATATTTTCTCCACGCTGTAAGTTTCAATTGTCACTTTTTTCTTCCACTCGTCTGGAGCAAGTCCGGCCTTAAGGCAAAGATGGGAGAGAAATTGTTCCGGCTTTGACAACTCGTCCCAAACTTGGGGCAAAAAAGTGGCTGTCCGACCGGCATATTTTAAAATTACTCCGGGTTTATTTTTTTCCAAAAATTCGATTAGCGAAGCCGCCGATTTATATTCAAGTTTTTTACCAACGCTAAGTATAGAAATTTCTATGGTAATTTTACCAAATTCACTTTTGGTCAAGGCCGGGAACCGCGGGTCGGAAAAAGCAGCCGCTCGGGCATTTTCAATCACGTCTTGAAAAAGTGCCTGTACCGGGGCGAGATGACCAATGCATCCACGTAGCCGGCCGTCTTTTTTGAGAGTAACAAAGACATTGCGTCTCTGTCTTAAAACGCTGGAAATTTCGGTCATATCATATTCCAATTTTTGATTTTCCAGTTCTGATTTGATGGCTGCAAACACCAAGTTTTTGAGTATTTTTTTATCTTTGTCTTCCATTATTCTTTTGAACTTAAACGATTTGGGCGACCAAATAACCAACGCCGAAAGGCCCTTCATAAGATAAAATTTTGGGTTTGATGGTCACCTTTTCTTTGTTCAGAAGACCAAAAACGAAGGCGAACGAACGTAGTCCGCAGTCGGCCGCTGCCGGAAATTTGTCATCGAGCGCTAAAATTTCCGGGACTTTTTTTTCTTCGAGGAGTTTAATTAGTTCCCGATCAAACTTCGGTCCTTCAGGATGATATCCGTATGGTCCATTTGCTTTAAGTACGTGGGACAAGTCACCGGAGGCAATTAGGGCGTAGGCTCTCTTTGTGTCTAAACTTTGCGCCATTTTTTGTCCCATAACAAAATGTTCTTGGGCTGACTGGGGGCCAGTGAGAAAAGTGGTGATTTTACCCTTAAAATTTTGAGCCAGAAAGAATAAGGGGACATTAAAGCCCCAATCTTGGTGAGGTGAACTGATAATAATTTCCTCAGCTTTTTCTTTTTGCATTTTTTCACCCAGTTTTTCTAAAGACTTAAGCGTCTTTTGCAACTTATGGCGATCTTGATTTGACCCAACCTTTGGCAGAAGAATCGGGGCGTGGGGTGAAATAACGGCAATTTTTATCATCGGAATAAGATTTGATAACCACAATTCGGACAAAAACCTTTTTTAAGATGATTTTCTACATTATAGCCCATTCGTTCGATCACGGTGGCAGAGCATTTTGGACAATAAGTATTTTCCAAGCCTGGCGTCAAAATATTACCGGCATAGACATATTTAAGTCCTGAATTAAGACCGATTTGACGAATTTTTTCCAGTACTTTGGCGGGGGTTTCCGGTAAATGTTGTAATTTCCAAGATATTTTTCCGGAGAAAGCCGTGACATGCCACGGAATATCAGCGCCCAGTTCTCGTTTAATAAATTGTGACAATTTTTTAAGCATTGTTTCATTGTCGGAGAGAGTCGGGATAACTAAAGTGGTAATTTCCAGATGAACACCTTTTTTCTTAAAGTTTCGGCAGTTTTCCAGAACCGGAGCCAGAAATGCGCCGCAATTTTCGCGGTAAAACTGGTCGGAAAAAGATTTAATATCAATATTAATCGCGTCTAAGTAGGGAAGGATGGTTTCCCGTGTTTCTTTGGTCATAAAGCCGTTGGAAACCCAAAGATTGAAGAGCTTTTCTTTCTTGGCGCGCTTCATAATCAGGAGAGCATATTCAGTCCATATTGTTGGTTCGTTGTAAGTATAAGCGATGGATTCACAACCGTTTTCTTGGGCTGCTTGGACTGCCTGCTTTGGAGAAAGTGTTTTACCCCAAGCAATTTTTGAATAATAACGAGTATTGCCTTTGTAGCCTAAAATTTGCGAAAGATCGTAATTTTGACAATTAAGACAGCGAAAATTACAGCCGAAAGTGCCGATGGAAAAAGTTTTGCTTGCCGGTAGAAAATGATAAAAAGGTTTTTTCTCAATTGGATCAATATTAACCGCAATTGCCTTGCCGAAAACCAGCAATTCCAATTTTCCCGAGATGTTCTGTCTTACTCCGCAAATGCCTGTTTTTCCTTCAGAAATCTGACAGCGATGATAGCAGGCGGTACAAAGAACAGACTTGTTTTTAAGCGGTTGATAAAGAAAAGCGGTTTTCATCTTAGAACTTTATTTATCTCGGTATTATGAGGGCAAAACCTTGTGCCGGGGGAGAGACTCGAACTCTCATGTCTTTGAGGACACAGGTTTTTGAGACCTGCGCGTCTACCATTCCGCCACCTCGGCATAAGGTGATTTAACTAAGGAGTATTTTAGCAAATTTGGCCTGAAGATTACAATTACCAAACAAGGGAAAGAAGGAAGATAGCGTAGACTATTTGAAAAGTGATGCCGAACCAAAAAGAAGTTTTAAACTGATGACTTCTTTGAAATTTTGTTAATATTAAAATTGGGCTGGCCTTAACATTTAAGTAGTAAAAAGGCGCTTCCGCCAAATCCGGCAGAATGGCAAAAAAAGAGCCGCCAATCACTGTTAGAAAATGGATGGTGCTTGGCAGAGCTTTAAAAGCAATAAAGAGGCCAAAGAAAAGCCCAAGCAAACAGTCAATAATAATTTGTAAATTAGTTTTAGCCAGTAAATGCCCTAACTTCTTTTTTTCTTTATAGATTTCCGGATTCCAATGGGGGAGGAGATCGCAGGCAAAATGGGAAAGAAAAGCGAGCGGGAAAGCCAAGGCGGGATTGCCGATTTTGTAAGCAATGACCGCGCCGGTGAGGCTGTGCAGCGATTCAAGCATAAAAGAAGTATATTGTGTTAAAATGATAAAAGTCAAAGAGGAAAATAGATGATTCCCAGTCTTTCTTTTACCATCGGTTTTTTTAAAATCACTCCGCTCTTTTGGAGCCTTATTTTGGCAGGAATAATTTCTTCTTTTTCTCTTTGGCGAAAACTGCGTGAGGATTATAAAGAGTCAGTCATTTTTAACCTAACCCTGCTTTCATTTTTTTTAGGTTTGCTTTTGGGCCGTTTGGTTTTTGTTCTCTTTCATTTTTCCGAATTTGGGCTTTCTTTAAACAATTTTTTCACTTTGGATTTGGGCGATAATTTTTCTCTTTTTGGAATAATACTGGGAGTAATTTTGGCGGTTAAATGGATGACGAGCGGGGAGAAGGGTAATCTTTGGGAAGTTTTGGATGCTTTAGTTTTACCCCTTTTTTACTTTCTTCTTTTAGGAGGACTCGGTTATTTCTTAAAAAATAAGGAATGGTTTTCTTTGGGCTACACCTTCACTGGAATTTTGGGGATTTCCCTTTCTTCTTTAGTGGCGAATAAATATCGTTCTTTTCCTTGGTATAAGAGCGGAAAAATCGGTTTTCTCTTTACTTTTTTTAGTCTAATCTCTTCACTTGCCCTTTTCCTTCTTGCTTTTTTTAAAAACGATACCTTATACTTATATCGTTTCGGGTGGTTGTTGATGGCGGTGGCCTCAGGCGCAGCTTTATATCACCGCTCGGGCAGGAATATCAAGGAAGATTGGCGTAATTTTTTTAAAAGAAAGTAACCATGGATAAAAAAAGAAAAAACAAAGTTTTATTTCCGGCTAGCTTACTGGAGCCGATTAAGAATTTTTTGCGCATAGAAGAAAGTAAGTTAAGCAAAAGAAAAAAAGAATTGGATGAACAGGATCCCTTTAAGGATACAAAAAGAATCTTAGACAACGCTTCCTCTGACGCTGACGCCTCGGAGCAATTTGGTCATGCAACGGTGGAAGGCTTAAAAAGAGAAATTGACCGGAAACTTATCCAGATCCGCAAGGCTTTGTCGCGGATTAAAATTGGCAATTACGGTGTTTGCGAAAAATGCGGCAAGATGATTGATACTGACCGGTTAATGATTTTTCCAGAAACGACGGTTTGTGTTGAATGCATGAAGAAAAAAGAGAAAAAATAGTGGTTTTTATTCTTGTTCTCTTCGACCAGCTGACGAAATTTTTTTCTTTGAAAATGGATTTTGGCCAAATCAATCATTCTGTATCTTGGGGTCTTTTACCGTTCTGGTCAAATTCAATTTTGATAGTAATTATTTCTTTTCTTTTATTTTTTTTGTGGCGATTTAAAAGTAAAACTGGTGTTTGGCTAATGCTGGTTGGGGGAATGAGTAATTTATTAGACCGAATTATCAGAGGTGGAGTAGTGGACTTTCTAAAATTACCTCTTATTCCGACCTTTAATATGGCTGATGTGGCTATTTGTTTTGGCGCCGCCTGGTTTATCGTTGACTTCGTAAAAACAAAGACGCTATCATAACCATATGCCCGGTTCCCTTATTTTAAGTGATCTTCTGCTCATCCTTTTAAGTGCTTTTTTGGGCGGTGTTCTGGCCAGGAAGTTAAAACAACCGGCGATTTTGGGCTATCTTTTTTCCGGCATCGTGGTTTCATTTCTAATGAACTTTTGGGGCGCGAGTAAAACCAGCCTAAACTTTCTGGCGGAAATCGGCACGGCACTTTTGATGTTTACTTTAGGTTTGGAATTTTCTTTCAAAAAAAGCGAGCGTTTAAGAACAAATATTATTCAGGCTTCCGTCCTCTGGATTTTAGCGATTATTTTTTTAGGCAGTTTACTCTTGCATTTTGTTTTTAAGTTCAATCTTAAATCTTCCTTGATAATGGCCGCCGCTTTTTCTATTTCTTCCACCGCCATTGTGGTTAAGTTACTTGAGGAAAAGGGGCTGTCGGAAAGCCTTCAGGGAAATATTATGTATGGCTCGATCATGACGCAGGATTTGGCGGTTTTGCCAGTTCTCTGTCTTTTTACCCTTTTTTTTGGTGAAGCGCCGATTGAGGTAAAAATTATTTCCTTGTCCAAAATTGTCGTGGTTTTGGAATTGGCTTTGATTTTTTCCCAGAAAATTGCCTCCAAGGTGGGCGATTTTGTGGCTGGATTAAAAAGCCGAGAACTTTTGTTACTATTTTCGATTGCCTTAGTTTTTTTGTTCTCAATGTTTACCGCCAGCTTTGGTTTTTCCCTGGCCTTGGGCGCTTTTTTGGCCGGATTGGTATTGAGTCAGACCAATGAAAATTTAGCCATTTTTTCGGAAGTTCGTCCTTTGCGGGATGTTTTTTTGGTGATTTTTTTTGTATCTTTGGGCTCCAGTTTAGCGCCTTCGTTTTTACTTGCCAATTGGCTGACTATTTTGGTTCTTTCCGGTTTAATCCTGCTTTTGAAAATTGTTTTAGGAATTTTAATTTTGGGTCATTTCGGTTATCATGCCAAAACAATTCTTCGGGTTTCTTTGGGGCTGGCGCAAGCGGGGGAGTTTTCTTTTACCTTGGCGGCAGTGGCCTTTTCCGGCCACTTTTTGGACGAGGACAGTTATCTTTTGGTTATTTCGGTTGCTTTGTTAACCATGGTTCTGACTCCGTGGCTTTTTTCTTTGGCAGACATACTTTATAAAAAATGTTGCCCATTTTTGAAAAGGTTTCCTTTCCTTTACGAAAAATATTGTGCTCGAAAAATTCAAGAATCCCCGATGGACGAATTGCCTTTTACTAACCATGTCGTCATTCTCGGATATGGCCGAGTGGGGAAGTGGATCGGCAGTCTTTTGGACAAAGCCAAAATTCCTTATTTGGTGGTTGAGTATAATCCTCACATTGTCAGAAGACTTAAGATGGAAGGAAAGAGAGTCATTTTTGGCGACCCGACAGACATTGACGTGCTTGATTTTGCCCAAGTGGATAAAGCAAGACTGGCCGTTATCGCCATACCGGATCCGGTGACTCAGAGAATTGTTTTGGGAAACTGTAAAACGCTTAATCCTGAGATTTCCATTATTTGTCGGTCGCACATCGAAGAAGATTATCAAATACTTAAAGAATTGGGGGCGGACGAAATAGTCCAACCGGAGTTTGAAACGGCTCTGTCGATGACCCATCAAATATTTGAACGATTCGGTTTTAATAAGGAAGAAATTCAAAAGAAAATTAAGGAAATCAGAAATGACCGCGAAGAAAATGAAAAAAAATAATCGTAAAAAAATTTTTTTTGGGTCGCCGATCTTTGTTGGGGCATTTTTAGTTTTTTTGTTGCTTTTAGTTTTTGGGGTAATAAAAATGGTGATTTCTTTTAAAAATACTTCGCTCAGACGGTTTTCCCGGACGAGTTTCGTTTTAATCGACAGAAAAGGGGAACTTTTAATTTTTTCCTCGGAAAGGAAACTGGGTCAGATTTATTTTCTACCGGCAGAAACAGTGGAGGTTGGTAGAGGTTTTGGAGAGTACGAATGGCGCAAGATATACGGCTTAGGCGAGCTGGAAAAAAAAGGAGGACTGTTGGTTTCCGAAACGATTCGGAAGAATTTAAACATCGCTATTTTCGGTTACTTTTATGACGGTAACAAAGAGGCGGATTATTACCGGAAAAACCCGTCAAAGCTTTTCCGAAATGTATTTTGGCAAGCTTTAACCGGTAAGGTGAAAACAGATTTGGGAAAGATTGATCTTTTTCTGCTTTATTTGCGCGCTTTAAGCCTTAATAAAAGCCTTCTTGAGATTGATGATTATTCCGGTCGGGAGAATATCGCCGACAGCAAAATCAGTGAAGAGTCGCTGGCTTTGGAAGTTCTCAATGCTACTTTGCATAATGGCTTGGCGCAAGAAGCCGCAAATTTTTTGGAAAAGTCGGGCGTTAGAGTGATTCGCAGCGCCGACGCTTTAAAGCCGGAAGAAAATTGTAAAATTAAATCAGAAGTAGAGTTTAAAGAAAGTTATACACTTTTTTGGGTAAAAAGGTTTTTCCCTTGTAGAGTAATTTTTAACAAGGACGGTTCGCGGGCGGATATAACCGTGATTTTGGGGGAAGACTACTGGAAAAGAGGGGTAGACAAGTGGTAAAATCAAGGCTGACACATGAGCGGACATTCTAAATGGGCCAATATTCATCGGGAAAAAGAAGTCACTGACCAAAAACGCGGTCAAGAATTTACCAAGATTACCAACGCTATTATGGTGGCGGTGCGTGATTCCGGCGGCGTTACGGATTCAGGACAAAACTTCAAGCTTAGATTAGCCATGGAAAAGGCCAGGTCGCTCAATATGCCCAAAGAAAACGTTCAACGGGCGATTGACCGGGCGGCCGGTAAGGGCGAAGGGATGGTTATCAGTGAAGTGGTCTATGAAGGTTACGGTCCGGGTGGAGTGGGAATTTTGGTGGAAACGGCGACTGATAACAAGCAAAGAACGGTTCAGGAAATAAAAAATATTTTTGACCGGAGTGGGGGAAGCATTACTTCTCCGGGTGCAGTTGCCTTTAATTTCAAAAAAGTGGGGATAATCGTGGTTCCTTTTTCCGGCGACAAAGAGGAAGCAACTTTAAAAATTATCGACCTTGGTGTCGAAGAAGTGGAAGACGGGAAAGAAGGGGAATTGGTGATTTTCGTTGATCCCAGCGCTTTGGAAGCAACTAAAGAAGCGCTTGCCAACGCGGGTTTTGTTCCTAAGTCGGTGGAATTGGCAATGAAACCAATTAATACCGTACCGGTAACTGACAAAAAAATTGCCGAACAAGTTTTTTCTTTGATCGAAAAATTGGAGGCCATGGATGATGTGCAAAAAGTTTATGCAAACATAGTTTTATGTTTCTGACTAAACGCCGCAAATTCATTTTTTGTTCTATTTTATTGACTGGCGGATTAACTCTAATTCAATTAGGAGTGATGCCTTCCCGATATCTGGCTATTTTTATTCTCTCTTTTTTAACTATTCCTTTAACTCTTTGGTCGTTGAAAGAATCCTTACACGGTCCGATCTGGCTGACTTCCTGGATTTTACCCTTACTTTTTACCACCGGAGTCGGTCTTTTTTATTTTCTCCTACCCGGAAGTTTGCTTTCAGCCATTCCCATCATTATTATTTATTTTTTGGGAATGTACGCTCTTTTTTTAAGCGAAAATATTTTTGCGGTGGCGGCGATAAGAACGATTCAACTTTTTCGTTCGGCTTCCGCTGTCAGTTTTCTTTTGACTTTGGTTGCTTCCTTTTTTCTTTATGATACTGTTTTTTCCTTCCGTCTCCCGTTTTATTATAACGGCCTTTTGGTTTTTATCATTTCTTTTTTTCTTTTTCTTCAGGGAATTTGGTCAGTGAATTTGGAAGAAAAAATTAGTTTTTCGGTTTTTTTATATTCTTTTTTTCTTTCTTTGGGAATGGGGGAGATTGCGCTGGTTTATTCGCTTTGGCCGACCGCCATTACTTTGAGTTCACTTTTTTTAACCACGCTCATTTATGTTTCTTTAGGTATTGTTCAGGCTAAATTAAATGACCGGCTTTTTAAAAAGATAGTGCTGGAGTATTTGGCGGTGGGCTTGGTGGTGCTTCTCGTTCTTTTTGGCCTTACCCAATGGGGATAAACTTCAAGGGGTTTACCCTGTGAGGGACGAGGGGAGAGGGTGAGTCAAATAGACCTATAATAAGACAGCCTATATACATAATTATTGGCCTTTTTCACGAACCTATAGTTTCTTTTCACGAATTGGCAAAGAAAACCCGAATCTGCCAAGAATGGTAAAAAAACAAATTGAGGCGTCAAGAGGCGGCAATTATGTTTAAATGATATAGTTTGATAGCAATAACTGTACCCGATTGTGGATAACTACCCGTTTTTTTTCTGGCAAATCAGCCTTGATCCAAGTGTCTCCGGGGGAGGCTTATTTTTTCAAAACAACCTGGAATACAGGGTAAAAAATAATAATTAATAGTGGAAATACTTTAGAGAAGGGTGAGATATTTGGTCATTGCTGTTCCCGACAGCCGTTTAGGGGCATTTTAGCCGGTCCTTGACAAGCAGTCCCGTTAGATAGTATACTCATACCGACTGAGTATAATACCTCAAATGTTTAGTCCAAAAGGAGCCGAAGAATGAATGTTTTATCCCCTACGCAAAAAGCCTGGTTAGCTGGTTTTATAGACGGTGAAGGTTTTATTGGGATTACCTTTCAAAGAAAAAAAGAAAACAAAATTCAGTCCGCAAGCCCCCTATATCATCCTTATCTTGTTGTTACTAACACCAACCAAAATTCAATCCAGTATATTCAAAATCTCGTGGGTGATGGTAAAGTTTACAAGTTTAAAGCACGTAATCACCTTTGCTCCCCTGCTTTTCAGTATAAACTGACAAAAGGGGAAGTCCTTTTAGGTTTGCTAAAAGGGATTGAGCCTTTTTTTGTGGTTAAGAAAGAGCAAAGCAGCCTTGTGATTGAATATTTAAATTTAAGACGCGAGCGAGTGATAATTACCGGTGGCGGTAGTCGTGGCAAGACTTCATTTTCTCTTGAGGAGGAAGATATTTATCAGAAGTTATTATCTTTAAATAAGCGTGGAGAAAGGATTAAAAATGGAGTTACCTCATCTTGATGATTTTCTTTTGCATCTTAAAGTAAATAATTATTCTGCGGAGACAATTTATAACTATGAACTGGATTTAAAAGTTTTTCAATTGTTCTTAAACGAAGAAGCTAAAATTAGTGATTTTAACGGCATTTCAAAGAAGACAATTGAACTTTATAAAGCATATATGGCTTCAAAAGATCGAAAAACGGCAGGAGGAGAAAAAGCCCAGGGAAATCTAGCCAGCGGTTCACTTAACCGTTGCCTTTCTTCGCTCAGGGGTTATCTCAAATATTTGATTGAAATGGATTATCCCTGTCCAATTCCACCGGAAGTTATCAAGATGATTAAAACAGAAAAGAGACACGCTCGGGTCGCAGAATTTGACGACTTAATTCGGTTAATCGAGTCGCCGGCTTATTTAGAAAACAATCCCTTAATCGCGTTAAGAAATCAGACGCTGATGGAAGTTTTATTTTCGACCGGTATGAGAATTTCGGAACTGTGTAAACTAAACCGGGCGGATATTGATGGGACCGGAAAAATTTTCATTATGGGCAAGGGCAAAAAGGAACGATTTGTTTATCTAACTCCTCGAGCTCAAACTTTCTTAGAACGCTACCTCGAAAGTCGGGAGGATGCCCTACAACCGCTTTTTATTCCCTATAGCGGTCCCAATGTATCTTCAAATAAAAGAAGATTATCAACCAACTATATTCAGATGAAAATTAAAGAATATCGGGAAAAATTAAAAATTAATGTCCCGACAAGTGCTCATTCGTTAAGACACGGATTTGCCACTTACTTGGCGGAAAAAGGGGCCAGTCCGGTAGCGATACAAATTCTTTTAGGACACGAATCTTTAGACACGACAACGCGTTATGTTCATGCTTCCGATAAATTTGCCGAAGAAACCCACCGCAAATTCCACCCGCTTTCTGAAGTAAAAAAATAATATATAAAATTAATTAATCTGTCTCTCTTTTTCTTGTACAAATTTTTGTACTAACCCCTTAAGTCCTATCTGAATTAAAAGGGCAACAATTCCCGGAGAAAGAGGAATCTCTTCAATTTCTTTGGTTTCTTGTTTATAGAAACGGGGTTGGATTACATTAATCATGGGAATTGGCCAATAGTGAAAAGTGATTTTTTTAGGCAAGCGAATAAAATAATTTTTTTCAGGCTTAAAAGACGAGTATTCTGGGGTCATGGCGATATCTTAAAAGAAAGGAGGCTTAAAGTCAAATTGTTAGGGAAAGAAAGAATAAAAATTATTCTTTGACCACCATTTCTTCTTCCTCTTCTTTTTTAAGATAGGTGACGGCGCAAACACAATCCTGGGCCGCCGTTTTGTCAAAACGCATCAGTATTACTCCCTGGGTGGCTCTCCCCAACCGCGGAATATTTTTCAAAGGCAACTTTATAATCTGCGCTTGTTTGGAAGTTAAAACAATTTGTTCAACCGACTCGTCCACAAATTGCGAGCAAACTACTTTGCCGGTCTTGGGGGTGACCTCGGCCACTTTAACGCCCATGCCCCCCCTCTTTTGCAAAGGAAATTCGGTAAAGTCGGTTCTTTTTCCTACTCCCCTTTCCATGACGACTAAAATATCCCGAAAAACTTTTCTCCTTTTATCGGTGGATTGCGGGGCTCTGGCCGATAGGGCTTCCATGCCGACGACAAAATCATCTTTCATTAAAGTGATGCCGATGACGCCCATGGTATCCCGAGCAGTTGGTCGGACATCCGACTCGTTAAACCGGATGGATTTTCCTTCGTGAGAAACCAAAAGAATGTGGTCATTTCCCGAAGTAACCTTGGCCCAGCAAAGTTCGTCGCCGGCTTCCAGTTTAATGGCAATTAAGCCCGACTGGCGGACATTGTTATACCTTCCGATTTCGGTCTTTTTGATGGTCCCTTTTTTGGTTACCATAAAAAGGAATTTTTGGTTGGGAGCAGGTTGGTTGCTGACGGTCAAAACCGATTGCACAATTTCTCCTTGTTCGATATTGATTAAATTAACCACCGCCTGACCTTTTGACTGGCGGGAAGCTTCCGGCAATTCCCAGACCCTAATCCTAAAAACTCGGCCTTTGTTGGTGAAAAAAAGCAGAAAGTCATGAGTGTTGGCGGTTATCAAATGGGCAATTTCATCTTCTTCTTTGGTTTTCATTCCCATGACGCCTTTGCCGCCGCGTCTTTGGGTTCGATAGGTGCTGCGGGGCACCCTTTTGATATAACCGGTGCCGGTAATGGTAATAATCGTTTCCTCGTTGGGAATTAAATCTTCTTCGGAGAATTCTTCTACCTTTTTCTTAAAGATTTTGGTTTTTCTCTCGTCGGCATATTTTTCTTTGACTTCATTAAGTTCTTTGGTAATTATTTTTAAGATTTTTGCCGGATGAGCCAAAAGGTCCAAGAGAAAAGCAATCGTTTCTTGAATTTGTTTATATTCGTCTTCAATCTTTTTCCGCTCCAAAGCGGCCAGTTTCCGAAGTTGCATATCCAGAATGGCAACGGCCTGAATTTCCGAGAGTTTAAATCTGGTCATTAAATTGGTCTTAGCGTCATCGGCATCTTTAGATTTTTTGATGGTTTCGATAACGGCGTCTAAATTATCTAAAGCAATTAGTAAGCCCTCCAAAATATGTCCACGGCCGCGGGCTTCTTTAAGTTCAAATTGACTTCTGCGGGTGATGACCACATGACGATGATTAACAAACTCGGTTAAAATTTGTTTGACATTTAAAGTCATGGGTGTGCCATCAACCAAGGTGACAAAATTGGTGGGAAAAGTGGTCTGCAGTTCGGTTTTTTTGAACAAATTATTTAAAACTTGTTTTGGCCGGGCATCACGCTTTAGTTCAACCACCACGCGGATTCCGTGACGGTCCGACTCGTCACGCAAATCGGAAATTCCGTCAATTTTCCTTTCTTTGGCCAAATTGGCAATGCGGGCGACCAATTGGGCTTTATTAACCTGATAAGGCAACTCCGTAATAATGATTTGAAATTTACCACCTTTGGCTTCTTCAATTTCCGCCTTGCCGCGGATGACAATACGGCCTTTGCCGGTGGAATAAGCTTCTTTAATTTCATTTTGATCAAAAATTTGGCCGGCAGTGGGGAAATCCGGACCTTTAATATACTGCATCAGTTCTTCAATGGAAGCGTTGCTTTCAAAACGAAGGGTCACAGGCTTTTCCGGCGCATTTTCCTCAAAAGTGATTCTTTTAAATTCCAACTCTGCTTCCCCGCGCGACTCATGTGCCTCCCCCATTTTCCCCTTTTCGATTAAAAATACGACGGCGTCAATGACTTCACCTAAATTGTGAGGCGGGATTTTGGTGGCCATACCAACAGCGATTCCTTCTGAACCCATTAAAAGTAAATTCGGTAGTTTGGCGGGTAAATAAATCGGTTCTTTCAAAGTTTGATCAAAATTATCGGTCAGGTCCACAGTTTCTTTTTCAATATCGGCCAGCATTTCCTGGGCAATGGCTGCCATTTTGACTTCAGTGTAACGCATGGCGGCCGGCGGGTCTCCGTCAACTGAACCAAAGTTTCCCTGACCAAAAATTAAAGGATAGCGCATGGAGAAATCTTGGGCGAGACGAACTAAAGCCTGATAAACCGGCATGTCGCCGTGTGGGTGAAATTTTCCTAAAACTTCCCCAACCACTTTAGCTGACTTGGAAAATTTAGCCGAATGACCTAAACCCATTTCGTGCATGGCGTATAAAATCCGGCGGTGAACCGGTTTTAAACCGTCACGGACATCCGGCAAAGCCCGTTGGACAATGACACTCATGGCATAATCCAAATAGGACTTTTCCATTTCTTCGGTAATCTCTGTTTGCTGTAATTTACCGATGTCGTGATGAATTTCTTTTTCTTCCATTTAAATTTTAAATTTTTACAAATCCAAAGTGGCGGTTTTTGCCCGCGATTGAATAAATCTTTTTCTGGGCGGCACTTCGTTACCCATGAGCATGGTAAAAGTCTGGTCGGCCTGGCCGGCATCTGCAATATTAATTTGTTTTAAAATTCTCCCTTGGGGATTCATGGTGGTTTCCCAAAGTTGTTCCGGGTTCATCTCACCCAAACCCTTATAACGTTGAATAGTGATTGGTTTGTCATGATATTGAGCGGCAATTTTATCTCTTTCTTCTTCGGTATAGACATAAAAAATTTCCTTACCCGATTGAATCTTAAAAAGCGGCGGTATGGCAAGATAAAGATAACCATTTTCAATAATTTTCGGCAGGTGTCTGAAAAAGAAAGTTAAAAGCAAAGTATTGATATGCTCGCCGTCGACATCCGCATCGCACATTAAAATGATTCGGTGATACCTTAATTTTTCAATATTGGTGGTTTCGCCGATGCCCATGCCCAGAGCAATAATTAAATCTTTTAAATCTTCAAACTGCACAATTTTATCCAATTGGGCTCTTTCGGTATTCAAGATCTTTCCGCCGATCGGTAAAATGGCTTGAAATCGTCGGTCTCTTCCTTGTTTCGCGCTCCCTCCGGCACTATCTCCTTCCACAAGATAAAGTTCGGAAACGGCCGGATCTTTTTCCTGACAATCGGCCAGTTTTCCGGGTAAAGTCATTCCTTCCAAAGCGCCTTTTCTAATCACGGCGTCTTTAGCGGCTCGTGCCGCCAGTCTGGCCCGGGCAGCCAGCATAACTTTTTCCATAATCGCCCGGCCGTCAGCGGGATTTTCTTCAAAATAAGTGTCTAAGCCTTCTTTAACTAATTGGGCGGTGTAACCTTGAACTTCCTGATTGTTTAATTTGGTTTTTGTTTGGGACTCAAATTGAATGTTATCTGCCGGCATCTTGACAAAAATTGCCGCTGTTAATCCTTCACGGACATCCTCGCCGGTTAGCGATTCGCTTTCACTTTTAATGGCGCCGATTTTGGCGGCGTAGTCGTTGATCGAACGGGTTAAAGCCATCCGAAATCCGGTGACATGAGTGCCGCCGTCAACGGTATTGATGGTATTGACAAAGGAGAATAAATTTTCCGAAAAACTGTCATTATATTGGATTGCCGCTTCGATAAAACATTTCTCAAATTGGCGGGAGAAATAAGCGATGGAATTAAGGGTTTTTTTATTCCGGTTAAGATGAGTAATTAAGGCCCGGATGCCGCCCTCAAAATAAAAAACCTTGGTGATATTAATGCGCTCATCGGTAAAGATAATTTTTACCCCGGCGATTAAATAAGCCCTTTCCCTTAAAAGCTGTTCCAAATTTTCGTAGTCCCATTCTATATTGCTAAAAACCTTAGTGTCTGGTAAAAAAATGGTGGTTGTTCCGGTTTGGGGCAAAGGGTGCAGGGAAAGATTTTTCGCTTGCAACTGGGACGTTTTTTCTTTGGTAATTTCGGCAACCGGGCCGCCGCGGGCGCCGGACCGATATTCTTGAAAATAAGTGGTTCCGTTTCTTCTCACTTCCACTCTCATATATGAAGAAAGGGCGTTTACCACACTGGCGCCAACGCCGTGTAATCCGCCGGAGGCTTGATAGGCGCGGCTGTCAAATTTGGCGCCGGCGTGAAGTTTAGTCATCGCCAGTTCCAAGGCGCTGACTTTATACTTAGGGTTGATATCAACCGGAATCCCCCGGCCATCATCAGTCACCATTGCCCGGCCGTCCTTGAGAATAGAAACCCAAATATTTTTGGCGTATCCGGCAATGGCTTCATCCAAAGAATTATCAATAATTTCCAAAATCATATGCCTAAAGCCTTTGGCGTCGGTAGAACCAATATACATTCCCGGTCTTTTACGGACGGGCTCCAGGCCCTCAAGAACCTGGATGGAAGAAGCGTCGTAATTATCGGTGGCTGATTTAATATTGGACATTTTTAACAAAAAAAATAATCAAGGAAGAGTCTTTAATAACCTAATTTTAACAAATTTTAACCCCGAAATCAAGGTAAAATTCAAGAAATTTCTCCTAAAAAAACATCCAAAGTCAGCCGGAGGTTGCAGTTGGCAGTAAGATAATTTTTGGCCGCGGAAATTGATTTTAAAAGCCTCAAGAATTTACTATTTTCCTCGTTAGTAAGCAGCAAATTTCTCCCGACCACGGTTAACTGGTCAAGAAAAGAAAGGGCTTTTTCCCGGTCCTGGTAAATCCCCCACTCCTCCAGCAAATTGAATCTTTCTCCCAAAGAAGAATTTAATAATTGATTTAATTTTTCTTTAATTTCCTGTTCTTCTTCTTTACTAAGATTTATCTGCGGCGTTGGTGGCAGTTCAATAATTTCACAGCGGGAAATGACGGTCGGCAGAAGTAATCCCAGATTCGGGACACCAAGAATAATTATAGAGTTTGCCGGAGGCTCTTCTAAAGTTTTAAGAAGGGAATTTTGTGCTTCTTCCGTTAATTTTTGCGCTTCGGCGATAAAAACAGTCTTTCTTTTTTCCCGGTAAGGTTTAAGCTGCAAGAATCTCTCTAAATTTCTTATTTCTTCAATACCGATGCTGGTTTTGGTAGAAAGCAGTAAAAAATCCGGACTATTTTCTTGTTTGTCAATTTTAAACCCGCAGATTTCTTCTGCCTTTTCTTTTCTGTCCTTTGAGTCCCCACCGGCGATTAGTAAACTAAAAATTGATTGGTTGAACATTGACTTTTCCTTCCTTTTTACCTGATAATAATCTTAATGCCCGATAACCTTAGTATAGCAAACCTTCTTTTCCGGGAAAAAATTTTATCCGCGGAACAATTAAAGCAGGTTCAGTTAGCTTTTGCCAGCTCCGGAAAACCGGAAGAAGCGGTTTTACGGGAATTGGGTTTCGTCTCCGCCAAACAAGTTGTCAAAGCCAAAGGCGCCCTTTTTAATATTCCTTACGTCAGTTTGGACGAGATCGGCGTTACGCCGGAAGTTTTGACTTTAATTCCCAAGTCGGTGGCCGAAAGATTTACTTTGATTCCTTTTGCGACTTCCGGGGACGGCAAAGAGCTTTCGGTAGCTTTTTCCAATCCTTGGGATTTGGAAGCAATTGAGTTTGTGGAAGCAAAATCAGGAAAGAAAATAAAAGTTTTTATTGCCCCCGAAGAAGAAATTCAAAAAGCAATTACCGAGCGTTATTCACAAAATTTGGCTACTGAAGTGACAGCCGTCCTAAAAGAAACTGGCCCGGCCCAAGATATTAAAACTTTGGATTTAGATAAGGCAGACGGAGTGATTAGAAACGAGCCAATTGCCAAGATTGTTTCTACAATTTTAGAGTTTGCTATCCGGGCCAGAGCTTCTGATGTCCATATTGAGCCGACTCTTGATAAAACCCGAGTCCGTTACCGGATTGACGGCATTTTGCAGGAAAAATTGATTTTACCTAAAAGTGTTCATGAGGCTTTAGTTTCGCGGATTAAAGTTCTGTCCGATATGAAGATCGATGAAAAAAGAATTCCCCAGGACGGACGCTTTAATTTTAAGGCCGATGGCGCCGAAATAGACTTGCGGGTTTCCACTTTGCCGACTGTTCACGGCGAGAAAATTGTTATGCGCTTACTTAAAAAAAGCGGCGGAGTTCCCACTATGCCGGAATTGGGCTTACGTGGAAGAGGTTTAAAAAATTTGGAAGACGCGATTTTGCGGCCGCATGGAATTATTTTAATTTGCGGACCGACCGGCTCCGGTAAAACTACCTCGCTTTATTCAATTCTTTCCAAAATTAATACGACTAAAGTCAATATTGTCACTTTGGAAGACCCGGTGGAATACCAAATTGCCGGCGTTAATCAAGTACAGATTAATCCGGCGGCAGGGTTAACTTTTGCTTCCGGTTTGCGTTCTTTTTTGCGTCAGGACCCGAACATTATTATGGTTGGAGAAATTCGTGATCGGGAGACGACTGATTTGGCTATTCAGGCTTCTTTGACCGGACATTTGGTTTTTTCTACCATTCATACTAAAAGCGCTTCACAAGCGATGCCGCGTCTAGCCGACATGGGTGCTGAACCATTTCTTTTGGCTTCAACCTTAACGGCCATTATGGCTCAAAGAATTTGCCGGAGGATCTGTAATGCCTGTAAGGAAACTTATGAGCCGCCTCCGGATGTAGTGGCGGATGTTAAAAAAATCTTAGGTCCCCTTTATCCTTTAAAAGAGGGAGATAAATTGATGTTTTCTCGCGGGAAAGGTTGCCCAGAGTGTGCCAATACCGGATACTTAGGTAGGATTGGAATTTTTGAAGTTTTGCCGGTGACGGAAAAAATCGCTCGCTTGATTATCGAGCGCTCGGCGGCTTTGGATATTGAAAAAGTGGCCGTTGAAGAAGGAATGATTACTTTAAAACAAGATGGCTACTTGAAAGCCATCGAAGGAATAACTACCATTGAAGAAGTCTTGCGTGTTGGTCAAGATTAAAAAAATGACAGACGTTCATACCCTTTTAAATTTAACGGTCGAAAAAAATGCTTCTGATTTACATCTTCAGGTAGGTATGCCGCCCTGCTTAAGAATTTACGGAGAACTTTCTTTTTTAACCGAATACGGTATTTTAACTGATGAAGATACGGAAATTTTGCTTTTTTCTCTTTTGAACGAAGAACAAAAAGAAATTTTGGCCAACAATAAAGAAATTGATTTTTCTTTTGAACTGGCGACCAAGGGCAGGTTCAGGGTCAATGTTTATCACCAAAAAGGCAGTTTGGCCGGTGCCCTCCGTTTTATCCCCTTAAAAATTAAAACTGTTGACGATTTGTTACTGCCTCCGATTTGTCATGAGTTTGTCAAACTGCGGCAGGGTTTTGTTTTGGTCACCGGACCGACCGGTCACGGTAAATCAACGACTTTGGCCGCAATTATTCAGGAAATTCTTCAAAACCGTTCCTGTAATGTCATTACGATTGAGGATCCGATCGAATTTGTCTTTAATAGCCAGCGCTCCCTCATTTCCCAGCGGGAGCTGGGCTTAGATACCCATTCCTGGTCGGCGGCTTTGCGTTCGGCTTTGCGGGAAGATCCGGACGTGGTTTTAATTGGGGAAATGAGAGATTATGATACGATTGCCGCCGCTTTAACCATTGCCGAAACCGGACATTTGGTTTTTTCTACCTTGCACACCAATTCGGCTTCCCAGACCATTGACCGGATTATCGATGCTTTCCCCGAAGAAGCAAAAAGCCAAGTCAGAATACAGATGGCAACTTCGTTAGAAGCGGTTTTCTCGCAAAGACTGGTTCCCGTAATTAACGGGGGGAGGATGGTGGCCTACGAAGTCATGGTGGCCACTTCGGCGATCCGGACGGCTATTCGGGACAAAAAAACCCATATGCTGGATAATATTATGCAGACCTCGGGCGCTTACGGTATGTCAACCCTGGAAACTTCTCTGGTTAAGTTGGTCATGGACGGAAAAATTTCCCTTGATACTGCCAGACTTTTTGCTCTGCGACCGGAGGAAGTCACCCGTTTAATGAAAGGTTCCTAAAGCATGCTAAATTTTTCTTACAAAGCCAAAGACCAGACTGGAAAAGAGGTTAAGGGTCTGGTGGAGGCGCAGGACAAAAAACAGGCCCTGACTATTTTACACGAGAAACAGTTCACCCCCTTTTTTATCAAAGAAGAGGGAGAAAATTTCTTGGGTTATTTTTATAATAAGTTTGTCAAAAAAGTTTCTCAGGGGGAAGTGGCGGTTTTTACCCGTCAGATTGCGACCATGATTAACGCCGGCCTTCCCTTGACTGAGGCTTTAACAATTTTGAGTTCCCAAGGAAAAGGTTTGCTTCAGGAAGCGATTGGCGTGATTTTAAGAGATGTTGAAGGCGGCTCAAATTTGGCCGATGCTCTGCAAAAACATCCCAAAATTTTTTCTCCGGTTTATATTGCTTTAGTCCGGGCCGGAGAATCCGCCGGAGTTTTGGATAATATTTTAACCCGACTGGCCGATAATTTAGAGGCGCAAAGAGAATTTAACTCCAAGATTAAAGGCGCCTTAACTTATCCGATTATTATTTTAGTCGGTATGGGCGGCGTAATTTTTATTATGATGGTTTTTGTTATTCCTAAACTCACCGTTCTTTATACCGAATTTAATGCCAAACTGCCGAAGGCAACCCAAATATTAATTACCTTTTCTTCCTTTGCCGCCAAGTTTTGGTGGCTGATAATTTTGGTGGTGGTTGGTTTAGCTTATGTTTTCCGGATTCTTAATAAAAATAGAGACACTAAAAGAAAATTAGATGAACTTAAATTCAAAATTCCGATTTACGGCAAACTGCAAAACCAGATTGTTTTGGCCGAATTTACCAGAACCTTGGGTTTACTCGTCGGCGCCGGAGTTTCCATTGTGGAAGCCTTACAAATTTCATCGAAGACTGCCAGCAACATTAAGATTGAAGAAGGAATTTTGGAAGCCTCCAAGCAAGTAGAAAAAGGGTTCCCTCTTTCGGTCACCATTTCCACCAATCCTTTTTTCCCAAAAATTTTATCCCAGATGCTGACTGTTGGTGAAGAAACCGGCAAGGTAGATGAAGTTTTATTGAAAGTCGCCAAGTTTTTTCAGTCCGAGTCTGATGAATCCTTAAAAGGCTTGACTTCGGCAATTGAACCTTTAATAATGGTAATAATGGGTGTGGGAGTAGGATTTTTAGCGATTGCGATTATTTTACCGATCTATAACTTGACAAGCGCTTTTTAATAATACAAACTTAAATTAGTAATAGAAAAATAAAAAAAAGATTTGATGAAAGGGGGTGAAAATGAAAAAAATTTTCAAATTTAAAATTTCAAATTTCAAATTAAGAACCGGGTTTACGATGATTGAGCTTTTGATTGTCATTGCGGTTTTGGGCGTTTTGGCGGTAGCAGTTCTTTCTGCCATAAACCCGATTGAACAGATTAATAGAGGTAGAGATACCGGTTCCAGATCAGATGCAGAACA
>CAYVNK010000002.1:32146-34803 GCA_964452885.1 uncultured Gammaproteobacteria bacterium
TAAGAGATAAAAAAAGTTCAACCTGCAAAGGTTGGACTTTTTGGTCATGTGGGTTTTAAATTAAAGAGAGGTGATTTTTGTTAATATAATTGTCTTATTTTTTGGACTTGTCATTGGCAGTTTTTTGAATGTGGTTATTTATCGGCTGCCAAGAAAACTTAGTGTGGTTTGGGGCAGATCTTTTTGTCCTAAATGTAAAAAGAAAATTAAATGGTTTGATAATGTCCCTTTAGTTTCCTATTTGGTGCTGAAGGGACATTGTCGTTCCTGTCACTCCCCTATCTCTTTTAGATATCCTTTGGTAGAATTGTCAACTGGAATAATAACAGTCTTAATTTTCAATTTTAAATTTTCAATTTTCAATCAATTTGAAATTTTCCAATTATTAAATTTTAAAACAATTTTTGATATTTTTTCTTATCTGGTTCTAGGTTGGGGGTTGATTGCGATTTTTTTTATTGACCTTGAGCATCAGATTATTCCCGACGAGATTGTTATTCCTTTAATAATCATATTTACTCTTCGTTTCATATTAATCGGCAATTACCGGTTAATTTTAGTTGGCTTAGTTTCTTTTTTATTTTTATTTTTAATTTATTTTTTTACCAAAGGAAAAGGTATGGGGGTTGGAGATGTAAAGCTCTCTTTTTTAATGGGCCTTTCTTTAGGCTTTCCCAAAGTTATTCTTGCTTTTTATATTGCTTTCTTGACAGGGGCAATTGCAGGGGTCATACTTATTTTAGCGAAGAAAGCGAAGTTAAAACAAAAAATCGCTTTTGGACCATTTTTGTCTTTAGGGACAATTATCGCCTGCATATGGGGAGAAAATATTTTAAAGATCTTAGAAAAACTTCTTTTTTAAGGGAGAACTCCGGCATGACGCTTTCAGAAATTATTGTGGTGGTAGCCATTTTGGGGTTGCTGATTGTTCTGGCGGCGATGTCCCTTAACCCTAAACTGCAAATGGCTAAAGCGCGGGATAGCCGGCGGGAAGCTGATTTAAAAAGAATTAGTACGGCCTTAGAAGATTATGCCGGGGATCACCCTTGTTATCCCACAGCTATTTATCAAGGAAGTGGCTGTACCGCTTCCGCAGAAATTAATCCCTATCTTAGAAACATTCCCTGCGATCCTTTAACCAAGGCTCATTATTATTACGATAATTTAGATGACCCTTGCAAAAAATATGCGATTTATGCTTCACTGGAAACAGTGAAAAATATTACTTACAGAGATAATTATAATTATGCAGTGACTAGTCCGAATGTGAAGATTACTCCGATGCCTACCGGTACCTCGGCTCTCACCAGTATCCCGGAACCGATCAATACGCCCGTACCGACAGCGGCACCTTCAGAGACACCTTCTTCCCTTTTCGGTTGTTTTAACGGCGTTTGTAAGCTATTAACAGGGCCTTCTCCTTATTGTTTACCGAATTATTCAAATCTCTCTGATTGCGTAGACGACTGTTGTAGGGGGCACTGTATTGACTCCATTACCGGTGACCCCATAAACGACTATGGCAGTGAGAGTTGTCCGCAATAGTTTATTGACAAAAAATGAAAATTATAAAGAAAAATTTTGACCTGAGGGGTTTTACGATGATTGAATTATTAGTGGTCATGGCGATTTTGGGGATATTAGCAGTGGTGGGCTTAAGCTCTTTTAGGACCAGCCAACTTAAATCACGAGATGCCAAAAGAAAATCGGATTTGGAGCAAGTCCAGCGGGCTTTGGAAATGTATTATAACGACAATGGTAATTATCCTGCTTCCTTAACAAATTGGGGTGAAATATTTAGTTCTGATGGAACTGTTAATGGAACCGTTTATATGAAAGAATTACCCAAAGATCCTTCGGGAAACCCAGAATATTGCTACATTAAAATTGATTCTCCCGTTTCCTATAAACTTTATGCTAAACTAGAAAATAGTCAGGACCCAAGAATTTTAAGTCCCAGAAGTTGCGGGGGAAATACTAATGCTTATAATTATGGGGTTTCTAGCTCAAATACAATACCATGAACCATAATTCAAAATTCAAAACCTGTCTGCCGCCAAGCAAGATTCAAAATTCAAAATTAGGATTTACCTTAATTGAATTGTTGGTGGTGATTTCGATTTTGGGGTTATTGGCTGGGTTGGTGATTTCAAATGTTGCCGGAGTGCGTGAGAGAGCCAGGGATGCCCAAAGAAAATCGGATTTAAAAGAAATTCAAAATGCTTTGGAAATGTACAAGCATGACCAAAACTCGCCTTCCTATCCGATTATTAATGATGTTTGGGGGGATCTAACCACTGTCTTAAGCTCTGGATACATGAAGAGCGTCCCCAACGATCCTTTGCCAACCCAGACTTATCACTATTCTGCTGTTGCTGCAACTCCACTTCACTACACTTTGTGGGTTTGTTTGGAAAATGCTTCAGATCCGCAAAAAGATACGGTTGCTGTTAATCCTTGTACCACAAGTTTTTTAAGGAGTGAACCATGATGGTAATAAAAATAAAAAATAAGCAGAGCTTGATTTCTCGCAAGCTCGAAAATAAAATATCAAAAATAAAAAATTCGGGATTTGGTTTTACACTTATAGAACTGTTGGTTGTTATTTCGATTATTGGCATTCTTGCTGCGTTGGGAATTGCCAGTTATTCCCGGGC
>CAYVNK010000003.1:0-28466 GCA_964452885.1 uncultured Gammaproteobacteria bacterium
GGATAATCAGAAAGTGCAGTTATCCGAAAAGCTATTCCAATAAGCAATATCAATATTAGAAAAATTAATTTCTTATTTCTCAAGCCCCAAGTCATTTTTTTCATAGCGACCCTGTCTTTAGGAATTGTTCCGTAAATCTTATAAAAAGTTTTTACTTATAAACTAAATTAATGGGAATTTGCAATGATTTTAATTTAGTTTGAACCCAACATAGTTATTATTAACATGCAAATTGGAGTATGTTGGGTATAAATTTCCGAGGCTAAAAGCCCTCGGTATTCTTTTATAAATTTTCAAGAGTTAACAGAACACTCAATCGTTATTTTGCTCCCTCCTCGGAAGTTTGAAATCGTTTTGCTAACGATTATAAAACGGCTTTAACAAATTAATTTTTTCTGGAAGCGGACAGTGTTCATGATCGCAAAGAATATTAAATCTTGATTCAATAACCCAAATATTTACTCCAATTAGAAAAAATACAGAAACAATAATTACTAATTTTGCTAAAATAGTAAAAAACTTATTTTTTAAAAAAAGTTTCAATATAGAAGGTAATAAAAGCAGAAAAAATACTATTCTATAGGGCATTGACCGAATTAAATAATTTAATTTCCAAAAAGGATTTTCTAATATATCAACATTAGAAAAAGCCAGCGGAATAAAAATCGCACTTAAAAAAAATGATGGATCAAAAAATATTTCTTTTATCATCAACGAAATTGATATTGCCATAAATGGATACAAAGGATAACGATACCATGTCAGCTGGTCATGCTTACCTCCGGAAATCATTGTGACCAATAAGGCAAAAATTAGCGAAAAAAGGATAATTCTTTCTCCCTTACCGGTTTGTTTCTTAAAAATCAAATAGAATAATGAAATCATCCCTAAAATAATCATTCCATCCAAAAAAACTTCGATACTAAAACCTGGATTTGTCAGTATAAAGGAAAGAGAACTCCATCCGGCTGGACGAGTTCCTTGTATTCTGATTACTTCCTTAAACAGTTGCCAATCAAAATAATTTCCGTAGGCCAAAAAGGGAATAAAAAAGATTAGACTAGAAATAATAAAGGTCAGAAAAGCTTCTTTCCATCTTCTCTTTTCCAAAAGGAAAAAGGTGATAAAAAAGACCAGTAAATAACCAGTGGGCTTTGCCAATCCTGCCAATCCTGCCAATATTATAGCTAAATTCCTCTGCCATTTTTTCTTAGAATCAAGATAGCTTATCATTAAATAAAGACACGCTATCATTAATAAGGCAATCAGATTTTCCGGCACGGCCAGTCGTGATCCAAAAACTACAGTTGGAATAATGGAATATATTAAAAGAGAAAATATACCTTGCCAATATCCAAATAACTTTCTTGCCAATAAGAAAACAAAAAGCATTGAAAGAAAAGAAATGATCAAAGATGGGATTCTTATCACATACGAAGAAATCACCGTGAAATTAGGCATAGAATAGAGCTTAGCTATTCCTCCAACCATTAAACTGAAGAGCGGAGGTTCATCTAGCCATGGCTTTAATAAACGAACTCCAAGCCCCCCTTGACTTGGGCCATTATTTGGGGCTACCCCGCGCCAGTAAACATTTTCCTCCTTATAAACTAGCAAATCATTCCAAGAAATTGGAACTCCTTTCTCAATTAAAGAAAGGCCTGACCAAACATATAGGTATTCTTCGGCATGGCCGACAAAAGGGTAAAATGGATATTTCCAAAGTCTTAAACATACACCCAAAATAAAAATAATTGAAAGCAAGGAAAATTTAAAATATTTTTGGTTTAAAAATTTATTCATTTTTTTATTTTTTGTCCAACCCCAATAATCAAATTCATTGCATACTTTTCGGTAAAATCAAACCAATATTTCCAGAACTAAAATTAATACTGTCCGGCGACAATTCCTTAGGTATAACTATTGTATAAATATAATCATTCACAGCTTTATCTTTAGGAATTATTCCGTAAATCTTAAAAAAATAATTAAAACCAAAATTCCAACCGGGACTACTAATATAAGAAACAAAAAAATCTTTCTCTTTTGGTTGTTTTTCTCTAATAACTTTAACAATTTCATCCTTATGGCTCAATGTAATCAAACTTGGATTAAACCAACGCTCGAATATTAATGTTTTAATGTTTATAAAAGCTAAAAAAAACAAAAAAATTATAACAAATATCCTTAAAAATTTATTAGTTGTCAGATACCCTAATATCCCGGCCAAATAAAAAACGAGTAATGTTACCGGTGCCGAAAGATAATAAGAGATTACAGGGATCGGAAAAAAGCTGTAATAAAAAATAAATATTAAAAATGTTGTTATTATCGCCCACAAATGAAAATTTTCTTTCCAAACATGAATTTTTTTGACTGTAAACAATAATAAAATACTCAAAATTATTGTCGATAATAAGTAGCCGGGGAAAAATTTGAGACCTAATATATATTGTGGATCACCCAAAATAATTAAAGAAAAATCCGCTAGTTTAGAAAATATAGAAGAACCGCCGGAAATCATTTTAGCCGAGGTAAATATTTCCAATAAAAGTTTTACTTCTGTAAATCGATGAAAATATTCAAAGGCGATCAGTGGCACTAAGGGAGATATAAAAGCAACTATCGTTAACAAAAAAATTTTAAAACTCGGAAAAATACGCTTATAAATAAACAAAGTCAAAAAAACTAAGTAAAACGGGAATAAAATCGGGTGAAAACTAGTAAAAAGACCAAAAATAAATCCCAGAAGCGGTAACTGTTTTGTTTCTCCCTGCCAATATTTATATAGGTAGTACCAGGTAATTATTACTGCTAAACCACAACTAAAGGCAGGAGTTATTGACCAATCATTAACTAAGTTGCGGAACAAAACCGCCTGAAAAAAGGCGGCGATTAGTCCAGCTGGTCTGCCAAAAAGTTTACTCCCAAAGTAGTAAAAAGCAATTATGGTTATTAATCCTAAAATTACCGAACCAACTGCCCCTCCTAAGGGGTGTAAACCATATACTGCATAAAAAGGCACTAGAAAATAAAAATACCAAGGCCCCATAAACAAGCCTTGAACAGAAAGGCCTTGACCTATCATTTGGATAGGAAACTGTCTAAGGACGCTATAGGCAAAATTAGAGGCATATTCTTGATCAAAATCAAAAGAAGCCATCTCGGGCAAGCGGTAAAACCTCAATCCTGCACCGATAACTAAAATCAACAATAAACAACCGTTTTGTGCGAGAAAGCTACTAATAATTTTTTTCAATTTTTTTCTTTCTAAAATTACAAGACATTAACTTTATAGTTGCCAAAAAAAGAATCTTTAAGTATCCCGGATGGTGGATTATTCTTTTACTAAGTCCACAAACATGACTAAAAAAGGAACTAGTGTTGTTTAGGTTTTTCCAAGTAAGTAAAAGTAGATTTCTTTCCTTAATTAAGGAAATATTATCTCTTCGTTGATACTTAACTAAATTTTGAGGATTAATGGTTGCTTCATGCTGGTGATCTATTAATGAGTTTGGCTCCCATAAGCACTTAAAACCGGCCTTGGTGGCTCGTATTCCTAAATCTACATCCTCAAAATAAAATGGCGAAAAAAGCAAATCCAGTCCTCCAAGTTCCTGCCAAATTAATTTTCTGAATATGGAGCTTCCTCCACTGGGCCAATCCGTTAAAACTGTGCTCTTGGGCATTTTATCGTTTCCAACAATCTCTAAAAAACTATTTTGCCAAATTATTTTCCCTGGACCAAATTTTCCTTCATTAAAAGAAACAGAAAAAACTTTCCCGTCTTTAAAAAGAGGCAAACTTTTTTCTAAAAAATCATCTTTAGGAATAACATCTAAGTTAAGAATAACTACAAGGTCGCCTTTTGCTTCTTTGACTGCGGAATTGCAATTGGCTGAATAACCAAGATTTCTAGCTTGTTCGATAACTTTTACTTCAGGAAATTCCTTTTTTAAGTAAGAAACAGAATCGTCAACCGAACAATCGTCAGCGACAATAATCTCAAATATTTTATTGTTAGGATTTTTTGAAGCTTTTAAAACCTGAGACAAGTTCTTTTCAAGAAGCTTTCTACCATTCCAGCAAGTTATTACCACTGAAACATCCATGAAGAAATTTTACCACAAAGTTTTTACTTTAAGAAGCGGGTTATCTTTGCTTTGGTCAGGAGATCTTGTATCCAAGATTGAATCTTTTCCGATACTTTTTGGCTTTTAACTAAGTCGGCTGCCTCTTTCTTTCTCTCCGCTTCACCCGAAGCAGTTAAAGATTGTCCGTTATTCTTAATAAAAAGATTAACCTCTTCGTCACTGACGGTAATTCCTTCTTCCAAAAGTTTATTTACCTCTAACTTCAAAAGAATTTGATCATGCAAATCCTTTAAAGTCATTCCTTGGAGCTTAAGTGCGTCTTCAATCTTAGTTCCTGCGCCTAAGCTACTACTTATTTTAGAAATTTCATCGTTAACTTCAGCTTCGGAAACAGATATTTTTGCTTTTTTAACCTCACTCTTAATCAGATTCTCGATAATCAAATTTTCCAATGTTTCTTTACCATAGGTGGCAAAAATTCTTTTAGACAATTCATAACGAAAAATTGGTTTGCCGTCAATTATGGCCACCACAAATTTATCTTTAAAGAGATACCCAAGCAATCCTAAAATTATGACGATGATTAATACAATCAAACCAATTGTTTTAGGATTTGCCTTTTGGGAACTACGGCATGAAGAGGAACGAGTTTCTTCCACCTTAGAATCAATAATTTCACTCTCAACAGGTTTTTTTGTAACAACGGATCTGATTATTTTTGTCTTTGCTTTAGTTGGCATTTGAGATATTATAAATCATTGTTTTTATTATTTAAAGAGGCAATTTACCTTTAAGTTTTAAGTAGTGATCCAAAAATAATATTACCATTAATAAGCACAGAGTCCCTAAACTTATGTATTTACCAATTTCAAAAGAAAGAGGTTGATAAACAAAAACAATTTCATGTTTCCCTTCAGGTATAAATATTCCTCTAAACGAAAGGTTGGTTTTATATATCTTTGTTTCTTTGTTATCAACAAAAGCTTTCCAACCGGGAAAATAAGTATCAGTCAGAACTAAAAATGAATTTTGAGGAGATTCAACGTTAAGTTTTACTTCTCCTGAATTATAACTTAAAAATTTTACTGAAGATGGGAATTTAGGGTTAATATTCGAAAAAGGGAGAGCTAAATTTTCTTGAGATTCCACTACTGCGATATTTTTTAAATTATTTAAATTTTTTACTATTTCCTCTGTTGATTTTTTTTCATTTTTAACAACTTTAATCTCCTTTACTAAAAAGGCTCTGGGAAATGAATTATTGTTTTCTAAAATAGCGACGCTCCCAAAACTAATTTTTTCAGTAAACTTTTTTAAATTAAATTTATAGTTTGGTTTTCCTTGAAGACTGGGTATAGAAAATTTATCTGTTTTTACGGTTAAGGCGTATTTTATTCCTAATAGATCATAAAGAGGAGAGGCATAATTTTCTATTTCTCCATAACGGCTTACATCTGCAAAATTTGGCTTACCGGAAGAGACTAAAGATAAAAATTTTCCGTATGAAAGCGGGTAAACGGGATCATAACCCGATGCAAAAAATAGTCTATAAGGAACCCACATATTGGGAGGAAGAAGAGCAGTTTTTTCTCTTTCAATTCTGTCTATGAAAACGTTTTTTTGTAAATAGTCTGTTAATGGTGTCGAAGGAAAATATAATTCTGGTTTAGTAAAAGGATTATACTTCCAACCATAACGGAAAAGTTCCAAAACAGTTAACCCTAAAACAACCAACAAAAAAACTTGTCTTAATAATATTGACTTGGAGAATTTTTGCTTAATTAAAGTAAAGAAAGTAAAAATTGTAAATACCCCAAGAGGTAAAATCATATTTCTAAACGCTACTTTTATATTGAGCATAAAAGGAGAGATACTTTTTAATGAAGCCTCCACTATTCCTGAAGAAAGATATTTGTTAACTAACAAAATAGAAATTATTATTGCCGTGGCATAACCTAAAAATATTCCCCAAAAAATAGAAAAAATTTTAAAATTTATTTTAATTTCATCCTTAGTAAATTTTTCTAAACAAAAGGCCGCCAGAATTGCTCCTGAAAATGCAGTGATTGAAAAAATTCTACTGGCTGAAGCGGTATTTAAAAGTGGAATTTTTAAAAAATATATAAGCCAGCCAAGCGGATATTTAAAAGCTAAAATTAAACTTAATAAAAAAGTAATCTTCCAAAATAAAATTTTTTTATCTTTAACCGCCAGTCCCCAAAAAGCAAATATTAACGGCACCAAACCAAAATATCCGGTCAGTTCCTGATAATTAAAACTTTTCCCCCACCAATTACCAGTAGCGGGGTTACCGAAAAAATCCGGGGCTAAAAAATTAATAAAGTTAAGATATGGAAAAAAACCAAAATTATTTCCGGAAATATAGTTTTCAGCTGTTCTGATGGAAAACCAAAGAGCTTCTACTCCCGGAAAAATCATAAAGGAAAAGGAGATAATAAAAATTAACAATAAACAAAAAGCGTAAATAATTGATTTCCACCAAGATTTAAATTTAACCTTAACAATAAAATAAAAGAACCAAACTAAATAAGAATAAAAAAACATTTGTAAATGCCCAGCTGATAAAGAAATCCCTTGGGCAATAATCAAAAGCAGAATATACAATTTGTTTTTACCGGTATTAAATTTTTCGGTCATTAAAATAAAAAAAGGTAACCACAAAAGTGTATGACCAAAATTCCCATATTCCAGCCAATTAAGCATAAAACCGGAAAAGGCAAAAACTACACCACCAAAGATAGATGGAATTGACGAAAGTTTAAATTCCTTAAGAAGAAAGTACATAAAAATCATCGCTAACAACGGTTGAAATATAATTATTAAAGCCATTGCCTTAACGTTGTCAAAAATAAAGAAAAGAATATTAAAAGGAGAAAAAAATGATGAAAGAAAAATTGGCACTAAAGGACTTCCGGCTAAGCTATAAGGATTCCAAAATGGATTTTGACCGGACTTAAATAAATCTATTGCCAAATTTCTCAAAATCCATAATTGTGAAACAACATCTGACAAAAGCGGACTTTTTACCGGAACCCCAACCGCAAAACCCCATTTATAATCCAGCCAGGGGAAAAACATGCCAACAATGATGTCTGAAGGAATAGGTACTAAGCCTTTTAAAAAAAATTTCCAAAAGAATACAAAGACCAGAAAAAAAATTACAATTATTGGCCAAAAACGAAAAAACCAAGACTTAAGCCTCATTGTTCTTTTGGGTAAACAGTCTAAATATTAAAAAAGAAGAAGTCCCTGCAAAAATACTTCTTACCATACTTTTAAATTGGAAGACATCGTAATACTTTGACAGAAAGTCTGACAATGGCTTTACTTTGTTTAAAGAGTGACAAATAGGAGCAAATAATGAAACTGAAAGGGACGGCTCAAAGAAAATCATTATCAAAAACCAACAGAAAAAAAGAATTACAGGAAAAAACCGAAAACGAGGGTAGGTCACCAAATAAATCAATAAAAATGGAGAAAGCCATAAAAACCATTGAGGATGATAATGGGTTACTCCGAAGAAAAGAAGCATTATGACCATAAAACACTTCCACAAATCAGCCTTCCTTAAAAAAGCAATTCCTAAGAAAAAAACGTAAAAAACTACAAATATCGAGAGGTACTCTGCTCCAGAAACAGGTATTTTTGCAAAAATCATTTTTTGAGATTGATTGGAAAACAAGACCGTCTGCCGAAAAGCTATTGAGCTCAAGAAAGGCAATATTGTAACTAGGAAAGGCAATAATCCCACCGCAAAAAGTTTGATTGAATTCCAAAAGTTTTTACTTTCCGTTACGACGAGAAATGGTAAAAAAAACAAAGGAAACATTTTAAAAGCCCCGCCGATTCCCAAAGCAAAAGCACCCCATCCCGGCTTTTTAATCTTTACCAAATACAGGGATAAAATCGTAAAAAAAACCGGAATAATATCAAATTGGCCGATCATATAAGTTGTGTAAAGGGAAAGCGGATTAAATATCCACAATAAGGTAATCATTTTCTTTTTTCTGTCATCATCAAAAAGTTTTATCAAAAAAAACAAAATTCCAAAATCAAAAAATAAATATGGAAATTTTGTTAGAAAAAGATGCCAATAAAGACGGGAATCATTTAATATATTAGGTAAATTTCCGGCCAAATTATTAACAAAATCGGTATTAAAAAAGGGTTTTAATACTATTCCGAAAATTCCTAGGGTAAAATAGGCTAAAGGCGGATAAGTAAAAAAATTTCTGCCATAATTTAAAATCATGCTTGAACTTTTGGGAAGATTTCCTAAATAATCATAAATATTTAAGACTCCCTTATAGGCAAATAAATGTTGAGAAAAAGAAATTGCCCAAATATCAGGATGAAAAGTTATTGGCATCAACATCAATCTAATAAGCAAGCCTATAACTGCCAAAAACCAGATCTTTTTAAAAACTGGTAAAGTTTTTTTCATTCAATTAAATTGTAAATTTTTTCGTAAAATTTTTCTTTGGAAAAGTCACGGCTTCTTTTCATTGCCGATTTTGAGACTTCAGTGATAAGATCTTTATTGTCGATTAATTTCTTGGTTAGATTTATTAAATCGTCAATTGACTGCCATAAATATCCATCCTTACCGTTGCTTATTATTTCCTTTTGCCCCCCCTTGCCAAGAACAATCGGCACACAACCAGCCGCCATTGCTTCCACTGTAGTCATGCCAAAATGTTCTACTTTCTGCGGCTCTTTTTCTTCATTAATTTCATATCCTGAAGCGTTCCAAAAAATTTTTGCTTGTCCATAAAGTGTAATCAATTCAGAAAAAGGAGGACTCTCACTAATTTTAATTTTATATCCTTTGGCCATATCTCTAAGACGATTAATAAACTTTTCTCCACCGACTTCCGTTCCTCCGGCCAAAATTAGTTGCCAATCTTTAAACACAATATTTGGTGATAATTTTTTAAAAGCATCGATTAAAATATCCTGTCTTTTGGCTTGAAGCAGCTGAGAAAAACGGCCAACATTTAAAATCAAGTTTTCTTTTTTTAAGGGCTTAATCGGTCCGAGATCGATTGGCGGATAAAGAACTTCCGAGTTTATGTCCAATCTTCCATCAATTATCTTTTTCGTAAATAATGAATTACAGACTACTTTGTTTATTCTCTTAAGTTTTTGCGAATTTAAAAAATTTTTTTTCAAAACATCCTGAAATGGAACTTGAAAGTGCAAAATATTGTTTTTGCCAAACATAAAGGGGATACTGCCATCAGAAAGATAAAAAAGAAAATCGTAATTTTTTTCAAAACTTTTTCTTTGCCAAAGATTTTTTCCATATGGAGAATAGTCGATAAAGTTTAATTTTTCAATCGATAAATTAAACTTATCTTGAAGTTTGTTTTTAAGCAGATCATTTGGCCAGAAAATATCTACCTGCCAATCTTTTTTCAAAAGCGCTTCTGCCACGGTAAGACAATAACGTTCACCCCCGCCAAGCGTATCCAAATAAGGATCAAAGATGCCTGCTTTCATCATCTTTAAATTTTACCTTTCTTTGTTTGAAGCTCCCAAAGTCTAGCATAGCTAATAAAAACGCTGAAAACCTGGTAAAAAGCCTCAATTACCCCTTCTGTTCCATCGCGAAATGCTTGCTTCTTAATCATACGAAAATAAAATTCCCGCCACGTGGCTGAAAGAAATCTAGGAATAGTCATCGGTGGATGACCCGCTTCGTAAAGTTTTTGCGCTTCAATCTTGGACCAATTAATGGTGTTTTGCAGCTTATTTTCTAAGCTACCGCGATGGCTAAAATGAACTAATGCTTCTTTAAGATAACCAATTTCCCCTTCAATTTCCGGTTGTTCATGTAAATCGCCTTTCCAGACCTTTAGTTTATCTTTTTTAATCAATCTGACAACATAATCGGGCCACCAACCGCCAAAATGTAACTCCTTGGTCAAGCGTATATTTCTTCTGGGAATAGCATAAGCAGCAAACCCACTCTCTTTATCTTCTATCGTTTTTTCAATTTCATTTCTTAAAACAGGCGTTACTCTTTCATCTGAGTCAACATATAAAAGCCAGTCATTTTTTGCTTCCTTTGCCCCTTGATTTCTCCTCTCCGAAAAAGTGTTTTTATCCCCTGTCTCAACAATTTTATCAACTTTAAATTTTTTAGTTATCTTGAGGGTATCATCGGTAGAAGCATTATCAACAATAACTATTTCATCCACCCATTTTATTGACTCTAGACAGTCGGCAATGATTTCCTCTTCATTTCTGGTGAGAACTATGGCAGAAATTTTTTGACTCATTTGATTTAAATTTTGGATTTAATTTTGAGTCTGATTCTCATAAACAGTCCGGAAGTGCTTTTTCCTTGCCAGAAATAAAAATCATGAGCTACTTTTTTAAATACATTTTCTATTTCGGGAATACTATTTTCTTTAAACCCATCTTTTTCCCAAATCTTAAGATAGACAACAAATTCCGAAAAAGCCTGTAATAAAGAAAGAACCAAACCATGCAATCCATCTTTATAACCATCTCCGGCGAAAAAACGGGAGAAAAATTCATTGGCAGGCCTAAAAATTATATCTTTCCAGTCTAAGTCATATCCTTTACTAATAAGCTGTTCTGACTCAATATCCGAATAACGGTTAAACCGCTCGATAAATTGGGAAATAGTTTGAAAATTATAATGGACAATGGTATTTTCTTCCGTCGCCAAAAGCTTCTGACCTTTTCCGGAAGTTACCGGAGGAACATGAATTTCTTCGGAAAATTTTACCTTACCTCTTTTAAAAAATCTTACCAGATAATCCGGCCACCAGCGACTGTGTAAAATCCATTTATTAAAAATAATATTTTTACGGGGAATCTCCACGAAATCAACCGTATTTTCTTTGGCTATTTTTATCAATTCTTTAAAAAGTGACTGGGAAAGCTCTTCATCCGCGTCAAGTAGTAAAATCCAGTCTCCTGTTGCTTTGGAAAGGGCAAAGTTACGGGCGGGTTCCACGTAGCGAGTATATTCGTGGAAAAAAATCTTTGCTTTGAATTTCTTGGCAATTTCCACTGTTTTATCGGTTGAATGCATGTCAACCACAATAATTTCCTCGGAAAAATTTTTTATAGACTCCAAGCAGCGGCCGATATTTTTTTCTTCGTTATAGGTATTGATTACCGTCGAAATTTTCATTTGTCCTAATTTTACCTCAATTAATCTTGTAAATCACAACTTCACCGTTCTCAAAGATTTTATTAGCATTAATGTCCCCTTGTCCTAGGTTAATTTTCTGCCCTTTTACCAGATATAGGTAAGAGATTTTTTCTCTTTTGATTAATTCTCTGGCAAAAGAGATATCGTTCGTAACAAAAAACCGTTGCACTTCTTCTCTTCTTGGTAAATAGTTATACTGAGAAATTTCCAAGTTCATTTCATCGGCCAAATAAGAGGGCTGTCCGCTTAAGGCGGAAATATAACCCGTAGTTTCATAAGCATACAGGGGTTTGGGTTCGGAAAACTTTTCCCGCCAGGCTTTATCATACGGATAACTCAAAACTATTCCGTTTGGCTGCGATCTTAAGAAGGCAAGCGCCTCTAATTCTTCAAAGCTTATTCTGGAGGGCGGTCTTGAAGACAAATAGTTTTCCTTTAAAGTAATTATGGTAGTTGGCAAGGTAAGAAGAATAATTAAAAAAGAAACTAGTCCCATTACTACAGTTTTACTTTTCCGAGTCGAACTAACTTCCCACCACTGACCCAGAGCCATCCCTGCTAAAATCGCTAAGAAAAATTGAAAATAATAAAAAAACTGAATCGTATTCCAAGGGTTTCCTTTTTGAATAAACAAAAGCGGCATTAAAAGAGAAATTAATAAAGACGAAAGTAAAAATCCCTGCCACCAGGAAAGAGATTTAATCTTTCCAATGAAGTTTTTAATCGCAATTAAACCTAAAACTCTCGTGCCAATATTGCCAAAAATAAAAATAAAAAGAGCCAGACCTTCCGCTAAAAACCATTTTAAATATTGTCCTGACTCAAAATAGGCAAGACGGGCGTTTTCCAATTTAAACCAGCCCAACCGATCACCAAAAGCAAGCATGGTCCCGGAAAACCACAAAGGAGAAAAAACCAGCAAAGAAGAAGCCTTTAAATTAAACGGCAAAAATGTAATTAAAGAAATAAATAAAGACAAGCCAAATAATTTTCCCATATCCTGCCATTTTTCTTTTCGGATTAGAGAAACAAAAAAGATAATTGCCAAGGATCCTAGGGTAATTATTCCCGCATAAACTTTTATCTGCAATAAAATTCCCCAAAAAATAGAACACAGGATTAAATTTTTTAAACTGGACTTTTCTATATACTTTTTAAGTAAAAGCAGTGCCGACAAAATTATAATTAACGAAAGGGCATATGGAGGATTAACCAAAGTTGAAATCGCCTGATTCGCCCAAAACATAGATTCTCCACCAACCTCGCCGTTTTTCAAAAGACCAACCAACCATCCCCAACTGCCGCCAAAATATACAAAAAAAATTGACCACCAAGCCATTTTTTTCGAGTTGGTAAAACTAATAACGACTTTATAAGTCAAAATCCCCAACAAAATCGCTATTATTGGCGGCAATACTTGAAAATACAAATTGATAACCGGAATACGGCTAATAAGATGAATTATTGCTGTAAAAAAATCAAAACCGAAATGATAATTGGTGAGAGTAGCCCCTGAAAAAAGTGGATGTTGCAAAGAAAAATGACTCAACTCATTAATTAAAGTCACATGCCAGATCCCGTCATGGCCATTTGGCCCCCAAAAACCCATACCATAGGGATAAATTAGACCTGATTTTACCATTGGTAAAGAAAGGCAAACTGTCCCTAATAGAATTAAAAGAGAAAGGAGTAAATTTTTTCTTAAAAAAATAATTATAATTAAAAATATATAAAAAATTATTATCAAGAATTTGTTAATTTCAAAAGGAATTTTCTGCTGGCCAAATTGGCTGATTATTTTTTTCAAAGAAATATTGCTTGGCAATTCAATTCTATTTTCCGTAAATCTCACCGTGTCAACTTTGTAAGGATTGTTTAAAGAAAGACTGGACCAAGGATTGGCAGTCAATAAATTTGCTTCTGGCCAGTTCTCATTATAAACTCTTAAATCCAACAAATAATCCTGATTATCCTTCTTAATAATATTTGTTCTTAAGTAAATAGATTGATACCAGTTTCCGATAAAATGTTCCGGAGACAGATTTTTGAATTTTTCTTTATACCAATCCGAAAATTCAGACATTGTTATTACTTGAACATGTTCTTCTTTTTCCCTTCTTTTTACTTCCTCTATTTGTAATTGAAATTCGTTACCTAATTTCGTCCAATCATTATCGTTTTCCAAACCAATGGTAATTTGGCCAAATTGATTTTTCGGATTTTTCAAATATTCATCTAATAATTTTTTGAAATAGTTAATTCCCAATCCATGTTGAAGATAGTCATTGGCTTGGACACTATAAGTACTTTCTACCACCGAACCGCCATAGCCCAATTTTGGATCTCTGGCTGCCCACCAGAAAACTACTAAATTTAGTTTATTTTTTAAAGTCTGGGCAGGAATTAAAATATTATATTTTGAAGGATAAAAAGGCACTCCCCACCAACCACCCCAAATTTGGTAACTATCCGTGCCAAATTGGTCGGCGCAAATCAAAACTCCGGTTACCCCATACTTTTGTCTCATGTATTCTGCCGAATAAGCATCAATATGCCAAGCGCCAACAGATTTAGGAAAATATCCAAAAACCTTTTTAAACTTTAAAAAAACAGTATCAATTAACTTTTTTCTGTCTTCAGGGATATAACCGGAAAGAAATATTTTATTAGCATCATGCCAAAAAAGTCCGTTTCTCGGATAACTAACTGAGGATTCACGGGCAAGACTGGGTAAAATTTCCAAAAAAATTCCCAATTCGTCTTTTGGTTGTAAAGATTTAAAATATGCAGAAAAAGAAGCCGAGGTAATGGCATCAGACCGAAGCAACCAAGTGGCCGAAAGCCCCAAGCTGTCAGCCAATTCCTTCTGGTACATAGTTTTTTCTAAAAGTGTACCGGTAGAACTTAAAAATTCCCCGCCTCTAATTGGATTAACTATGGTAATAAAGGAATTGTTTTGCGCCCAAACCGGTTTCTTAAAAAAGAAAAGAAAAAAACACAACCATAGGGATATTTTAATTGTTTTTCTTAAATTCATGACAAATCCGAGAAATATCAATAAACAATGATTTCCCTATTAACAAATAGGAAATGACCCCATAAGACACCACTCCTACTAAAACTCTCAAAAGTATTGAAATTGGTAAACTACCAAATGCCGGTTTAAAAAAATAGATTACTAAGCCCATTGCTCCGGAAGCCAATAATGGTTTAATTATAGAAAAAATATAATCAAATTTAACCTCTTTTCTGGCGATATATATGCCAATTACGGAAGAAAGAGCGATAATAGCGGTGGCAATTGCCACTCCGTTATAGCCAAATTTTAAACCAAGGACGGGCATTAAAATCCAGGTCAAACCAAGCCACATTAACATCAATCTAAAAGTTTTCTTAATCATTCCAATAGCGTTTAATAGATTCGTCATCGAAGTAGAAATAGTTGCCCAAGCACTGTTAAAACAATAAAGATAAAGAGCAATAAGAGCCGGCTGCCATTTTAGATAACGGGGGATTATCTTTACCAAATCAGAGGCTAAGATGGAGAAAGCGACCAAAATCGGAAAAGTTAAAAATGAGAGAAAGAAAAGTGATTTTTCTACTGCTCTTTTTAAATTTTCCTTTTCGTCCTGCATTCTGGAAAATGCCGGAAAAACAACCTTAGAAACATTGTCCATTAAAAATCGAAGTGGTTGTTCGGCCCATTTTTTAGCCCAGCCTAAATAGCCTAATCCGGTAGTTCCGATTATCTTACCTAAAAAAATTGTCATCAAGTCGTCTTTCAATACCGCAATCATGGTATTGGCTTGGTAAGGAATTCCAAACCTTAACAACCTTGAAAGAGAGGATTTGGAAAAAGCCAAACCAATTTTCCAGGGAGAAATAATATACATTGATATAAGACCAACCACTCCCCTGGCCAAGACTGCCCAAGTGAAACTAGTTAGTCCGTAACCTTTCCAAGCCAGAATTACAACAATCACATTAAAGACCACTGTTTCTAAAACTTGAGGAATCACCAAAAGATTGAATTTTAAATCTCTTTCCAAGAGTATCGAAGGAATTGTTTTTAATGAAGAAAGGAAAAAAGACACAGCCAAAACATAAAAAAGGTACACTGCCTGCTGGTTTAATCCGTACCAATGACGGACTAAAGGCGAAAAAACAAAGATAACGATTAAAAGTAAAATTACCAGAATTTGCTGGACCGTAAAAGTGGTTCTTAAATCTTCCTCAGTAACTTTCTCCTTTTTTTGGATTAAGGCGGCGGCTAAACCGATATCGGAAAAGTAAGAAAATAAATTAATAAAAGCAGAAATCAGAAAAAAAATGCCAAAAGTCTTTGGATCAAGAAAAATAGTTAAAAGAAAATTGGCGGAAAAAGCAACTCCTTGAATGAAAAAACTCCGGGAAACAAGAGAGGCTATCCCGATCAACGACCTTTTTTTAATCGCCTCAAAATTCAATTCTCGGGAATTTTCGTTAACCATACGCTTAATTTTAGCACAATCAGGAGTAAGACTAAGATTTAAATGTATAAGGAAGAAATCATTTAGTTATCTTATATTTAAATAAAGTATAAAAAGCCAAAAATGTATCTTTGGCTTTTATCTTCTTTCCTTCTTGATAACTTCTTGGTATGGTTGTTATTGGAATTTCAAATATTTGAAAACCTTGTTTTAAAACTTTAGTAGTAATTTCCGGTTCTATTTCAAAACGGTTAGAAACTAAATTAAGGTTTTGATAAACTTTCTTGGTCATCATTTTATAACCGGTTTCCATGTCGGTCAAATTTGATCCGTATAAAAGATTGGTGACTTCCGATAAAAATCTGTTGGCGAGATAATGCCAAGGTAAAGGAGTTTTATTTTTACCCCAAAAGGCCAATTTCATTGATTTTAGGCGGCTGCCATAAACAACTTGGGTTTTACCAGCAACAATTGGTGCCAAAAGCTCGGTATAATACTTGGGGTCATATTCCAAATCGGCGTCTTGAATAACTAAAATATCGCCCTTAGCCTCTTTAATTCCTGTTCTGATTGCCGCCCCTTTCCCGCAATTCTTATCAAAATGAAAAATTTTTAACTTTTGATTTGTATTTTTGATCTTTGCATTTTGACTTTTGATTTTATTGAAGGTTCCGTCTGTTGAACCGTCATCCACAATAATCACTTCCTTGGGGGTTTTTTCTTTCAAAACCCGGGCAATAATTTTATCAATCGTTCTTACTTCATTAAAAACAGGAATAATAACAGAGAGTTTCATTATTTTTCTTTCTTTTTAAGAAGCAAAACAGCAGAAAAAACCAAAATGATCCAAGAAATCAAAGAGATTAAGTTTCCTAAAACTCTTGGCAACGTATTGGTTAACTTTAAGTTAACTTCGTGTATACCCGGGGGGATTACGACGTTAATCAAACCTAAAAAATTATCATGGGTTTGAGCAGTAATTTTCTTATCAACCCAAACTTTCCAGTCGGGAAAATCATACAAAGGAATTTGAATTTTCGCCTCTTTTGAAACTTCGACACTAAACAAAGACCAATCGGTGCCTTTTCTAATTTCGGTTATCGCGGCCGTACCTGATTTAATTTCCGGCTTTTCTGGCGCCGGACCACCAGGGGGAGCTTTGGCATAAATTGGCAAATAATCAAAAATGGCATCCGTTTGCAATTTATTCCATCCTTTGGCGGAAAATAATTTTTGGTTATCGGTCATGGGGATTGTTTTTTCAACCCGGAAAAAGGTGTAATTAAGAACAATCGTCACAATTACTAAAATAAAAGATAAAATAAATTGTGTTTTCTTATTCTTAAAGAAATAAATGATCCCACCGCCCAAAACAGAAATAGAAAAGATCACTAAGGTTAAAAATCTCCAAGGAAATTGTAAAAAATCTAAAATTGGAAAAAGTTTCCAAATAAAGACTGACCGGGGATGGGTCATAAACAAGGTAAAAAGAAAAAGAAAAAAGAAAAAAGAAAAAATTATTATTTGATTTTTGGAAATTTTTTTCTTGAAAAATAAAATTACCGCTATTAAAGTCACCAAGACCGCCAATGGCCATTGAGGAAGACCAACCTGAAACGGCATTCCCGTTTCCTGCAGCCACCCGCTGGAACCATAACCCCAAAAACGGGTAAAAAGCATTTTTCCGATCGGAACAAAATGCGCCAAATAATTAAAATAACCCATGAGCATTGTTTCCACATGAACAAATTTCGTCTCTAGAAGTACCGGCAAGGTAAAAAAAGCGGCCAAACCGAAACCCCAAATCCCCCCTAAAATTAATTTGAATAGACTCTCTTTTAAATTTTTCTTTTTAACCCAAATTAAAAGCAAAGAAAAAACCGCAAAAGTCGGGGCGAAAATGAAAGCCATTAAATTATGAGAAAGTAAAAGTAGACCAAAAAATAATGCCAAGTAAAAGATAAACTTTTTTCTGTTCTTTCTGTTTTTATCATTTTCAATAATTTCATAAATCGCCCAATAAATTCCCGGTAAAAAAGCCAATGACCAAGCTTCGTTCATTGCTCCACGGACATAGATATCCACAGAGTGATAAGGAGACCAAAGGTAAAGTACCGCCGAAAGCAATCCTCCCCAACCACCCCAAAGCTTTTTACCGAATAAAAACATTAGTATTCCGGAAATAAAAATCGAGGCCATAAACATTGCCTTGGTGGAATCTAAGAAAGAAAAACCCAGGGCATGAACTAATTCACCAAAATAATACGGCAGTGGCGGATAATAATTAAACAAAGGGTATCCGTAACCATAACCCATATCAGGAACCCAACGGCAGGGAAATTGGCCGTCACGGAAACATAAATCCATCTGATACAAGCGTCCAACCTGTAAATCATCGTGTATGGAAAAATATCCTTTCTTAAAAAGGTCCCGAGAAGCTAAAAGAGAAGCAATAATAATAACTGCGCCAACAAAAAAATATTTTAGTTTACTTTTCATTCCTTAAAAGATTATACCTTATTTATACTCAACATATTCTTCCACCTCGTAGGTGAAAAAGGTTCGCCACCTTGTTCCACTATTAGATATTTGATAAATTCTAATTCTCTTTGGTAATCGGCCTGATCTAAAACAAATTTGTAATAAGATTCTTTCGTTTTGTATTGGCCAAGAATTATATCTTTCTGACATATTGCCCTATTAACCTTTCCTAAATATTCCGGAAGTGACGAATAAACATAATTACTTAAATCGTTAACATTTTTAAGGAGAAACGAAGTAAGGGGATTTAGATGAATATAACGGGAAACATATAAAAGTTGCTCATTGGTCTCTATTCTAACCGCCTTAAACCTGCCCTGAAAAAAAGGACCATTCCTTTTTCTGTTTTGTATTTAAAAAACGGGTATAACTATTGATTAAATTACTGATAAAACGTGAGATTCCCCCATCCTTTAATTGCTTCAACAAAAAGTGAAAGTGAGTTGGCATAAAACAATAACAAATGTTGTCCACCAGAAAATCGTTTTTCAATAAACTTTCACTAATGAATTTCTTTCTGTTCTCATACGAAGAAATTAAAAAAAGGGAAAGTTTCATCGGTGGCTTACAATTCTGGTAATAAACCACAGCATTTAGAAATCTTTGGTAATCCCTATTGTCAAAAAATGTCGGTTGAGAAGAAATACCCCTATTAAAAACGTGATAAATTTATCCAGTGGCTATAACAGTTTTTCTTCCTGCTATATATAAACTTTATAACCAATTCTACGAGGTGTCAAGGGTATTCCACCTACGAGGTGGAGAAACAAAAATGGAGAAACAAAAGAGGTGGAGAAAACTCAGTGATTGATCTTTATAAAAAGAAGTGATTGAAAAGTTCCATCTGGCCTTTTGGCTTTTGGGTAATGGTTGATCACTGTTACATTTTGGGCTTCCGGATTAAAAGATAATCTTTCATCGTTTATGACTAAATACACTTCATCATGGTCAACTAAACTGTTTAAAAGAGGCTGCGGTATTTTATCCGGATATAAACCAATTCCGATAATGGTAATCTTGGGAACATTTTGAAAATATATTTGTAAGCCATCAGGAAGGGTACCAAAATAACCTTCAGTGCCAACTAAGATTTTTTTATCTGGAGGGCGATTTTTTAAAAAGGTAACAATTTCCGGGATACCCTGACCGGCAGTCCAGTCTTCTAAATGTCCTGAACGAAGATTTCGCGGAAGCGGGCTTTTTTCGGGGTGAGTCAGTAAAAGCCAATCGTATCTTATGGCAGGAATAGTTGCAAGTAATATCAAAAAGAGAGGCAAAATAATTTTAAAAACCAATTTTTGTGATTTTGCCTTAAGTTGGGTCAATAATGTTTCCACTGAATAGGCTGCCATAACCATAAACGGCCATATGGCAAATAATAGATATCTGGGGGTAAAAACTTTTGAAATAAAAGATTCAATTAAGATTGGCCCAAAAGAGCAAAGTATTAAAAAGAAAGTCGCTGCCCTTTTCTTTTTTATTCCAATCACAATTCCCAATAGAGAAAGACCAAAAATAATCGGGGTGATTAAGTTTGGCAGCCAATCAAGAAGATCTTTTAAATGCGGAATAAAAGGATCAAGGGGATGTCTTATTATCTCTTTAAAAGAATAGACACCAATATCATTTCTTGAATTAATCAAATTAAAATTCGGGCCCAAACGAAGAATAAAATTATAAATACTATAACCGATAGTCAGAATTAACATTAGCCATAAAATTATTTTGATAAAATCAATCAGAGTTAATTTTCTGTCTTTAAGGTCCCATTTTTTTAAGAAAAATATTGAAAATAATGTTACTAAAAAAAAGACGGCAAAAGATTTCGTCATCAAACTAATTCCTAAAATTACTCCGGCGATAATGGACAAATCAAGTCTTGGTTTTTTTGCCAATAGAATGACCAAGACAGCCAACCAGATACCCTGTAAAGAAAGCATTGAATCGATTAAGGCCAGTCTTTCGGAAAATACAAAGTAAGGAGCAACTATATAAAACATGGCCGAAAAATAAGCCAGTCTTTTGTTATTAAAAAGAAGAAGACTCGCAATAAACAAACCCAACATCGAACCAAAACCGCAAAATACAGACAATAACCGGCCGGCAAATAAGGGATCGGCAATTATCTTCAAAAATGGCATTATCGTCCAAATAAAAAATGGGGGCGACCCGACAGAAAGAGGCAAAAACCTCAAAGAGGGTTCGGCTCTCATCACCTGCGCCCACCTGATATAAATTGCCTCATCGGCAAAAATTGGAAAAGAAGTTAAATGAAATAAACGAGTAAAAAGAAATCCTAAAATTAGGATTGCAGAAATTAATATCTCAATTTTATTAATTTTAAGTTTCAATTATCAAAGATGATACAAACCTTTTAAATCGTTAAGCTTCACTCTAAATATCTGCATCAACATCTCTTTTGATTCCTTAAGATAGCTTTTTTGTTTTCCTTTAGAAATATCACGATCTTTCCATTCAACCGGAACTTCTTTGATCTTGTAACCAAACTTTTCTGCTAAAAAAAGAAGTTCCACATCAAATGAAGTTACCTTCCAGCCAGTAACCTTTTTCTCTTTCTTAAAAAACTGTAACCTGGGAAAAATATTTTTGGCAACATCTGTCCGAAAAGCCTTAAAACCACATTGGGTATCTTTAAGATGACGAAGCATCAAATTCTGTCTAAATAATCTAAAAACATTGGAACCCAATTTTCTTATAAAAGAAAAATTCTCCCTTTCCATTCCCCTCGAACCAATAACCACTTCATATTCCTTAAAATAAGGCAGAAGTTTTAAAGTTTCCTCAATCGGCGTAGACTGATCCATATCCGTAAACAAAACATACTTACCTACAGCTTTTTGAATCCCGCCCCAAACAGCCGAAGGTTTTCCGCCGTGAACATTTTCAATCAAACGAAAATTTTCTTTTCCTTTAATTTGGCTTTTTACGATTTCCCGGCTATCATCAATTGAGCCATCGTCAGAAATAATTACTTCCCAAGAAAAAGTCTGCTTCTCTAAAAAATCATTGACCTCCGTCAAAACTTCCCTTTTTAAATTCTCACTTTCATTATAGCAAGGAATAACGATGGAAAGGAAAATATTTTCACTCATTTAGCTTAAACCTTTCTCTTTTTTGAACCGTTATGTCGCCCCAAAAATATTCTTCAATCACTTTACTAAAACTATTTTGTCGCTTTAACCAAGCATTTAAAAACTGTGGGTGTTCCCCGTCTGGTTCATATAAAGTATACAACTCTTTAATTTGTTTCGTTTCTGGCTCAAAACCGAACTTTCCATTCCCATACCATTTCATTAAATACGAATAAGAATAAAATATCTGCGGCGGAACATAAAAATCAGTATTAAATGGCTTGCCTTTTGCTTGATCGTAAATCCAGTCAATTGCCTTTGTTTGTGCCCTTAAAGTAATCCCGATGCCCGTCTTCAAATAATTGTTTATCGACCTTAAATTAAACACGGTAAAGGCAATCAAAAAACCACAAACTACGACTTTCCCCGGTAAACCCCGTTTAACCAGAGAATATAAACCTAAAGAAAAAAGAAGAAAAAAAGCAGGGGTAATTCCCGTAAAATAATAATCCCAAATATAGCCGTGGTTGCCTTGGTGGAAAACATAACCCAAGAGTGGAACAAAAAGCCAAATCAGCAAAAATTTACCTTCTTTGGAAAATATTTTTTTTCTAAACAGAAAAAAAGGCGCGGAAAACAAGGCTAAAACTAATGGTTTTAATTTATCCAGACCAGGAATCAACTTCGAGGTAAACACCTCATAATAGGTCAAAAGACGTAAATGGATTATTTGAGAGAAAGAAAGTTTAAAACTCTTTTCTTCGACTAAAAATTTCTTAAAAGCGGCGACTAAAATTCCCTGATGGCGAAAATTGAAATAAATTTGCGGAATCAAGGTAATCAAAAAAGCAAAAAAAGACCAAAAAAGAGTTTTCAAGCTGATTTTTTTTCTCTGCCAAATTAAAATCACTAAAATTGACGGTAGAAAAAAAACGGCTGAAGCCGCCTCCAACTGCAAGCAAAGACCAACCGAAAATGAAGATAGTATTATGTATTTTGTATTTTGGGATTCTATAAATTTATATAAAAAAATTAAAACCAGCAAAGTAAAAAACGGCAAAGGATTGGGATTTGCCAGCCAGCGAGAAAAAATTACCAGATTATAAGAAAAGCCGTACAAAAAGGCCGCCAGCAATCCAACTGTGGCTCCAAACATTTTTTTCCCTATCCAGTAAAGCAAAAAAATCGCCCCTACGGTCAGCCACGAAAGCCCGCCGGCGGCAACCACCGGACTACCCTTCCCCAACCAATAGAATGGAGCCAAAAGATAATAATAAAACGGACCCAAAAAAATCCCTTCGATTCCGGTAACCGGGCCGATCAAAAAAAATTTACGGTAATGAAGAAGATCCCAAATAATTAAAGCATCTCTTCCTTGATCATACCAAAATCCTAAAAGTTGTCCCAAACGGAATAAGCGGAAGAAAGCCGAAAAAGATAAAATTAAAAAAAGTAAAAAATACTCTAATTTATGTTTGTAAATCTCTTTAAAAAAATTTGCTAAAAAAATTTTCATTTAAAAGCGGATTAGTTTAAAAAGTTTTGTCCCCCAAGGAAACTCCCACTGATCACTAATCTTTGACCAACCGAAATTGGCAATTTCCGCCTGGGGATGACCAAGCGGTTGACACTTCTTATCTTCACAAACCACAAAAAGCTGCTCGGTAATAGTTTCCTTTATTTTTTGAGCATCAATATCAACCGCTTTCTTCCCCCATTTCTCTAAAAAATACCGATAGCCCGCATCATAATTTTGTTTGGCGATCATTCCTAAATTAAATGGTTTACCCATTGATTCATCAATGATTTTTTTATCAACAACCGCTGTTCGATTCATTTGATTGTTAGGCGAATACTTTAATGGTGATTCAACTACTGAAAGTGTAACTAAAAATATAAATAAAAGAATTGAAACAATTTTACCAACTTTATAAAGCAGCCAAACTTTTTCCAAAATTATTCCTGCCAATAAAAAAATTACCGGAAATAAAAAACCAAAATAATGGTCATAAATATGCTGTTTATAAAGCCCCATCCCCAAAAGCCCGGTTAACAGAAAAACGACTGTCAGGACAAGGGCGGGATTTTTTTTATTTTTTTCCTTTCTTAACACCGACGCTGTCAGTGTAACTGTCCCCAAAGCAAATACCAGAGCAATCCATAAACCGGCTTTTTCGTCCTTCCCTGTCAGCAACCTAGTCACCAAATTCTGCCAGAGCGGCCAAACTTGAGGAATTGCTTTATAGGGCTTAAGATTAACGGTGGTTTGCCTTTCGGAAAAGAATTTATAAAAGGACTGGTAATTAATAAAGTTGTGTCTTAAATCAAACCAAACCAAAGGAAGAATCGTCAGTGAAACAAAAACCAGGACACAAAGCCCGCTCATCAACAAAAACCGGGGGAGATCTTTACCCTGCCTGCCGGCAGGCAGGTTTTTGGTCTTGAACAAACCAATAAATTTGATTATCCAGAAAATAAATACCCCGCCGGCAAGAAGTAAACCGAGATAATGCGACTGGACGGCAAAAGAAAGCGTTATTCCTACTAAGAAAAGCCACCAATACCGGCTTTTTTGCCAAAACTGCCAAACTCCCCAAATTGTAAGCAGGGCAAAAAAAGGCATGACATTCGGGTTCCAAGAGGAACGTGATAAAATAATTGCTACCGGTGAAATCGCATATAAAAAAGCCGATAGTAAACCAACTTTTTCCGAAAACCATTGCCGCCCAAAAAGCCACAAAAGAAAAGTGGTTGTTCCGGCAAAGAGAGCCACTCCGACAGACGGACCAACCGTTCCCAATAAAATGTAAAAAGGGAGCATTAGATAATAGTAAAGCGGCCCTAAATACATGTTGCCGATGGAAGTAGTCGGCCCGATAAGCGTAAATTTGCCGTGGGTCATCCTTAACCAGACCAAAGCATCCCTGCCTTCATCCCCCAAAAAAGTCATGTATGATGAAATCCGGAAAAGCCTTAAGAAAAGTGAAACCGCCACTACTGCCGCTATCGACCAAAACTCAAATTTATTTTCTTTAATCCACTTCTTTATTTTATTTATTTTATCTGCCACCATAATTTTCCCAAATCAATAAATGATTTAAGTATTACTTTAAGTTCCGCTCCGGATTGTTTCCCTTTGGTACGGGAAAAATGGTGAACACCAACTTCTTTAATTTTAAACCCGGCTTTTATGGCGCGTCCCAAAAGTTCCGGAGAAATCATTCCGCCGCGAGTAGACTCTAGGCGGGGAATTGTTTCAATAACCTTTTTATTGATCAATTTAAAAGCACAATCAACGTCACGTACCTTGGTACCTAAAAGTAAATTAGCCAACATAGTCCAACCCGTACCAAAAAGTTTTCTAACTAAAGAGTCTTGACGATCAAGCCGGTAGCCGACAACAATATCGACATCATTTTTTACCTCAATTAACTTTGCCACTTCGGAAAAATCAAGCTGTCCGTCTGAATCGGTAAAAACAATCCATTCATATTTTGCGCTGTAAAACCCGGATTTTAATGCCTCACCATATCCCTTGTTTGAACGATGGTGAATTACCCGAATAAAAGAATACTTCTTGGCCAATTTATCCGCAATCTCTCCCGTTCTGTCTTTTGATCCGTCATCAACGATAATTAACTCAAATTTATTGGCGACTTTTGACAAAACCGGAATTGCCTTTTCCACTGTTTCTTTGAGATTAGCTTCTTCGTTGTAGGCGGGAAAGAACAAGGAAAGCTCGGTAAGTTTTTCCATAATTATAATTTTAGCAAAAAGAAGGGCAAACCGCCATTCGTAGCTTGAAGTACTAATATTTGATATAATTTTACTAAGTGAGAATAAAAAAGGACCTGCTTCTATTAATTATCGCGGCCTTACTGGTTAATCTGGCAATTTGGCTGCCTTCTCTAATTAGCCCAAACAATGAAGTTTATACCCTTTTTAAAAATTACGATGGTCCAAACTATCTGGTAATTGTTAAATCATGGTATAACAAGGCTTTTATTGCCTCCCACTTTTCCCTGCCAACTCCACCGGAATATTATCCGGCCCATTTACCGGGTTATCCGCTGACAATCAGCTGGCTTAATCTTTTTTTTAAAGGACCGACGGCCATGCTTATTTCCACTCTTCTTGCCACCATTCTTGCGGTTCAGGCTTTTTACCTATTCCTTTATAAATTTAAACTATCGGAAAATCCTTTTTGGCTGTCTTTAGTATTTTTAATCTTTCCCGCCCGTTGGGTAACGGTTAAAGCCGTCGGCAGTCCGGAACCGCTTTTTATTTTTGCTATTCTTGCTTCTTTCTATTTTTTCAAAAGCGCTTTTGACCAGGTAGCAAACAACCTTTGGTCAAAAAAGAAAAATGTTATGCTTGACCTGATTCTGGCCGGAATTTTCGGCGCTTTGGCGCAAATTACCAAAAGTCCGGGCATTCTTTTGTTTGCGGGATACGAAATTTATTTAATCTATAAACTTTTTAAAGAGAAAAATGGAAAATTGGAAATAAAGGAAATTTTTCATAATTTTATTAAGCCAACTTTGCCCTTACTCTTGATTCCCCTTTCCGCTCTGGCGGTTTTTGTCTTTTACAAATTAAGAACAGGCGACTTTTTAGCTTATTTTCATTCCGGTGATAATTTTCATTTAGTTTTTCCGCCTTTTCAAAGTTTTGCCCAGAACCGAAGTTGGCTGGGAGATTTTTGGCGGGAAGATATGGTTTGGCAGTATTTAATCGGCGCCTTGGCCGTAATTTTTCTCTATAAGCAGAAATTGTACGATCTGGTCAGTTTTGCGGGAATATTTTTCGGCGTCACTTTATTTATCGCCCACCGGGATCTAGCCAGATATAGTTTGCCATTAGTTCCTTTTGCCTTAATCGCCTTTGATAAATTTATTCAGAAAAAAGAGTTTAAGATTGCTCTTTTAATAATTTTACCGGCGATTTATCTTTTTGCCATCAATTTTATCTCTCACAATACCGCCCCGGTCGCCGACTGGGCACCGTACTTGTAGGTTAGGGCTTTTTCTTCCAGATTATCTGGTTATAAATCAACCAGTTGAGAGGAATAGTTATGCCAAAAATAACCATCACAAAATACAAGGAAGAATACCGATCGCCAAAAAGCTTGGTTAAAACTCCGATTAAGGTTGAGGGAATCAAGATTCCGGAAAACACCGAGGTTAAATTGAATTGCAGGAACTTTAAAAGAATTTTCCCCACCGAGGTTATCTTTTCTTTGGCAAAAGTCCAAATATTATTCCAGATAAAGTTTGAAATAATGGCCATTTCTGCCGCGACTGCATTGGCAATGAAATTAATAACACTGATATCCAAAGGAAAATTTTTAAAAGCAATTTTTAAAAGTCGAAAACCGACAAAATTAATGACAAAACCGGTTCCGCCGACAATCCCGAATTTAATAAATTTAAAAAACTTAGGCGATCTTTCAAAACGGATTCTGGTGGAGTTTTTAAAAGTTTCAATAATGTCTTTAATAAACTGCCAAGAAAAACTCACCTTGCTTTCACCGGCTCTTCTGGTACCATAAACTGCCGGAATTTCCACAAATTTGGTTCCGGTTTTAGAAAGTTCATAAATCATTGTTGATTGGATAACAAAACCACGGACATTAAGCGTGTCAAAATTAACTTTATCCAAAACATTTTTCACTCTAATCGCCTTAAAGTTCCCCGCTAAATCTTTTACTTCGCAAATCCCTGCCCAATAATAATTGAGCAAAGTATTGGAAACAAAATGGGTCAATTTTCTAAAGGCATTAAAATTATCTCTTCCCCCTCTGGCGTGCCGCGACGGAACAACAACATCATAGCCTTGGTCAATTTTCTCCAACATTTGCGGAATCAGCTCGGGATCCCATTGGAAATCACAATCGTTGGGAATCACTACATCGGCCTTTAGTTCTTTGACTGCATACTTAAAGCCCTGAATAAGAGAAATCCCTAAACCTCTCGGTGTTTCCAACAAAAAGAGATTTTTTCTTTCCTCGGCTAATTTTTTAACAATTTCACCGGTACCGTCAGGAGAATGGCTATCCACCACTAAAGTTATAAATTCATCATCCGGTCTTTTTTGGGCAATTTCCTCCAATTTTTCCACCATCGGACCAACATTGTCTTTTTCATTATAGGTAGCCAACATATTGACAACTTTCATACTTTCTCCCTCCAATAATTCAATAAATCTTCCATTGTTTGCTCAAAAGTAACGGTATTTTTCCAACCCGTCCGCTTCCTAAACTTATTACTATCTCCTATAAGAATCGGCACATCGGACGGCCGCATCCTGGCGGGATCCTGCCTAATTTCTACCTTAACTCTACTGAAAGAAAGAAGTGTTTGTAAAACCTCATCTATTTTTCTCGCTTTACCGCTACTAATATTGTAAACTTCACCGGGTTCTCCTTTCTCGACGGCTAAAAAATACCCCCTTACCATATCGCGAACATCAGTGTAATCACGTTTTGCTTCTAGGTTGCCCACGTAGATAACTGGCTCTTTTTTGCCCTTCTCAACCTCGGCAATTTGCTTCGCAAAAGTTGACTCGGCAAAAACATCTCCTCGACGCGGACCAGTATGATTAAATCCTCTTGTTCTGATAATCTTCATGTTATAACTTTTAAAATATTGATAACCAAGATAATCCATCGCTATTTTTGACACTCCATATGGAGAAAGAGGCCTTAGGGGATTAGTTTCTTTGATTGGTACTTCATTTGGCTTTACCAAACCATACTCTTCACTACTACAGGCAATTTGGATCACTGGACTAAGCTGGGCGGCGCGAACTGCTTCAAAGAGATTACACGAACCAACAACATTAATCTCCAAAGTCACTGCTGGCGAAGTCCAGGAAGCAGGAACGAAGCTCTGGGCGGCCAAATGAAAAATGTGAGTCGGCCGCACATCCATCATCAATTGCTGAAGTGAGTGAGCATCCAATAGATCTCCTTCTACCAAATGAATTTTGGTTTTGATGTGGTCAATGTTCTCTGTCCTTGAACGCCAGCGACACAGCCCATGAACTTTAAAACCTT
>CAYVNK010000004.1:0-21316 GCA_964452885.1 uncultured Gammaproteobacteria bacterium
TGGTTTTAAAGAATTAGCTGACTTCCAAAAAGAAGAAAATTTTCAAACTTTGTTGGTGATTTGGGAGGATTATTATCCGCGTTCTTATTTTGGTTTTTGGCAACCTGCCTTTTTCAAAAATCTTAATAATTTTACCGTAAAAAAAATTGCAGTTGAGCAAAGTAACTTTTATCAGGTAGCCGAAAATCTTTATTTTTCTCTACCGCGGACAGAAAATGATTTACAGGTTTTTTTGAAAGACCATAAAATTTCCTTTTTAGCTTTACCGGCAAATTTGAAGGAAAGCTTTAACCGCTATCAATTATTTCAACAAAAACCAATTGAGATTATTAATTACCAAGACCAAACCCCCTCATTTTATCTCTATAAAATTTTTTGAATTTAAAAAATCATGAAACCTTTTTTAAAAAATCAATGGATTTGGTTAGTATTGGTATTAGTTTTAGCATCTTTTTTGCGTTTTTTGAATATTGGAAAATGGCAATTTTTCAGTTATGACCAAGCAAGAGACTTCATAATTATTGAAAGAATGTTTCTTGATCACAAATTAACTTTAGTTGGGCCGACAGTTTTGGCCCCTGGAGTATCTTTACCGCCTTTTTATTACTATTCTCTGGCGCCATTTCTCTACTTGTTTAATTTTCATCTTATTGGCCCGGATATTTATACCGCTTTTTTAGGAATAGCCGCTATTGCCGTTTTTTATTTTTTGGTCAGGGATTTGTTCGGTTCAAAAGCGGCTATATTTTCTTCTTTGCTTTTTTCTCTTAATCCATATTTGATACAGGCTTCCAGACACGCCTGGAATCCGAACACGATTTACTTTTTTACTCTTTTGTTCGCCTTGTCTTTTGAAAGATATTTTTTCAAAAAGAGCGGCAAATATCTTATTTTGGCCGCCTTTTCAATTTCCTGGGCCTTAAATTTACACTATACGGTTTTAGTCTTTTTACCGTTGCTTTTATTTATGTTTTTTATGGAATTTGCTTTAAAAAAAATCAGCCGGAATTTGTTATTATCCCTGTTGGTTTTTCTTTGTTTGATTTCACCAATTTTTATTTTTGAGTTGAGGCATAATTTTCCTAATACCCGAGGAATTATGGGATTTGCCTTAAAACAAACTAACTTATCACCAGGCTTTTTGGGGGTTGAAAAAGGAAAAGTTATGTTTTTCGATTACCTAAAGATGCCCCTTACTTTAATTTCCGGCCTCAATCAATCTAAAAACTTAACTATAAATCCTTCTCATATCCTGCTCTTTGATAAAACCAGACTTCAAATGGACACGAAAATATTTATGGCGATTTTAATTTTTGTTTCCTCCTTGGTATTGCTTTTCAGGGGGAAAAAAGAGAGAAGATACCAGATAATAATTGCTTTTTTAATATTTGGCTTTTCAATCAGACTGCTTTTTCCACCGACCTCTTTTTATTTTTACCACTATACTTTTTTATTTCCCTTTATTTTTCTTTTACTGTCTCTTAATTATTTTGAATATTTTAAAAAACACAATAATATTTTCTTTCCCATAGTTTTTACTTTTATATTGGCAATAATTGCGCTTTACCCGGCAGGTTTTAGAAATGAAACAAAAACAGAAGAATTTTTTTTGACTGCTTGCTCAATTATTACCAAAAACTCTTTTTCTGGTGAGAAGGTTGCCGTGGCGGCAAATTTAAAAGATCTTTCTCGCTGGGATCATAATGCCTTGGAATATCGGTATTTTTTGGAAGCGTTTTACCGTTTGCCTGTTTCCGGTTGGGATGCTGACGACTACAAAGAAGCAAATGTTTTATACTTAGTTGATGAAGGCGATTTAAAAAATCCTCTTAAACTTGGAGGAATGGAAGTCGAGGCTTTTTTGCCCAAAAAGATTGAGAAAAGCTGGAAAGTCGATACCGGACAAACAATATATAAAATGATCAAGTAAGAATTACGAATTACGGATTACTATGAAAAAGTTTTTTTTGAAAAACTGGGAACTAATTATATTATTTATAGTTATTGCGATTGCGGTATTTTTGCGTTTTTCCAATATTTTTAAATTGCAGTTTTTTACCTACGATCAGTCGAGAGACGCATTATTCGTAAAGAGGATGATTGTTGACCGGGAATTTAGACTTCTTGGAACTCAAACTTCGTTGCCGGGAATGTATCTTCCACCTTTTTATTTTTATACGATTGCTCCTGTTTTGTGGTTATTTCGTTTAAACCCGGTTGGTATTGATTTTTATTCGGCTTTAATTGGAGTTTTAACGGTTCCTCTGGTGTACTTTGTTGCCAATAAGCTGTTTGGCAAACCGGCGGGAATTTTTAGCGCCGGATTATTTGCTGTTTCCCCAATTGTGGTGGAGTTGACCAGAAGAGCTTGGAACCCAAACACATTACCGTTTTTCATCTTAGTTTCATTTTATTTTGTTTACCAATATTTTAAGGAAAAGAAAGACAAATTCTTTCTTTTGGCTTTTGGGTTTTATGGCTACTGCCTAAGTCTGCATTTTGGCGTCTGGACTTTAGCCCCGCTTTTTTTTGTTTTGTGGTTAATCTGTTTAGTAAAAGAAAAGAAAATTAAAACTGCCATTGGGGCCTTACTCATAATTTTTTTCTTTATTTCTCCGCTTTTACTCTTTGAGTTAAGACATAACTTTTTTCTGACCAGTCAGGCAAAAGTTTTTTTCTTTGACGGCAATCATCTTGGGATAAGGATGAACAATATTTTTGAATCATTTATTGCCTCTTTGGTGGCGATTTTTGTAATTTTAATTTCCGGAAAGATTACTTTGGGTTATGGAGCCCCGTTAGAATTCGGCCGGAAACTTAAAGAGCTCTTTTCTTTTTCTCAGCCAATTTCCGTAGTTGCCCAGAAACCCTTTTCCCTATCTTTTCAGTGGTGGGGACTGGCGATATTTTTTATTATTTTAATTTTTAGTATTTACTTTTTTTCTAAGATCTTTAGAAAAGAAAAGTTTAAAAATTCGTTATCTTTACCCTTAATTTTGATTTGGGTTTGGATTATTTGGGGAGTTTTTGTTACTCTTCTTTATAGTGGAAAATTTTTCTTTTTCTATTATCTTTATCTTTTTCCCGCGCCGATTCTGCTTTTTGGTTTAATCGGAAAAATCTTCTGGGAAAAAAAGGCCTTAAGAATTATTTCTTTAGTGGCTCTTTTATTGATTATTGTTTTTCACTGGCGGCATACCACTGTTTTTAGTCAAGGATGGAGGGGTATTTCTGATTTGCAAGCTGTTTCTAAAATTATCAGTGAAAATATCAGTAAAGAGGAATTATTTAATTTAGCGACAATTCAAAGAGATCTTGACCGTTGGGATAGAAACAGCGTCGATTACCGGTATTTTACGGAAACTTTTGGCAAGAAACGCGGCCTTGACTGGTACCCCGAAGATTACCGGCGGGCAAATATTCTTTTTGTTATTGACGAAACAGGAAAGACCGATCCCTTAACCTCAAATATTATGGAAATTCAAGAGTTTTCTCCCGGCAAAATAATCGGACGCTGGGAGGCCAGTAAGAATATCGTTATTTATAAAATTGACAAGAAAGGGAAATAATGCTGATTGGAATTGACGGCAATGAAGCCAATCAAAAAAATAGGGTAGGCATTGGTCAATTTGCTTTTAATATCCTTAAATCTATTTCGGAGATAGATAAGGATGATTCTTTTCTAATATATTTAAAAGAAAATCCGTTACCTGACTTACCTAAAGAGAACGAACGATGGCATTACCGGATTTTTGGTCCGGGTAAATTATGGACCCAACTAGCTCTTCCGGTTAAATTATTTACTCAAAAAGAAAAATTGGCTGTTTTTTATTCCCCTAGCCATTACGCCCCTCGTTTTTCCCCTTTTCCGACGGTCATTTCCATGATGGATTTATGGCACCACCGTCATCCCGAACAATTCGCCGCGAGTGATCTTTACCAATTAAAAAATTGGGAGAATTACTCGGTCAGAAAAGCCAAAAGGATTATCACCATTTCCGAATTTTCCCGGTCCGAAATTGTCAAATTTTATCATTATCCGGAAGAAAAAATTAAGATTGCCTATCCGGGATTTGACAGATTTGATTCAAATATCAAATATCAAATATCAAATATCCATAAAAAATATAACTTTGAAGGTGATTACTTACTTTATTTGGGAACTTTACAGCCGAAAAAGAACCTGGTCAGATTAGTAGAAGCCTTTGCATTAGTGATCAGGCAATTACCGATAACCCTCGTTATTGCCGGTAAAAAAGGTTGGCTTTATGAGGAGATTTTCAATAAAGTTAAAGAATTAAAATTAGAAGAACGGGTGATTTTTACCGGCTTTATTGATGAGGCGGAAAAACCTTATTTAATTGCCGGAGCCGGTGTTTTTGTCCTCCCTTCTTTATACGAAGGCTTCGGTATTCCGGTTTTGGAGGCAATGAGTTTGGGAGTACCGGTAGTTTCTTCAAGTGAAGGCAGTTTGCCCGAGGCAGGCGGGAAAGCGGCGTTTTACTGCAATCCTTATCGAGCGGATGATATTTCTCAGACGATTCTTAAGGTTTTGAGTTTGAATAAGGAAGAGCGAAATGAGATAATCAAAGCGGGATTAAGCCAGGTTGAAAAGTTTTCCTGGGAAAAATGCGCAAAAGTTGTCCTGGAAACCTTAAAAAATGTTTAAAAAAATTACAAGAAGAATAAACGCAATTATTTTGGAGTTTTGTCTGATGCTTCTTAGGTGGGTTGGTTTTATTCCTTTTCATTGCTGCCGGCGATTTTTTTACCGGCTTTTCGGCATGAAGATAGGCAAAGGCTCGACCATTCACATGTGGGCAAATTTTTTTAATCCTTCGGGGATAATCCTGGGAGAGGATACCATTATTGGAGACCACTCATTTCTCGACGGCAGGGCAACTTTAAAAATCGGCAGCCATACCGATATTGCCAGTCAGGTTCTTATTTATAATTCGGAGCACGATTTGGCCTCTGAACATTTTCGGGCGGTAATTGCGCCAGTAGAGATTGGGAACTATGTTTTTATTGGGCCGCGGGCAATAATTCTTCCCGGAGTAAAAATTGGCGATGGAGCGGCGGTGGCCGCGGGGGCGGTAGTTACAAAAAATGTGGAACCTTTCAAAATTGTTGGCGGTGTCCCGGCTAAAGAAATTGGTGAAAGAACATTAAAGGACCCCCATTACTTACTTGGCCGGCCAGCCTTATTTCAATAATGAAATTTAAAAAAGTTTTTTTTGTTATTACTTTTTTTATCGGGACATTTTATCTTTTACTTCCAGTACCCAAAAATTTTCCTGATTTACCGGGTGCGGTTAAATCAACAGAGCCTGGCGATACTGTTCAGATTGCCAACGTGTCTGCTTACTATACCGATATGCCCAGAAAAGATGTTGTTCGTTTCTATCAGGATTATTTCTCCCGCTCGCCTTTTTTAGGAATTCCCCTGATTACTTATAAATTAAATCATCCACCGGAAAGAATCAGGGAAGTATTGAGGGATACCCAGCAATCAACTTATGTTGAGGAATTAATTCATCCTTTAAGAGAGTCGGTCTTTATTAATGGATTTGAATGGAATAACGATCCATTTACTTCTCCGGGTGGAAGAATAAAAAATATCTTAGTGGTTAACGGAAAAACCTATCAATTTAAGGTTACACTTTATTACCAAGAATCAAAAATCTGGCAAAGGATTTTAATTTTTTATCTAATTTTGATTTTAATTTATTTACTTGTCCTTTCATATAGGGGAATTTTAAAAAGATGGCAGAAAGAAAGATAAAACTTTCCATCGTTATTTTGTCCTGGAATACCAAAGAGCTTTTAAGGCAATGCCTTAATAGTATATTGAAGGTGGATGATAGAGAATGGAAGTTAGAAATAATTGTGGTGGACAATGCTTCGGAAGATGGCAGTTCCGAAATGGTTAAAAAAGAATTTTCCGAAGTTAAACTAATTCAAAATAAAGAAAATGTTGGTTTCACTAAAGGAAACAATCAAGGGATTAAAGAAGCCCAGGGTAAATACATTATGCTTCTTAACTCGGATACAATTGTTAAGCCGGGGGCAATTTCTAAATTGATCGACTATTTGGATAATCATCCGGAAGTTGACTCTGTTGCCCCCAGGCTCTTAAACACGGACGGGACATTCCAAGAAAGCTGTGGACATTTTCCCAATTTGGACGTTGTTTTAATCATGCTGTTTAAAGAGCATTTCGGGGGAAGCGGTAGCGTTCGTTACGCTCCTTTAAAATCAGGTTTTGCCGATTGGATGATGGGGGCCGCTTTTATTGCCAGGAGAGAGGTTTTTGACAAAATTGGCGGCTTGGATGAAAGAATCTTTATGTATATGGAAGAAGTCGATTGGTTCTACCGTGCCCATGAAGCAGGGTTTAGATCTTACTGTCTGACCGAGGCTGAAATAATTCATTTGGGCAGAGGAAGTTCGACTACCGGTAAAAAAGATCCGATACTGGGTATCTACCGGGGACTTTTAATTTATTACCGGAACCATAAAACTAAAACCGAACTTTTTATTTTAAAAGTGATATTAAAATTAAAAGCAGTTTCTGCGTTAGTCTTGGGTTATTTGAAAAATGATGCTTATTTGAAAGAGACATATGGCCAAGCTGTTAAAATTAATTAAAGACAATTTTTTCTACTTAGGAATAGGATTTTTGCTGTTTTTTATTCCCGTTTACCCCAAATTCCCGCTTTTGGGCGTTTCCGGGACCTATGTCAGTATCAGGCTGGAAGATATTTTCGTGGCAATTATTGTGGGACTATTTTTTCTTAATTTAATCATTAAAAAAAACTTTTCGATTTTTAAAAACCATTTTTCCAAGTTAATTTTTCTTTTTTTTGCCGTTGGGCTGGTTTCTCTTTTAAGTGCAATTTTTATCACTAAAAACATTACCCTTAACGTGGCCTTGTTTCACTTTCTGAGGAGAATTGAATATATTTCCTTATTTTTTGTCGCTTATTATTCTCTAAAAAATATTAAGCAGTTGAAAACGTACGGCTGGATGCTTTTGGTGGCTACTTTTGCAGTGATTATTTATGCTTTAGGTCAGAAATTTTTTGGTTGGCCGGTGGTTTCGACCATGAACAAGGAATTTTCCAAAGGGATGATTCTTAAACTTACCTGGTGGGCGAGAGTTAATTCCACTTTTGCCGGTCATTACGATTTGGCCGCGTATATGGTAATGGTTTTACCCTTAACGCTGGTTGCCTTTTTATTATCAAAAAAGTGGTTTATTAAAGTAATTGTTTTTCTTTTAGGAATACTTTGTTATTACATTTTGATTTTGACCGCTTCCCGCGTTTCTTTTGGAGCCTATCTTTTAAGTATGATAACGGTTTTATTCCTCAGCCGGAAGAAATTATTGATAATTCCTTTCTTGATTGTTTCCCTTCTGGGAATGATTTTTTCAGCTGATTTGGGTCAGCGGTATGCGGCTACCTTTAAAATTAATCTTTCTTTTTTATCTGGTACGATTAAGACTCCTCCTTCGGAAATTGCAGTTGCTCCGTCATTAACACCCACTCCGATTCCCGTAGTGCAAATTTCGTTGCCGCCGGTGTTGCCGGGGAAAATAAGGCCAACAATAACGCCCACTCCTACTCCAACCCCGGCTCCAGTTGCCACCGCTTCCGCTGAATATTTTGAATCAACAGAAATGGCCACCAGCCGCTCTACCGATATCAGGCTAAAGGTCGAATGGCCGCGGGCGCTTCGCGCACTAGCCAAAAATCCGCTTTTGGGAACGGGATATTCTTCCATCACCTTGGCCACGGACAATGACTATTTGCGGATGCTGGGGGAGGTGGGACTCTTAGGGACGCTCGCGTTTTGGGCGGTTATTTGGGAATTCTTCCGAAAAATTTATAAATTTTTGGTTACCAGCAAGTCTAAAGAAGAAAAACTTTTACTCATTGGCATCTCGGGATCAGCGGTTGGCTTTTTTCTGAACGCAACTTTTATTGATGTTATGGAAGCCTCCAAAATTGCCTTTTTTTTCTGGATTTTGATGGGAATAGCACTAAAAATAATTGATTTGAATGAGACAGAAAAGACTGATATGACAAATTAATAATGAAATGAAATACAAATTATTATTACTGGCAGTTTTAATTTTAGGACTGGCACTTCGTTTATATAAAGTAAATATTTTCCTGGCTGACCATCATTCTTGGAGACAGGCGGATACCGCTGCGGTAGCCAGGAACTTTGTGAAAGAAGGATGGAATTTTTTCCTTCCCAGAATCGACAACAAAACTCCGCTTCATCCTGGAGTCCCCAATGATAAAAGGCTTTTTTTGGTCGAACCGCCAATCTATAACAGTATTGTAGCGGCTATCTACAAGATCGGTGGAATAAAAATAGAATATGCCCGATTAGTATCAATAGTTTTTTCCCTTGGTTCAATAGTTCTCCTTTATTTATTAGTTTCGTTATATTTTGGCAAGAAAACCGGTTTACTTGCCGGTTTTTTCTTTGCCGTTTTTCCTTACAACATTTTTTATTCTAGGACTGTTTTACCTGAACCAATGATCATTTTTCTTAATTTGGCGATGCTGTATCTTGCCGTTAAATGGCTGGAAACAAATTCAACTATTCAGTATTTTCTTTTTGTTTTTCTTTCGATGCTGTCTTTTTCTCAAAAAGCTTTTCCTTTGTTTTTGCTTTTACCCTTAGCATATTTATTTCTTAAGAAGTATGGAATAAAAACTTTTTTGCAGCCGAAAATTTATTTCTGGGTAATTATTTCTTTTTTGCCTTTAATTTTATGGCGGTGGTGGATTGGACATTTTCCTGAAGGAATACCGGCCAGCCTTTGGCTTTTTAATGAGAACAACATTCGTTTCAAAGGAGCTTTTTTTTATTGGATTTTTGCCAAAAGAATTGGTGAGTTGATCCTTGGCTATTGGGGTTTACCGTTGCTGGTTTTAGGCATAATAGTCAAAGTAAAAAAAGAAGGATGGTTTTTTTATCTATGGTTGCTGTCAATTATAATTTTTATCTTTGTCTTTGCCGCAGGAAACGTAACCCATGATTATTACCAAATTCCCCTGATGCCAATTTTAAGCATTTTTTTAGCTAAAGGGGCAAATTTTCTTCTTTTTGAAAAACATGAGAACTTTAATCGTGCCTTGGGGGTAATTCTTTTTTTAATCTGTTTGGTTTTTACCCTGGCGTTTTCCTGGTATCAGATTCGTGACTTTTATAATCTTCAAGGCGGGGTTGATTTAGCCGGGGCGGCGGTTAATGATTTAGTTCCCAAAAATGCTTTGGTTTTGACGGGGGATAGTAATGATGCCACTCTCTTATATAATACTAACCGTTTTGGCTGGAGCGGTGGTTATGCTTCAAACTTTCCCAATACTTCGGAGACTATTCAGAAGATAATTAGTCTAGGAGGATCAGTTTATGTAACCACAAAATTTGATCGCCACTCTGATTTTGGAAAATATATGCTTCAAAACTTCCCTATAATAAAAGAAACAAACCAATACATCATTTTTAAAATATGAAGATTTTGATGCTGACGCCATATCTACCGTATCCTACTTCTTCCGGCGGACAAATCCGTTCATATAATTTAATTAAAAATTTGGCTAAAACGAATGAAATTACTCTTTTTTCTCTGATTAAGAGGGAAGAAGAAAGAAAGTATGTGGGAGAACTGGAAAAATACTGTAAAAAAGTGATGGTTTTTAAACGGCCCAATAAACCCTGGACCCTTAAAAATATTTTAAGGACGGGTTTCAGCAAATATCCGTTTTTGGTGATAAGAAATTTATCCCCGGAGGAAAGGCAGGCAGTGACGGAAGAACTGGAAAAAGAAAACTATGATTTAGTCCATGCGGAAACTTTTTATGTTATGCCCCATATTCCCCAAATTAAAACTCCGATAATTTTGGTGGACCAGACCATCGAATTTCAGGTTTATCAGCATTTTGTGGAAAGTCCGGGAAAATCCATCTGGAAGTCATTGCTTAAACCGCTTTTATATCTTGACGTTTATAAAATAAAATTCTGGGAGCTGAAATTTTGGCAAAAAGCCAGCCGGGTAATTGCCGTTTCCCAGGCCGACAAAGAAAAAATGCTCTCATTTGATAAAAGTTTAGAGGTTGATGTTGTTCCCAATGGGGCAGGGGAAGATTTGATGGCAGTTTGGCAAAAGCGGATTCCCGAAAAAGACCCGACAATTTTCTTTCAGGCCAATTACGATTGGATGCAGAATGTGGAAGCGGCGGAAAACCTGGCCCGAAAAGTTTTTCCCATAATTAAGAAAAGAGTTCCTAATGCCCAATGTTGGATCGTTGGTCAAGGAGCCCTGGCTAAATTAGCCAATCTTCAAACGCCCGGCTTAAAAATAATTGATCTTGATAATTCGGATATGCAGGGGGTAGTCGAAGCGTATCGCCGGGCAACAATTTTTGTGGCCCCCCTTGAAGGGCCGGGAGGCACTAGGCTTAAAATATTGGCGGCGATGGCCGCCGGGGTACCGGTGGTGACTACGAGTGTTGGTATTGAAGGGATTGAAGCCGAAGAAGGGAAAGAGGTTTTAATTGCCGACAGTTGGGCAGAAATTGCCGAAAAAACCATTTTATTGATCAAAGATAATAAAATTTATCAAGGCTTAGCTAATGCAGCCAGAAAATTGGTGGAAGAAAAATATAGTTATCAAAGTATTGCCAAAACTTTGGAGAAAATTTACCGGGAGGTAGCCAGTGGCAGAAATTGAGCTCTCCGTCATTATTTTAAGCTTTAACACCCAGAAATTTATTAAAGACTGTTTACTTTCGGTGGCAAAAGCAGTTAAGAATGTCACCGGAACCGTAGAAGTAATTTTTGTAGACAATGCCTCGACTGACGAATCAATAGCAGTTATTGAGAGTGAAAAAAAAGCAGTTGAAGACGAAAAGTTGGCGATAAAGGTTCTTACCAGTTCTACCAATACGGGTTTTGCCGGAGGATGCAATCTGGGGATAAAAGAGGCCCGGGGCCAATATCTGCTTTTTTTGAACATGGATACGATGGTTTTTCCAGAGGCTTTTAAAAAAGCAATTGATTTTATGGAAAGCGATAGCCGATACGGGGCAATGACCCCCTATACGAGGCTGGTTTCCGGCGGCATGGACCCGGATTGTCACCGCGGTTTTCCCACCCCTTGGGCATCAATAACCTATTTTTTGGGTCTGGAAAAGCTTTTCCCCCAAAGCCGTTTTTTCGGTCAGTATCACCGGTTTTATTTAGATTTAAGCAAGCCTCATGAAATTGATGCCGGTTTCGGCACTTTTTTAATGGTTAGAAAAGAGGTCGTCGACAAAATCGGCCCGTGGGACGAGCAGTATTTTTTCTACGGCGAAGATTTGGATTATTTTTATCGGATTAAAAAAGCCGGGCTTAAGGTAATGTTTTATCCGGAGCCGCTTTTATGGCATTACAAAGGCGGGAGCTCGGGCTTGCGCAAGGAATCAAGGAAAATCAGCCCCGCCAGCAGGGAAACGCGGATGCAGGTGGCAAAATCTTCCGTTAAGGCCATGGAGATTTTTTATAAAAAATTTTACCGGAACCAATATCCTTCTTTCGTCACTTTTCTGGTTCTTTTGGCCATTAAAATTAAAGGATCTTTTAGAATTATTAAATATTACTTTTCTTAAAATGAAAATCGGTATTGATTGTCGAATGTATGGATTAAAACACGCTGGGATTGGACGGTATGTTGAAAACTTAGTGAAAGAAGTTTTAAAACAAGATAATATAAATGAATATGTTTTATTCGTAAGAAATGATTTTGAAGAAGTTCAAAAGTTAAAATTTAAAAATCAAAATTTCAAGTCAAAATTCAAAATTATTAACGCTGATTTTCCCCATTATTCTTTAAAAGAGCAGGTATTTTTCCCCGCTATTCTTAACAAAGAAAATCTCGATTTAATGCATTTTCCTCATTTCAATGTGCCAATTTTTTATCGGGGTAAATATATTGTTACGATTCACGATTTAATTAAACATACATCGAAGGGAATGCAAACAACCACGAAAAATGCCGGGCTTTACTGGCTAAAATATTTCGGTTACAAACTGGTTTTTGCCTCGGCAGTCAAGCGAGCTAAAAAAATAATCACGCCAAGTAGATTCGTAAGGGAGGAAATAATTAAAGAATATAAAATTAACCCACAAAAAATTGAGGTAACTTACGAAGGCTTTGACCAAAAAATCCAAAACCAGGAAAAAGAGATTTTTAAAAAATACCAAATAGAAAAACCTTTCTTATTATATGTGGGCAGTGTTTATCCTCATAAAAATGTTGAGAATCTAATCAAGGCGGTAGTAATTTTAAATCAAGAACATCGTCCATCGTTTCCGAAAATTATTTTAGTTATTATTTGCGGCCGCAATGTTTTTTGGCAAAGACTGCAAAGTAAGATTAAGGAAATGAAAGCGGAAAATTTAATTAAAATGACCGACTTTGTTCCCGATGAAGAATTGGGTAGTTTCTATCGGGAAGCTTTGGCTTTTACCTTTCCTTCGCTTTCCGAAGGCTTTGGCTTGCCCGGCTTGGAAGCCATGGCCAACAGTTTGCCGCTTATTTGTTCGGATGTTCCGGTTTTTCATGAAATATACCAAGGGGCAACCGAATATTTTAACCCCCATAACCCTGAGGACATGGCCAAGAAAATAAATGAGGTTATTTCGAATGAGAAAATAAAAAATAGTCTAATAAAAAAAGGGCTGGAGAGAGTTAAGAACTTTTCTTGGCAAAAAATGGCTTCCCAGACCATCCGGATATATAATTCGGTCTGGTAATGGAAAATATTCAAATTGCCTGGTCAGGTTTGCACTTTGGTGAAGAGCCAGCGATCTCCGGTACCAAAGGCTCGGGAACGATTTTCTTTTGTCGGTGCAATTTAAAATGTGTTTTCTGCCAGAACTGGCAGATTTCCCAAGGATCGGTGGCCGGCAAAAAATATGGGGTGGAAGAGGTAGCGAAGATAATGTTGGCACTCCAAAGAAAAGGGATAAACAATATTAATTTGGTTTCACCCACCGTTTGGTCTTACTTTTTAATAAAAATTATTCCTTTGGCCAGGAAAAAAGGGTTAACCATTCCGGTGGTTTGGAACAGTAACGGAGATGAAGAAATAAGTGTTTTGAGGCAGTTAGGAGATTTGGGAGCAGTAGATATTTATTTGCCCGATTATAAATATTCTTTTGATAATCTGGGTGAAAAATATTCGGGAGTTAAAAATTATTCTCAAAAAGCTCAAAAAGCGATTTTGGCAATGCAAAAACAAGTCGGCGATTTAATTGTCAACAAAAACGGAATTGCCAAAAAGGGTTTGATAGTCAGACATTTGGTTCTGCCGGGTTTTTTGGAAAATACTCAAAAATGCCTTAAATTTATCCGTTCTATTTCCGACAATATTTGCTTAAGCCTGATGAGTCAGTATAATCCGACTTACAAAGCCGGAAAGTTTCCCGAAATTAACCGCAGCTTAACTCATGACGAATACGATCAAGTAATGAAAATGGTGAAAGATCTGGATTTTAAATTTGGCTGGATTCAGGAATTCGGGCACGCGGTTAAATGTCTAAATCCTGATTTTTATAGAGAAAATCCATTTAATTAATTAACGGATTAACGGATTTATTGGGAATAAATAATTCGTTAATTTTTAATATTTAATAAATAATAATTTGATGAAAGTTGCTTTAGTTTACGATCGGGTCAATAAATTTGGCGGGGCGGAAAGAGTGCTTTTGGCCCTGCATAAAATTTGGCCGGAAGCGCCGCTTTATACTTCTGTCTACCATTCCAGAAGCGCTCCCTGGGCCAGCGTTTTTAGGGTTATTCCTTCATTTTTGCAGAGATTTCCTTTGGCTAAAACTAACCATGAAATTTATCCGTTGCTTATGCCGCTGGCTTTTGAAAGTTTTAATTTTGATGAATATGATGTGGTAATTTCCGTTACCAGTGAAGCCGCCAAGGGAATTATTACCAAACCTAAAACTTTTCATCTTTGCTACTGTTTAACTCCTACCAGATATTTATGGAGTGGTTATGAAGAGTATTTTAATAGTCCTTTGGGTTTAATTGCTGAGCCCTGGCTGAAAGATTTAAAAAAGTGGGATCTTATCGCCAGCGAAAGACCGGATGAAATCTTAGCCATTTCAGAGACAGTCAGCGATAGGATTGAAAAATATTATCAAAGAAAAAGCGAGGTAATTTATCCGCCAGTAAACACTCGCAAATTTACAATTCCTGCCTGCCGGCAGGCAGGGTTCAATTTACAATTTTCAAACATCAAGGAAAAATACTTTTTGGTTGTTTCGAGGTTGGTGAAATATAAAAAAGTTGATTTAGCGATAGAAGCATTTAACGCTTTAGGCTGGAAGCTTAAAATTGTAGGAATAGGGAGAGGGATGTCAAGGCTAAAAAAAATGGCTAAAAAAAACATTGAATTTTTGGGCCAGTTGACAGATAAAGAACTTTTAAGTTACTATCAAAATTGTCAGGCGGTGATATTTTGTCAAGAAGAAGACTTTGGTATTGTCCCGCTCGAAGCTCAAGCTTGCGGCAAACCGGTAATTGCCTTTGAGAAGGGCGGGGCAAAAGAAACGGTTATCGAAGGAAAGACCGGCCTTTTTTTTGAAAAACAGACCAGAAGTTCCCTTGTTGAAGCGCTTAAACGGTTTAAGCCTGGTAATTTTAAATCCAAAGACTGCCGGAAACAGGTAGAAAAATTTAGTCAAGAAAAATTTATTAAAAAATTTAAGAAAAAAGTTGAGGAAAAATGGCAAATGTTTCTAAAGAACACTTATACTCTTTAATTGTTTGCGGAGGCAGCGGTACCAGGCTTTGGCCGCGGTCCAGAAAAAATACTCCCAAACAATTTTTACCTAATTTTTATGGCGAAAGCACTCTCTTTAACCAAACAATAGAAAGAGTTAAGTTACTGACGGATAGCGCAAAGATTTTGGTGATTACTCCCTCTGAATATGTTGACGAGGTTTTGAGTCAAAGCAAAGAAATTCTTCCCCAAAATATTATCGCGGAACCGTCGGCCAAAGGCACGGCCATAGCTATCGGTGTTGGCGCGGCCTATATTAGAAAGATTGACCCGGAAGCAATAATTATGAATTTCTGGTCTGATGCCGCGATTAAGGAAAATGATTTGTTTGCCGAAAGCATGAATTTGGCCGCCCAAGCCGCCGGTGAGGGAGAGTATTTGGTGGTTTTGGGGCTAAAGCCCCTCTTTCCCCATACCGGCCTGGGCTATATCGAAGCGGGGGAAATATTTAAAGCCGGAAGTAAGGTCTGTAAAGTAACTTCTTTTAAGGAAAAGCCTGACCTGCCGGCCGCCCAGGAGTTTGTCGCCAAAGGAAATTTTTACTGGAATACTGGGATTTATACTTTTTCGGCAAAATCCGTGTTTACGGCTTTTTCCAAATTTTCGCCGCAAATTTTTTCTTTTTTAGAAAAAATATCTGCTTCTATTGGCACCTCATTAGAGAAAGAAACACTGGCCAATACTTATGAAAAAATAATTGAGAATACTCCGATTGACTTGGCGATTGCGGAAAAGGCCGATAATCTGCTGATGGTTCCGGGAAATTTTATCTGGAGCGACATCGGCGACTGGAAAGGAACTTATGATTTGAAAGAAAAAGACGAAAACGGCAACGTGGTGGAGCTTTTCGGCAAGGGCGGCCAACATTTGGGAGTCGATACCAAAAATTGTTTAATCGAAGTTGAGGATAAATTGGTGGCTACGGTTGGTGTAAGCGATTTGGTGGTAATAGAAACCAAAGACGCAATTTTGGTTTGCGCGAAAGATAAATCGCAGGGTGTTAAAAAGATAGTTAGTCTCTTGAAAGAAAAAGATCAAAAAGAGTTTTTATAATGTTTTACGATATATTAAAAAGAATTATGGACATAGTTTGTTCGATTATTGCAATAATTATTTTTATTCCTTTGTTGATCATTACTATCATTGCCATTGAAATTGAGTCACCGGGAACCATTTTGGCGGATACCCCCAAAAGAGTCGGTAAAGACGGGAAAGAATTTAGATTGCTAAAATTCCGCTCAATGATTCCCAATGCCCACAAATTACTGCACACTGATCCGAGGTTTGCCAAGCTTCTGGAAGAATATAAAAAGTCGAGTTACAAACTTCATCACGACCCCCGGGTAACTAAAGTGGGAAAATTTATCCGCAAGCATTCGATAGATGAGATTCCCCAACTGATTAATGTTTTAATTGGCGACATGAGTTTAGTCGGACCAAGACCATACTATCCGTTTGAACTCTCCGAACAGCAGGAAAAATATCCTCAGACTAAAAAATTGGTGAAAGAAGTGATGAAAGTAAAGCCGGGAATAACCGGCCAATGGCAAGTTTCCGGCCGGAGTGAAATAAATTTTGACAAAAGAATTGAAATGGATGCCGAATATGTGAGAAGACAGTCAATTTTTTATGATCTGATTATTTTAATTAAAAGTCCGTTAGCAATGATTACCGGGAGAGGAGCGGTTTAATGGAAACTGCCCAGACACAAACTTTTGAAAAAATCACTTTGGATGAAGAAGTAAAACCACCGGAAAAGAAACCCAAAAAAATTTCCGTGGTATTTTTGGTTTTAGGAGTCTTCTTAATCTTCTTGGCTATAGGCGCTTTTTTCGGCTATTCGGCCGTGAAATCGGTTATGGCCGAGAAAGCCCCTTTGGAATATGATTTGAACTACTTAAAGACTTCAATCAAAAGCCAGGATTTGGGCAAGATCAAGGAAGGGGTGGCCAATCTCCGCCGCGATTTGGAGAAACTGCAAAAAAAAATTGATTCCTACAAAATCTTGGGAACGGTTCCCGTTGCCAAGAATTATTATCAGGACGGCCAAAGGGGAATGAAAGCCGCTTTTGCCGGTCTGCGGGCGGTTGATTTGGTGGTGGAAGCCATTGTTCCCTACGCCGACATTATCGGTTTGGGGGGAGACAAGACCGCTTCTGATTCCGGGAAAACCACCATGGATCGGGTTACTTTTCTGGTGACGACACTCGATAAAATCAGGCCGGAACTCGATAAAATCGGCGCCGAACTGGAAACAGCCAGGAAGGAAATGGATCAGGTTGACCCCCGCCGGTATCCGGAAGATTACAAGGGGATTAAAATTCGGGAAATATTGACTTCGGCCATTTCCGGTCTTGATCAGGCTTCTTCTTTAGTTAACGACGCCAAACCGCTTCTGGAAGTGGCTCCTGACCTGATGGGGGTTAACACTCCGAAATATTATTTTGTTCTTTTTCAGAACGATGCGGAGTTAAGACCCACCGGAGGCTTTATGACGGCCTACGGAATTCTTAAAATTGACAAGGGAAAAATTACGCCCATTTTATCCGAAGATATCTATTCGCTGGATGCCGCCTGGGGCAAGAAAATTCCGGCACCCGACCCCATTAAGAAATTCCACAAAAACGTTCCCTATTTTTATTTACGGGACATGAATCTTTCTCCCGATTTTGCCGTTTCCATGGAGCCGTTTATGAATATTTATAATAACCAAATCCGCGGGGCAAAGAAAGTGGACGGCGTAATTGCGGTCGATACCAAACTGTTGGCCGGGCTTTTAAAGGTTTTGGGCCAAATTGGCGTGCCGGAATTCGGCAATTTCTCGGCAGAAATTGACAAGCGCTGTAACTGCCCGCAGGTAGTTTACCGGTTGGAAGAAATTGCCGACAAGCCATTAAGTGCTTTAAATACTTCGCGGAAATCAGTAATCGGTCCTTTAATGAATTCCATTTTAGCCAACGCTTTTAACAGCCCCAAATCAAAAATCGGGGAGCTGGTTAATGTCGTTTTAACTGCGGTTCAAGAAAAACATGTTTTATTTTATCTTTTTGACGAAAAAGCCCAGAAAGCGGTAGAGGCTTTTAATCTTGCCGGTCGGGTGAAAGAATTTAACGGCGATTACCAACTGCTGGTTGATGCCAATTTCGCCGGCGCCAAATCAAACCTTTTTATTAAACAAAAAATCAATGAAAAAATAGAAATGGCGGCCGACGGAACTATTACCAAAACAATTGAGGTGACCTACAATAATCCCTATCCTCCTTCCAATTGTAATCTGGAGAAGGGCGGCCTTTGTCTTAATGGACTTTACCGTGATTGGATCAGACTTTATGTCCCTAAGGGTAGTGAACTTATTGAGGTTACCGGTTCGGAGATCAAGCCCAACGTCTACGAAGAACTGGGGAAAACCGTTTTTGAAGCATTTTACGGGGACAAGTATCCCTTAAGTCCGCAAAGCAGCACTAAAGTTACCTTTAAATACAAATTGCCCTTTAAGGTGGAAAAGGGTACTCCCTACCGCCTGCTCATTCAAAAACAGGCGGGGGTGGAAAAATACGATATGACTGTTGATTTTAACGGCCAGAAACAGGAATTTGAATTAAGAACGGATAAAGAGCTTAAGTGGTAGATGAACATATACAAAAGTGAAGGGGTAGTTCTTAAAAGAAGCAACTTCGGTGAAGCGGACCGTTTGGTGACGATTTTTACTAAACACTACGGCAAACTGACTTTTGTAGCCAAAGGAGTTAGAAGAGTGACTTCCAAAAAAGGAGGAAGTTTGGAAATTTTTAACATGATTTCTTTTCTGGCGGCCAAAGGCAGGGGAATGGATATTCTTACTGAAGCGGAAACAATAGAAACTTTTTCCGGATGGCGGAAAAATTTAGAAAAAGTGGCTGCGGCTTATGAAATTTGTGAAATCTTGGATAAACTGACCGCCGAGGCCAGCGAGCAGAAAGAAGTTTATGAATTTTTGGTTTCTTCCTTAAAAAAAATAAACGAAACGGAAGAAAATTTACTTTCAGCGCAGATAGATTCTTTCGGCGGCAATCTTCTAAAACTGCTGGGTTTTTGGCCAAAACAAAAAGCTTTTTTGCCCAACTTTAATGTCTGTTTATATATCGAACAGATAATTGAAAGAGGACTAAAAAGCAAAAACTTTTTAAAAAGATGCCAGAGTAAATGAAATTAGAAATTATAAATTTGATCTTTAATCTTTGAGTTTTGATATTGGTGTTGGTATACTGAAAATATGGATTTGATGGAAAAAGTGGTTTCACTTTGCAAAAGACGCGGATTTGTTTTTCCCGGCTCGGAAATTTACGGCGGTCTTCAAGGCTTTTATGATTATGGTCCGCTGGGAGTGGAAATGAAAAATAATCTTAAAAGACTTTGGTGGCAATGGATGACGGTGGAGCACGAAAATATCGTCGGAATTGACGGAGCAATAATCACTCATCCCAGAGTATGGGAAGCTTCCGGTCACGTCAAAAGTTTTGTTGATCCGCTTTCGGAATGTAAAAAGTGCCACCATCGTTTTAAGACCGATGATTTAAAAGATAACCAATGTCCTGATTGTAAGGGGGAACTTACCGAGCCCCGTAATTACAATATCCTTGTTCCAACTGAATTAGGAGTGATAGAAGGAGAAAAAGTCAAAACTTATCTTCGCGGTGAAGCCTGTCAAACAATTTATTTGGATTATAAAAATGTCTGGCAATCTTCCAGATTAAAAATTCCTTTGGGAATTTGTCAAATAGGAAAGGCTTTTCGAAATGAAGTTACTCCCGGAAATTTTTTGTTTAGACAAAGGGAATTTGAGCAATGGGATCTTCAATGGTTTTGTCATCCTTCAGAAATGGATAAGTGGTTTGAATATTGGAAAAAAGCAAGGATGGATTGGTATCAAGGACTATTTAATCATCCGGAAAATTTAGTCTTTTTTGAACATAAAAAATTAGCTCATTACGCCAAGAAAGCTTTTGATATTCAATATCAGGCATCTCCCTTTGACGGTAGCGAAATGGAAGGTATTCATTGGCGCGGAGATTGGGATTTATCTAGACACGGTGAATATTCCGGACAAGATTTGAGTTATAAAGACCTTGAAACCAATGAGACATTCATTCCGCAGATAATAGAAACTTCCGGTGGGGTTGACCGCACTTTCTTATTTTTATTATTGGACGCATATAGAAAAGAAGGAGAAAGAGTGATTTTAAAACTTAATCCTAAAGTTGCCCCGTATAAAGTGGCGGTTTTTCCTTTATTGGCAAATAAAGAAAATTTGGTGAATAAAGCTAAAGAAATTTACGACAGTTTAAAATTTACCATAAAAACCGCCTGGGATGATCGGGGAAATATCGGCAAAAGATATTTCTCTCAGGATGAAATCGGCACCCCCTGGTGTGTCACCGTCGATTTTCAAACCCTCGAGGACGGCACGGTAACGGTCCGCGATCGAGATACCACCAAACAGGAAAGACTGCCTGTTGACAAATTACTTGCTTATTTTCAAAATAAACTTAAGTGAAGAAGGTTTTTATTTTCATCAGTCTTTTGGTGACGACACTGCTTTTAAGCGGTTGCGGTCTTAAAAAGACGACTACCGAAACTCTTCCTAACGCAGAACCAACTCCTGTTCCCACTAAACCGATTGAACAATCAATCAAAGAACGACCTTATGTTTCTTTGTTGCCCACCGCTGATCGCCATTGGGTGACTATGGAAATAAAAAAGATTCCCCAGGACACTAAAGGTTTGGATTATGATCTTACTTATTTTGCCGATTTTGAAGGAAGCAAAATTGAACGCGGAGTGAGTACAGGAGGAGTTCCGGTAGATTTAAACGGGGCCACTGAATACTCCAAAAAAGTTCTTTTCGGCAGCGCCAGTTGTACCACCGGAACCTGCAAGTATAAATATGACGAAAATGTCACTGAGGGAGCCTTGAGCATCAAATTTGTCGGCGGGGAAAAATATGAAACCGCTTACCGGATTCAAAAAGGAAAGGAAGCTGCCGCCGACGGCTTTTCCACCGGGGACGGGGTTTTTATGCTTAAAGCCAGCCTTCCCACCAATTCTGTTTACCTGATTGCTTCGAGTATCGGGTTGTTGGCCCAACTGCCGCCGGGGGTAATTGCCAAAAGCCTTCCTTATGCGGTTTTTCCTTCATTTTCCGGCAAGGCCACCGTTTCTTTTAAAACCGACCTTAGCCGTGCAGTTATCTATGCTTATAATAGCAGCGGCTGGCAAAAGTTGGCGACGATAATTTCCGATAACTTGGCCAAAGCGGAATCCTCCGGAGCCTCTCTCTTTATTCTGGCGCAATAATTTTCCGGTTCTTTCTAAGGTTTTTTCATGAAGGCTTAAGATTTTTTACCGAGGCTGTTTGGGGACTTGACAACGATTATTTTCCTAATCATAATGGAGAAAAGTGGTGTAAAATG
>CAYVNK010000005.1:0-6341 GCA_964452885.1 uncultured Gammaproteobacteria bacterium
CATGCCGATTTTGTGGAAGCTTCTTCCGGATCTTTAGGCCAAGGACTTTCAGTGGGGGTGGGAAAAGCTTTGGCGATGAGAATAAAGCAGGAAAAAGAAAAAGTTGTTGTTTTATCCTCTGATGGAGAACAGGATGAAGGTTCGCATTGGGAAGCAGTGATGTTTGCCGGTCATCATAAAATGGAGAACTTAAATTTAGTTATTGACGAAAACGGTATGCAACTCGGTGGAGAAACAATGAAAGTTTTAAATACAGAACCCTTAGTTGAGAAATACCGTTCTTTCGGTTGGGAGGTTTATCAAACCCAAGGTCATGATTTTAGTCGTTTAATTGCCACTTTCAGTAATTTTAACGAAAGAAAAAATAAACCTAAAGTGGCCATTTGCAAAACTATCCGTGGGAAAGGCGTTTCTTTTATGGAAAGCAAAGAGAGATACCATGCTTGTACTTTAAGCGAAGAAGAATATCGGAAAGCAATGGAGGAACTTTCTTAACATGGAAAAATCAATGAGAGATGCTTTTGGCGAAGCAATTTTGCAATTAGGAAAGACAAATCCTAAAGTTTTGGCATTAACGGCCGATGTTGAGCCTTCGGTTAGGTTGACCGATTTTGCTCGTGAGTTTCCGGAAAGATTTTTTAATGTGGGTGTAGCGGAAGCCAATATGATTGGGATAGCGGCGGGTTTAGCTTTGGAAGGCTTTATCCCTTTCTGCACTTCATTTGCTGTTTTTGTTCCCGGCAGGTGTTTTGATCATCTGCGGGTTTCGGTTTGTCAGAACAAAGCTAATGTCAAACTGGTTGGCTCTCACTGTGGCTTTTCCAATGCTGGCGATGGCGCCAGCGCCCAAAGTGTGGAGGATATGGCTTTAATGCTGAGTCTGCCGGAAATGACCGTTGTTTGCCCGGCGGACGGGGTGGAAACCAGAAAAGCAGTTTTGGCCGCGGCGAAAAAAGAAGGTCCGGTTTATCTGCGCCTTTCCCGGGCAGAAACTCCGTTTATCACCAAAGAGGGAGATAATTTTGAAATTGGTAGAGCCAGTATCTTAAGAAAAGGGAAAAAAGTAACGATTATTGCCTGCGGCTCGCTCGTGGCGGAAGCCTTAGTAGCAGCCGAAAAAATTAATGCCGAAGTAATTAATCTTTCAACGATAAAACCTTTGGATGAAGAAACGATTTTGTCGTCGGTTAAAAAGACCGGCAGAGTAATCACCTTGGAGGAGCATTCGGTTATCGGAGGAATAGGGTCGACGATCGCCGGATTTTTAGGGGAGAAATTTCCCCTCCCGATTAAAATTATGGGCATTCCCGATGTTTTTGGCGAATCGGCCAGAAATTATCAGGAATTGCTTGATAAATACGGGCTAAACGCGGAAAATATTATTAAAGAGTTTGAAAAAATTTAAATGAAAGTTGTCGTTACCAGCAAAATTCCCAGAGTCGGCATCGATGTTTTGGAAGATGCCGGTTTTACCGTGGTTGGTAATCCCAGCGAAAGGTTGCTCTCTCCCCTGGAACTGAAAGATTTTGTTCATGGGGCGGACGGAATTCTTTGTTTACTTCTTGATAAAATTGACCGCGAGATAATCAAAGAAGCTGGAAAAAACTTAAAAATTATTGCCAATTATGGAGTTGGTTTTGACAATATTGATATGGCGGCAGCTAAGGAAAGAAATATTTTGGTGACCAATACTCCCAGCCCGCTTTCCTCTCAAGCAGTGGCGGAGTTTGCCATCGCTTTGATACTTTCTCTTTTAAAAAGAATTGTTGAAGGAGATGAGTTTGCCCGCAAGGGAAACTTTGGCGGTTGGCGGCCGGAAATTTTTTTGGGAGAAAATTTGGAAGGGAAAACCTTAGGAATTGTCGGTTTGGGGCGGATTGGTTGTTTGGTTGCCAAGATGGGAAAAGCCTTGGGTTTAAGGGTAATTTATAACAAAAGGACTCGCGATTCCTGCTTAGAAAAAGAATTTGGTTTGGAATATATGAGTTTTGATAATTTACTTTATGAATCGGATATTGTTTCTCTTCATGTGCCTTTAACTAAAGAAACGGAACATCTGATTAATACGGAAACTTTAGAAAAAATGAAAGATCATTCCTTTTTAATTAATACTTCCAGGGGGAGAGTCGTTGACGAAGGCGCTTTAGTGGAGGCCCTGAAGTCGGGAAAATTGGCGGGTGCCGCCTTGGACGTTTATGAATACGAGCCCCTGATTAATCCCGAGCTTTGCGGATTGCCAAATGTAGTCTTAACTCCGCATATTGCTTCCTCAGTTCGAGCCGTACGAGACGAAATGGCAATTATGGCGGGGAAAAATATTGTGGAAGCGCTTAATAGGAAAACGCCGCCGAATTTAGTGAAATGAACAATTAATAATTTCCTGCACCTTTTCTTTGTTAGTATTGGGAATTTTTTTAGTAAAAACAGAAGTAAGTTGGGCTGCTCCTTTGTATTGACAATACAATAATACAATGATATTATTATATTTATGAATAAATTTGTAACTACCAATATCCGTTTACCCAAAGAAGATTTAATTGCTTATAGGCAAATGGCGATAGCGTCGGGAAAAAGTTTTTCTCAGTTGGTAAGAGAAGCCTTGGCTCAATTTAATCATCCGGTGGAAATTTCCCAAAATGCTTCTAAAAAATACCCTGATTTTTGGGAAATAGAAAAAGTAGCTGTTTCCGGCGGACCGAAAGACGGCTCTACTAAGCATGACAAATATATTTATTGACACGAGTGCTTTTATCGCTCTTTATTTAAAAGGCGACGAATTTCACGAGAGGGCGGCTTTATTTTTAGACAAGACTGACAAGAAAACAATTTTTTTAACCAGTAATTATATTTTAGATGAAGTTTATACTTTTTTACGGTCGAATAAAGGAAAGGAAACAGCGATTTCTTTCGCTGAATTTTTAGCGCAAAATAGTCAAATTGTGATTTTGAAAAGAATCGGTTTGGAAGATGAGAAAAAAGCTTTTGAGTTGTTTAGAAAGCTTGATTTATCTAAGTTATCTTTTACAGATTGCACCAGTTTTGCGTTAATGAAAAGATTGGAAATTAAAGAAGTTTTTTCATTTGATAAACATTTTGCCAAAGCGGGGTTCGAGGTGATACCATAGATTATTATGGACTTATCAAAAATTACCAAACAAGGAAAGGCTTTATTTTTGGCTTATGACCAAGGGCTGGAGCATGGACCGACGGACTTTAATGAAGAAAATGTTGATCCAAAAAAGATTTTAGAAATTGCCGACTGCGGTCTTTTTACCGGAGTGGTTTTGCAAAAAGGCATTGCAGAAAAGTATTATTTTAAGGCAGGGTATAAAGTACCCTTGATTGTTAAACTTAATGGTAAAACCAGTTTGATTAAAGACGAAGATCCGTTTTCTCCACAAGTTTGCAGTGTTAAAGAAGCTTTAAGTTACGGGGCTTTGGCGGTGGGTTACACTATTTATGTTGGCAGCGAATTTGAGCCAATGATGATTAAAGAATTCGGACAAATTGAGCAGGAAGCGGAAGAAGCAGGAATTCCGGTGATTGCTTGGATGTATCCGAGAGGAAGAAATATTAAAGATGAAAATGATCCGAAAGTGATTGCTTATGCTGCACGAGTTGGTTTAGAGTTAGGAGCGGATATTGTCAAAGTCCGCTATACCGGAGATGTAGCCAGTTTTAAATGGGTAGTTCAAAGCGCGGGAGAAACTAAAGTCGTGGTTATGGGCGGGGGAAAAGAACCGGAAGAAGTTTTCTTAGAAAAAACTAAAGAAATAATGCAATCCGGAGCGATTGGTTTAGCGGTCGGTAGAAATGTTTGGCAGTCATCAGAACCTTTGGTAATCGCCAGAAAAGCTGCTAATATTATTTGGGAGTAAAAATTGTTTAGAAATTAGAAATTAGAAAATGTTTGATGTTGTTTCTTTCGGTACGGCCACTTTGGATGTTTTTTTAAGGTCTTCGGGAATGAAGGTTTCCGAGAGTGAAATTGATAAAAATATTTGTGTTCGCTACGGGGCGAAAATTGAGGTTGACGAAATTTTCTTTGAGTCGGGTGGCGGGGCGACAAACTCGGTGGTAACTTTTAGCCGGCAGGGCCTTTTGGTCGGTTGTGTTGCCCAAATAGGCGATGATTTTGCCGGTAATAAAATTCTGACCGATTTGGCCAAGGAAAATATCGGTAATAATTTATTTGATGTTCAAAAAGGCAGTTATACCGATTATTCCACCATTTTATGGGCGGGTGACGGGGGAAGAACGGTTTTAATTTACCGGGGAAAATCCAGGTTGGAGATGGAAGAAATAAAATGGGAGGAGTTGGATAGCAAATGGTTTTATATTTCTTCTTTGGAAGGAAATTTAGAAGTAGTTAAAAAACTGACGGATTTAGGTAAGCCAGTTGCCTGGAATCCCGGAGGGAGAGAACTGGCGCAAAAAGAATCTTTAATTTCGCTTCTGCCGAAAATAACTCAACTCAATGTAAACAAAGAAGAAATGGAAGAACTTTTGGGGATGGGAAAAGTGGAAGAGATAAAAGAATTACTGATAAAAGCGCAGACCTTACCCTGTAAATATGTGGTCATAACCGATGACCGGAGAGGCGCCTATCTCTGGGATAAAGAAAGCTCATCTTGGTATCATTCAGGCATTTTTGAAGATTCGCCCCGTCTGGAAACCACCGGTGCCGGGGATGCTTTTGGCTCCGGTCTGGTGACCGGGTTTATCAAAAATTTGAGTTTGGAAGACTCTCTTTGGCTGGCTTCGGCCAACGCCTCTTCCGTGATTACTCAAGTCGGAGCCAAAAAAGGCATTCTTAAGACCAGGGATTTGGGTTTCTGGCCTAAAGAAAAATTAAGAATTGAAAAAATAACTTTTTAAGGTGAAAATAAGAAAACTCTCCCGACCCGAAATAGAAAAATTTCATCTTGTTTTTGCTAAAGTAATTGGCGACGGCTTTCCCGAATATTCCCAAGAACTGGTTGATTTTATTATTGAGGAGGATTTTAAACCCGGCGTTTTAAAAGAAAAACTGGCAAAAAAAGAATACACCATCCTGGTGGCCGAGGAAGAAGGGCAGATTGTCGGATTTTTAATTTTTGAGAAACTGTATGGGGGAGTCAGTTACTGCCCCTGGCTGGGGGTTTTAAGGGAATTTTGGAGGAAAGGAATCGGCCGGCAATTACTGGTGACTTGGGAGGAAGAAATTCTTAGAGAAGGCGGGCACAAATTAATGCTTTTGACCCAGGCGGAGAAAAACAAAATCTTTTATGAGAAATGCGGCTTTACTCAGGAAGGACTGGAAAAGAAATCCTGGTTTGGTTTGGACGCCTTAATTTTCGGGAAAATTATTGGCCAGCCCAATCCGGAAATTTTTTACCGAAAGCCTTATGGAGAAAATTAGGAATATAGTGAAAAATCTTGGTGGCAACAAAACCGCTAAGGAAAAAAGGACGGCGAGAATTGTCTTGCTTTTTCTTTTAGGGGGAACGGTTTTATTAACCACTCTGGCAATTTCTTATCGGGAGGTTCCCAAACTATTGAAGAGTTTAACAGAACCAGCCACCGTTGTTTCCCAAAAATATAATTTATCTACTCCAATTGCCACTCCCACTCCCAAATTTGAAGAAGAGCGTCAAGCGGTTGAACAAATTATCGAGCCCTTGCGGGGAACATATGGGATTTACTTTCGAGATTTGGAAAAAGGGGACGCCTTTTCCATTAACAGTCTTGAAAAAATGACGGCCGCTTCCTTAATTAAAATGCCGACGCTTCTAACTCTTTATCGTGAAGCGGATGCGGGAAGAATTAATTTAGACACCATTTATAAACTGCAAGCAGCGGATAGGCGGGGAGGAGCAGGTTCTTTAATCGGCCGGCCGGAAGGATCAGAAGTGAGTTACCGGGAAATGGCTAAACTTATGGGTGAACAATCGGACAACACCGCCTTTAATATTGTTGCCAATAAAATTTTGGGCGGAGAAAAAATTCAAAACACTATTAATCTTTTGGGAATGAGACAAACTTCTTTTAATGATAATATTACGACTCCCGAAGACATGGGGCTTCTTTTTCGGAAGCTTTTACAGGAAAAAGTGGTTACTGATAAATCCCGGGATGAAATTTTATCTTTTATCACCAACACGATTTGGGAAACCCGCATTCCCGCGGGGATTCCTAAGGGGATAAAAGTTTCCCATAAAATCGGTTCGGATATCGGTGTCGTTTCCGATGCCGGTATTGTCTTTGCCAAAAAGCCTTTTATTTTGGTCATTATGTCTCAAAACGCTAATGAAATTGAAGCCGGCAAAGCCCTTCCCGAAATTGCCAAAAAGATTTATGAA
>CAYVNK010000005.1:6441-20997 GCA_964452885.1 uncultured Gammaproteobacteria bacterium
TTTCTGTGCTAAAATCGAGCCATGAAGGAGAGTAAAATTTACCAAATTTACTTAGACTTACTCCAGAAATATGGCTCACCGGAAAAATATTGGCCGCAGTGGTGTAAAAAGTCGAAAACTATTAGAGATAGAGAAATCATTGCTCTTGGGGCAATTTTAACGCAAAGAACTTCTTGGCACAATGCGGAAACAGCGATTTTAAATTTGAAAAAAACAGGACTACTGTCGTTAAAAAAAATTTCTGAACTTCAAAGTTCAGAGAGGTTAATTCCTTATGTTCGAGTTGCGGGATTTTATCAATCAAAGCCAAGAAGGCTTTTTGATCTCTGTACCTTTGTTGTTAAAAATTACGGTAATATCGAAAACTTATTAAAGGATGAATTGAAAATTATTAAAGAAAAATTACTTTCGCTTTATGGTATCGGACCGGAAACGGCCGATACCATTTTGCTTTATTCTTTGGATAAACCCAGTTTTGTAATTGACGAATATACAAAGCGGTTGGCGAAAAAAGAAGAATTGGCAGAAAATTTTGATTATAATTGCTTGGAAAATCTTTTTGAGAAGAATTTGCCGGCAGATGTTAAGATTTATCAAGATTTTCATGCCTTGATTATTTTCAGCCAGAAAGAAAAGAGCGGTTGGGGGATGAAAATAGTATAAAGTTATTATGATAGTATGAAGACGGAGCAATTATTTAGCAGTTGAAGTCGTACTTTACCAAATTTCCCTATGAATATTTTCTTTTTTAAATTTGTCTTTGGGTTTTTCGTCACCGACAGGAACACCAATGGGGATTACATTTAAAGGAATAATTTCCTGAGGAATTTTCAGGACTTCTCTTACCAGCTTGATTTTTTCTTCATCCGGGTACACGGCTGTCCAAACAGCTCCCAAACCAAGACCATGCACTGCCAGTAAAATATTTTCGGTAGCGGCGCAACAATCCATTACCCAGAATTTTTTAGCATAAGCCCTGTCCTTGTCTGGTACTCCACAAACAGCAATTGCTGCACCAGCTTTATCAAGCATTTTCGCGTACTTAAGACCCTCGCAAAGCAGATCAAGTAATTTTCTTTCGGTTACTACAATAAAAGCCCAAGGTTGAGTATTGACTGCTGAGGGTGCTGACATTCCTGCTTTTAAAATCTTCTCCAGATTATCAAAGGAAACAGGCTTGCCTGTAAAATGTCGAACGCTTAAACGCGTTAAAATAGTTTCCAAAAAATCATTAGGCATATTTCTTCCCTTAAGTATACATCACCCAATTATTTATCGATTTGGTGTTGGCTCTGGATTTAAAAATCGGTTTGGGTTGCAAGCGAATTTTGGCTCGGTGCCTTTGATAAAAAATTCTTTTTTAATTGAAGGACATCCCTGACAAGGAAGCGTCCCCGAAGCTTGACAAATTTCCACTTCAATAATTTCTTCCGGTCTGGGAAATTCTTCTTTGGGTTTTTTATTTAACAGGCTGTCCATAATTTTTCGCCAAATAGGGGAAGCGCCGGTAACACCGGAAGCAACATAACTCATCGGGGTATTATCATTATTACCCACCCAGACTGCCGTCAACCGGGAGGGCGTATAACCAATGGTCCAATTATCACGCATGTTTTGAGTGGTGCCGGTTTTGACCGCAACCGGCCGGTCGGGAATAAAAAGCTGGGAATTGGGGCCAAAAGCGGGAGTTCGGGCATTATTATCGGCAAGAATATTGGTGAGTAAAAAAGCGGTTCCGGGATTTAAAACCGGAGTTTCTTTTCCTTGGGGATTTTTTTCTAAAATTTTTCCAGTACTGTTTTTTACTTCCAGTATGGGATTAAGATTAACCCGAATTCCCAAATTAGCCAAAACACCATAGGTAACAGCCATATCTGTCATTTTGACTTCGCCGCCGCCTAAAGTTAAAGAAAGACCGTAGCGGGAAGGATCGGTCCAGGAAGTAATTCCCATTTCCGTCCCGCGGACAATCATTTTTTTAACGCCGAAAGCGGCCAAAACTTTTACTGCCGGAACGTTGTAGGAAGAACCGAGAGTAATCCGCAAAGGAACTTCTCCATGAAAGCGGCGGTCATAGTTTATGGGAGAGTAAGGAGGTTGACCGGGAACTTTATAGACAATGGGCGAGTCATCAATCAAAGTAGCTGGAGTAAAACCATTTTCCAAAGCAATGGAATAATTAACCGGTTTAATAGAAGAACCGGGTTGTCTGAGCGAGGTAGTGACGTTAACATTACCGTCAATATCTTTAGCAAAGTAGTCTTTTGAGCCCACCATCGCTAAAATCTCACCAGTTTTTGGATTGGTGACCAAAGCCGCACCGTTAGTAATGTGCAGATTACCCAGTTTTTTAATTTCTTCGTTAACAATTTTTTGAGCTGATTCTTGAATGTTTAAATCCAAACTGGTTTGGACTTCCAATCCTCCCTCTTCGACCATCTTTTCGCCGTATTTTTGAACCAATAATTCCTTGACGTACATGACGAAATGCGGAGCGAAGATTTCTGTCTCCTGAGGAGCAAAATTTAATTTTTGTTGATATGCCTCTTCTTTTTGAATCTCAGTCAAATAGCCGTCCTCTTGCATGCGATTCAAAACTGTCAGTTGCTGTTCTTTGGCTAATTTGGGAATATGGCCGAAAGGGGAAAATTGGGTAGGTGAAGCGGGTAATCCGGCCAATAAACTGGCTTCAGCCAAATTTAATTCCGAGGCAGATTTGCCAAAATAAGTCTGGCTTGCTTCTTCTATTCCGTAAGTGGAACCGCCGTAACCTACTTCATTAAAATACATTTCCAGAATTTGGTCTTTAGAATATTTTTTCTCCACCAAAAGAGCTAAAACCGCTTCTTTAATTTTACGGCGCCAGGTTTTTTCCGAGGAAAGCAGGGCATTTTTAACCAATTGTTGAGTGATAGTGGAGCCGCCGGTTTTTTTCCCAAAAATAAGATTCTGGTAAATAGCTCTGATAATTCCCCGTAAAGAGAGACCATTATGGTGATAAAAATCTTTATCTTCAATGGCGATAGTAGCTTGAATAACAAAATCAGGCAAGTTTTTTAAGAGAATTGGCGTCCGATTTTTGCCGCGGTAAATTTTGTAAAGGAGAGCACCATTCCGGTCGTAAATTTTGGTCGAAAGACTTTGCTGCCGGTTCAAAAGTTTGGTTGGAGAAGGCAGGTCTTTAAAAACAAGGAAGGAAAAATATAAAATTATTACCAGAGAAACCAGGTTCCCCAGTAGGAAAAATATCAGCTTAAAAGAAGTTTTAATTTTTTTTGGTTTGAAAAGACGGATAGGAGCAAGATTAATTTTTTGGATTTTTTGGGAGGCTTGAGAGAGGGAGCCAAAAATGAAATCAAAAAATCCGGCGATTAGAAGTAATAAATAGAAGAAGGGCTTACCGAGAGTTCCCAATAAGTATCCCAAGAAACTGCCTGTTTTTTTCTTCATGGCCGTATTCTAATGCCAGAACGTATTTTGGGCAAGCGAGAGAGCGTTATTTTTTCAAATCAACGGTATTAAAGACGGCTGCGTCACTGGCAGAGCCGGAGCAGTCAAGACACAAAATCGAGCCGGTTTGGTCGGAAAGAGCATTATGCTGTTGCATTTCCGTATTTTCCGGCGGGATATTTTGTCCCGGCTCAACCGGTTGACTCGTGCTTTTGTTGATTAAAATTTGTCTTTGGAGAGATTCGGTTTCGACAGGAACTGTTCCTTCCAGGAAGTATTCAAACCGGGTGGGACAGCCGGAATTGCCGGGAGCCAGTCCGGAGAGGGAACAAATCGAAGCGCCGGTAACACCCTCCGGCTTAACGGGCCATTCCTGGGTATTTTTGCCGTTTTTCTGGTCATCTCTTTCCAAAATATAACGGAAGATTTTGTTCCAGATCGGGGAGGCGCCGGTAACGCCGGAAGCCACCGCGCTCATTGACTTGCTGTCGTTGTTGCCTACCCAAACGGCCACGACGTACGACGGGGTAAAACCAATCGTCCAATTGTCTTTTTTGTCGTTGGTGGTGCCGGTTTTAACGGACACTTCCGGGTGACTGCTGACCACTAAATATGAAGAGGGACCGAACATTGTTTGTCGGGCATTGTTGTCTAAAAGAATGTGCGAAATTAAGTAACTTGTCTCAGCAGAAATGATTCTAGGCGCTTCCTCGGTCTGATGTTCTTCTAACACTTTGCCATGATAATCTTCAACTTTTTGGATAGCATAAAGATTTTGTCTTGTTCCTGCATTGGCAAAAACACCGAAAGCGACTGCCATATCTACCATTTTTACTTCACCGCCGCCAAGAGTTAAAGAAAGCCCGTAATCCTTTGGATCTTTAAAAGTAGTGATTCCCATGGCAGAAGCGGTAGCGACAAAATCATCTAGCCCATTTAGAGCCAAGGTTTTGACCGCCGGGACATTGTAGGAGTTTCCCAAAGCAAACCTTGCCTGGACGGCGCCATGGAATTGCCGGTCGTAATTATCCGGACAATAAATTTTTTGCCCCAGAACCTTAAAGCAGGTCGGAATATCCAAAATTAAACTAGCCGGAGTGAGGATTTTTTTCTCAAAAGCTAAAGCATAATTAATCGGCTTGATGGAGGAGCCGGGTTGGCGCGAAGAGGTAGTGACGTTGACATTACCGTCAATATCTTTAGCAAAGTAGTCTTTTGAGCCCACCATCGCTAAAATCTCACCAGTTTTTGGATCGGTGACCAAAGCGGCGCCATTAGAAACCTTTTCTTTTTGCAGTTTGGCTACTTCGGAAGCAACCGTGATTTGCGCCAGTTCTTGGATCTCTAAATCAAGAGTGGTAGTTACTCTTAAACCTCCTTCATCCACGGTTTTTTGCCCGTATTTTTCCACCAGTTGATCTTTAACATACATCACAAAATGGGGAGCTTTGATTCCTTGACCATGGACGGTATAGACCAGCGGTTTATTTTTGGCAGTTTCTGCCTCCTCGTTTTTAATAAATTTATCCTTAACCATTTCCTCTAAAACATATTCCTGTCTTTGTTTGGCCAGTTCCGGATGAGCGCCAAAAGGAGAGTAGCGGGTAGGCGAAGCCGGTAATCCGGCCAAGAGAGCCGCTTCCGCCAGGGTCAGTTTGTCGGCAGTTTTGCCGAAATATGTTTGACTGGCAGTACCGATGCCGTAGGCAGTTCCGCCATAGGGGATTTGGTTTAGGTACATTTCTAAAATTTTGTCTTTTGAATAAAGTGTTTCAATTGCGATAGTCAAAATTGCCTCCCGGATTTTCCGGCGGATGGTTCTTTCCTGGGAAAGTAAAGCATTTTTGGCCAACTGTTGGGTGATGGTGGAACCCCCTTGAAGTTTTTGCCGGAAAACAATATTAATAGCCGCCCTCACTATTCCGCGAATAGCAAAACCGCCGTGTTTGTAAAAGTCTTTGTCTTCACTGGCCAAAGTGGCATTTTTTACATAGACGGGCAGTTCGGAAAGTTTAATTGGCGTCCGGTTCTTTTCCACAAAAATATCATAAAGAAGTTTACCGTTGCGGTCGTAAATTTTGGTCGAGAGGGGAAACGAGTTGGGGGAGGAAAGCTTGGTCGGGGAGGGCAAGTCCTTAAGAATGAGAAGATAAAAAACGACAAAGAGAATGACTGCAATTGCCGCCAGCCATTTAAATTTTTTTGAACGGAAAAAATTTTTCTTCCTTAAGTTTTTTCTTCTGCGACGAGCCATGAGTGAAGTATACTGGCTTTAAGACTTTATTTCAAAAAGTGGCTGTAGCGATGTAGGTCATAAAGGATTAATTTTTGTGATAAACTTAATTAACTGGAATTTGTAATTATTTTAATTAAGTTTGAACCCAACATAGTTATTCTTAATATGCAAATTGGAGTATGTTGGGTATAAAATCAATCTATGGCTCAAAAAGAAAGTTTAAAAGAAAAAAGTCTTTCCGGTTTACTCTGGTTTGTTTTCGGTTTTGCCGGCTTTTCAATTTTAGGGGCAATTATTTTGGTGATTCTTATTTCTTTGGGTGTTCTCTCGTCAATTTAATCTTCTTTTCTTGGGGTAATCGTGCTAAAATATGCCCATGATACAGGTTGATGGAGGAAAGTATAATCATCGAGAAATTGAATTAAAATGGATTGCCAAATGGGGAAAAGAAAATATTTTCCGGGCAATAGACCTTGATTTCAAGCCCAAGAAATATATTCTTTTTGAATTTCCCTATCCTTCAGGAGAACGGCTTCATATCGGCCATACTTTTGCTTTTACCGGGACTGATGTTTTGGCCCGGTTTAATCGGATGAATGGCTTTAATGTTTTGTGCCCGATGGGGTGGGACGCTTTCGGCCTCCCGGCAGAAAACTATGCCATTAAAACCGGCATTAATCCGATGATTACCACGGCCGAGAATATCGGGCGTTCCAAAGTGCAGGCAAAAAGACTGGGTTTATCCATTGACTGGGAGCGGGAGATTACCACGACTGACCCAAAATATTATTGCTGGACCCAATGGATTTTTTTGCAGTGGTATAAAAAAGGGCTTGCTTATAAAAAAGAAATGCCCATCAATTGGTGTCCCAAATGCAAAATCGGTTTGGCAAATGAGGAAGTGGTGGCGGGAAGATGCGAAAGGTGTGGGGCGGAAGTAACCAGAAGGAATATTAATCAGTGGGTGATAAAAATTACGGCTTATGCTGATCGACTAATTGAAGGATTGAAAAAGACGGCATTTATTGAGAAAGTAAAAGCGGCGCAAATCAACTGGATCGGCAGATCTGAAGGAGCTGAGATAAAATTCGCAATTCGCAATTCGCAATTCGCAATTGAGGTGTTTACAACTCGGCCGGATACACTTTATGGGGCGACTTTTATGGTAATCTCCCCCGAACATGAATTGGTTGAGAAACTTTTAAAGAGGGAGACGGGAGGCTCGGGAAACTTGGGGGAAATTAAAAAATATGTAGAAAATTCCCAAAAGAAATCGGAAATGGAAAGAACGGAACTCTCAAAAGAAAAAACTGGCGTTTTTTCCGGGCTTTATGCCGTTAACCCGGTTACTCAAAAGGAAATTCCCGTTTGGATTTCCGATTTTGTTTTGGCAAGCTATGGGACGGGAGCAATTATGGCGGTACCGGCTCATGACGAAAGGGATTTTGCTTTTGCGAAGAAATTTAACTTGCCAATTATACCGGTAATAGTACCAAAAGAAGAGCCCGCCTCCGTCGCGTTAGACGCGACTATGGCGGGTAAATGGAATTTTGATGAGAAAGCCTATGTTGAAGTTGAGAAAGGAATTACCATTAATAGTCCTGAATGGAACGGGATGATTCCTAACGAAGCGATTAAAAAAGCAACTACTTGGCTTAAGAAAAAGGGAATTGGTAAAAAAGCTGTTTCTTATCATTTAAGGGATTGGATTTTTTCCCGGCAGCATTATTGGGGAGAACCGATTCCGATTATTTTTTGCGATAAATGCGGTGAGGTGCCAGTGCCGGAGGAAGATTTGCCGGTTGAGCTCCCAAAGGTTGAAAAATATGAACCGACCGATACCGGAGAATCGCCACTGGCAGCGATTACCGATTGGGTTAACACAACTTGTCCAAAATGCGGGGGCCCGGCCAAAAGAGAAACCGACACCATGCCCAATTGGGCGGGAAGTGATTGGTACTACCTCGCATATCCGCTAGCGAGTATGCTCGGAAATCAAAAATCAAAAATCAAAAATCAAAAATTACAAATTAATTTGTTTTCTGAAAATTTGGAATTACTAAAATATTGGTTGCCGGTGGATGTTTATGTCGGGGGAGACGAGCATAATACTTTGCATCTTTTATATTCCCGTTTTACCTACCAATTTTTGTGGGATTTGGGAGTTTTGCCCAAAGAAATTCCCGAACCTTATTTTAAAAGGTTATCGCACGGGGTTATTTTAGGCTCCGACGGACAACGAATGAGCAAATCCCGGGGAAATGTCATTAATCCCGATGAAATAATGGAAGCTTTTGGGTCTGATACTCTAAGAACATACCTTATGTTTATGGGACCGTTTGAATCGACGATGGCTTGGAGGCAGGAAGCGCTGGAAGGCTGTTACCGTTTCTTAAAAAGAGTCCGGCTGTTGGTGGAAAGAGATTTTCAGGGACAAAGTACCGGTGGAGAAAAGACAAACTTAGTCAGAAAATTGCATCGGACGATTAAAAAAGTTGGGGAAGATATTACGGAAATGAAATTTAATACCGCGGTAGCGGCAATGATGGAGTTTATCAATGTCTGGCAGGGCTCTCCCGGAATGGCAAAAGAAGACATCGGCAAGTTTTTGCAAATTCTTGCCCCCTTTGCGCCGTTTATTACCGAAGAACTTTGGCAGAAATTGGGTAATTCTTTTTCGGTTCATAATTCCGCCTGGCCCGAATTTGAGGCAAAATTAATTGAAGAAGATTCGGTGACGGTGGCTGTTCAGGTTGGAGGAAAATTAAGGGGAACGGTCGAAATACCTGCGGCGGTAAGCAAAACTCAAAATGAAGTGGAAAAGGAAGCTAAAGAAAACTCTTTGGTAAAAAAATATTTGGAAGGACAGACTATTAAAAAAGTTATCTTTGTTCCGGGTAAACTCGTGAATTTTGTCATTTAAAGGCTTTGGGTTTTCTTCGTCTTGACAAGGCAATTACCCCAAGATGTATAATTGGTTTCGCCAAATGATTAAGAAAATAATTTTTTTAGGAGCGGTTCTGGTTCTGGCTTTGACGATTCTTTTTGTTTCCATTAGAGCAACCACGGTAATTGCCACCGCCAATTTGGCTGCGGCAACCATAAAATTTGCCGTTAGTCCGGTTCCTTCTCCCGAAGCCAGCGTTTCCTCGAAACCCCAAAGCAGTTATTTTCTGGCTTACCCCGGGATTTTGCCTGACAACCCTTTATACCGGTTTAAAATGGTGCGTGACCGGATTTGGGAGTGGTTGACCACAGGGTCGGGAAGCCGCGCCAAACTTTTTTTACTTTATGCCGACAAAAGGCTGGGGGCAGGTAAAGCTTTAATTGACGGTAACAAAGTGAGTTTGGGGGTTTCCACCATTCTTAAGGGAGAAAAGTATTTTGAAAGGGCAATTCTTGAGGCCGAGAAGGAAAAGAAAATCAAAAGTGGCCAGTTGTCGACTTTCGGTGAAACCCTGAGGACCGCCTCTTTGAAATACGAGGAAGTGCTTTTGGAATTAAAGGAAAAGGCCAGCCCCGATGTTAAGCCGGCGATTGACGACCTGTTGAAATTCTTAAAAAGTCTTCAGGAAAAAGCCGCAGTAATCTAAAATTGAACAAAAAATTTAACCTTCTTTCCTTTTTAATTTCTTTTAAAAAATTTTAAATTTTCCTTTTTAGTTGCAAAATTGCCCTAAAAATCGCCTTAAATCACCATTACTGATTTATTTTGATACACATGTTGCCTGTTGACAGCCCTTCCACTCGATAAGCAATAATGTCTTCACTTCATTAAATTCTAGTCTGGGCAGGCTAGTTTTAGATAAAAAAATGGCAGTTAAAAAGCGGATGTTATCGATTAAAAATATTAAAAAGAGGGACGGTCGAATTGTCCCTTTTAACGAAAAGAAGATTTTGCTGGCCATTGTCAAAGCTATGCGCTCGGTGGGTGAGCCCGATCAAAAAAGGGCGGAAGAAATGACCGGGCAAGTGGTCGAGATTTTGGAAGGGCGTTTTGACGGCCACACCGTTCCGGAAGTGGAACAGATTCAAGACGTTGTTGAAGAAATCTTAATTAAGAACCGCCTGGTCGCGGTAGCCAAATCCTTTATCCTTTACCGGGAACTTCACCGCAAACTGAGAAATATTAACAGCCTGATTGACAGTGACGAACTGGTTCATAACTATATTGATAAACTGGATTGGCGGGTTAAGGAAAACAGCAACATGACTTATTCTCTTCAAGGGCTTAATAACCATGTCGCCAGTTTGATTTCGTCAAATTTTTGGTTGAATCAAATCTACTCTAAAGAAATGGAAGAGGCTCATTTAAGCGGGGATCTGCACCTGCATGATTTGGCAATTTTGGCCGTTTATTGCTGCGGTTGGGATTTGCGGGATTTTTTGCTTAAGGGTTTTAGCGGAGTACCGGGGAAGATTAGTTGTAAACCGCCCAAACACCTGAGAACCGCTTTAGGACAATTGGTCAATTTAATTTACACTCTTCAAGGAGAAATCGCCGGTGCTCAAGCAGTTTCCAATTTTGACATTTTACTGGCTCCTTTCATTTTTTACGATAAGCTATCTTATAAAGAAGTTAAACAATCTCTGCAGGAGTTTATGTTTAATATGAATGTTCCGACCAGGGTCGGGTTTCAGTGTCTGTCTGAAGATACTGAAATATTAACGGCCGAAGGGTGGAGAAATTATCAGGAAGTAAAAGAGGGTGATAAGATAAAAACTTTTAATTTAAATAACAAGAAAATTGAAATTCAGGAAGTTACTTCAGTGTTTAAAAGAAAGTATAAGGGAGTAATGTATAATTTACAAAACAGAATTCAAGATCAACTCCTTTCTCCTGGTCATCGCGTGGTAAGAAAAAAGTTTAATACTGAAAACTTTATTCTTGAACCAATAGAAGAAGCGATAAAACTCAAATCCCCATTGATAATACCTTTATCGGGAGAAAATACCAATAAAAAAGTTGAATTGAGCGACGAACAAATTAAATTGATGGCTTGGATAATCAGCGAAGGAACAATTGAAAGACCGACCAAATACCGCTGTTGTTATCGCGTGAGTATTTATCAATCTAAAAATAATAAAACCAATTGCGAAGAAATAAGAAATTTACTAAGTCATTTTGACCTTGAATATTATCAGTATGAAAGCGCTTCTTTGGGTAACAGTGTTTGGCGGGCGAGGTTGTCTGCAGACAGTTCGAAAAAAATACATGAGTGGTTTGGGACCAAAGAAAATGTTCATTTTCTGCCTGAAATTTTGCTTAACATGGACCGATATCAATCAAAACTTTTTTTAGAAACCTACCTTAAAGCTGATGGTTTTGAAGGATGTAAAATGACTACGACAGATACAGAAGTATTAGACGGACTTGAGCAATTAATAGTCAATTGCGGATATGGATTTACTGTTTTGGCAAGAAAACCGACGATAGGGAAAAAAGAGTTTTTTGTTTTAAGAATAATTTTACACCCCGAAACCTCTATCGCCAGAATTAAACAAATTGACTACGAAGGTATTATTTGGTGCCCCCATACAATAAATGAAACAGTAATTGCCAGAAGAAAAGGCAAGGTTTTTATTACAGGCAACACTCCTTTTTCTAATATCACTTTAGATTTTGTCATACCCGGCGACATGGCCAAAGAGCCGGTAATTATTGGAGGTGAGCGCCAAAAAAAGACTTACGGTGATTTTCAGAAAGAAGTCAATATTTTCAACCAAGCCTTAGGTGAAGTTTTTCTGGAAGGTGACGCCCAAGGTCGGGTTTTTTCTTTTCCGATCCCAACCATTAATATAACCAAAGATTTTGATTGGGAAAATCCTTATTTAGAAAATCTCTGGGAGGCAACTCGAAAATACGGGATTCCTTATTTTTCCAATTTTGTCAATTCCGATATGAAACCGGAAGATGTCAGGAGTATGTGTTGCCGCTTGAGGCTCAATAATAAAGAGTTAGTCAGGAAAGGAGGCGGACTTTTTGGTGCCAACCCGCTAACCGGTTGTTATGACGAAAAGACCGAAATATTAACTCAGGATGGATGGAAGTTTTTTAAACAATTGACGAAAGAGGATGAAATCTTCACTTTAACCGAAACGAACAAGATTGAAGAACATAAACCAGTTAAGCTTTTCGAATATGATTACGAGGGAGATATGTTCCAGTTTTCAACAAGATCAATAGATTTACTGGTTACCCCAAATCATCAAATGGTGGTAGATCAGATTGGTAGTGGTATAAGAAAATTTGTAGAAGCAAAAGATTTTGATTCTAACAACCAGCGTATTCCGAAAAAAGGTATTTGGTTAGGGAAAGAGTCCCAATGGTTTTTCTTGCCAAGGATCGAGTTTACGAAGTACGGAAATGAAGGGAAAACTTCTTATAAAGTTTTAAAAGATACTCTTAAGATCAAGATGGACGAGTGGCTAAAGTTTTTCGGATTTTGGATTGCTGAGGGATCTGCGGATAACGAGAAAATTGCCCAAAACCGCGGTTACAGGACATTTATTACACAGGTTAACGAAATTAAAAGAAAAGAAATAGAAACAGTTTTAAATAGATTACCTTTTAATTATACTAAAGAAAACAATAATTATGTCATTTGCAATAAACAATTGTGGATTTTTTTGCACCAGTTCGGTAAAAAATATGATAAGTTTATTCCCAAAGAGATAAAAGTTCTCAGTAAAAGACAGTTAAAGATTTTATTCGACTGGATGGTAAAAGGGGATGGACACGTAAGGAAAACAACTGGTCAGATAAACTATTGGACATCTTCCAAGAGATTGGCAGATGATTTACAGGAAATTATTTTAAAGCTTGGTTGGTTGGGAACTATAACCTTGGAAAAAGGCGGAGAAGCTGAAATAAAAGGCAGAAAAATAAAATCAAACGATATTTACACTTTAGGAGTGCAAAAAGCCATTCATTACAGGTTAAGAAAAAACAATATAAAAGTTGTTTCCTATAAAGGTAAAGTATATTGCTGCGAAGTTGAGAATCACACGGTATTTGTTAGGAGAAACGGAAGAGTAACTTGGTGTGGCAATTCAATCGGGGTTGTTACGATTAATCTGCCAAGAATAGGGTATTTGACAAAGACCAAGAAAGAGTTTAAAGACAGACTGGCTTATCTTATGGATTTGGCTAAAGAAAGCCTGATAATCAAAAGAAAAGTTTTGGAAGATTTTACCAATAAAGGCCTTTATCCTTATTCCCGTTATTATTTGGAAGCAATCAAAAAACGATTTGGTGGATATTGGAAAAATCATTTTAATACCATTGGTTTGGTGGGGATGAACGAGGCTTGTCTAAATTTTTTGGGAGAGAATATTGCCACCAAAAAAGGCAAAGAATTTGCCCTGGAAATTTTAGATTTTATGAGAGAAAAAGTTGGTCAGTATCAACTGGAAACAAATCAGCTTTTTAATTTGGAAGCAACTCCTGCCGAAGGTACTTCGTACCGTTTTGCGAGGGAAGACAGAAAAAGGTATCAGAATATTATCTTTGCAAACAGTGAAGCGGTTAAGAATAAGAAAGCTGAACCTTATTACACTAATTCAACTCAATTGCCTGTTGATCACACCACGGATATTTTTGAAGCGTTGAGCCATCAGGACGAACTTCAGTGTAAATATACCGGCGGAACGGTTTTCCATGGTTTTTTGGGTGAAAGTTTGCCTGATATCCAGTCTTTAAAGACGGCCGTCAAAAAAATTGCCGAAAAGTTTCACCTGCCTTATTTTACTTTTACTCCGACTTTCTCTATCTGTGAGAAACATGGATACTTGGCGGGGGGACAGCAATTTTGTCCAAAATGCGATGTTGAACTTTCGGAACAAAAAAATAAATTAGAAAAAGAAGGTTTTAAGGTTATTATTGAATAAATTAAATTAACAAAAAAGGAGGTGAAAATGCCCAAGAAAGTAATATTAAAACGTCAGCCCTGTGAAGTTTTTTCCAGAATTGTTGGTTATCTTCGTCCGGTTTCGCAATGGAACGATGGGAAGCAGGCGGAATTTAAACAACGGAAAACTTTTGTTGTCAAAAATTAAATGCGGATTGTAGGATTTGTTAAAACTTCCCTGATCGAATGGCCAGGGAAAATTTCTTCGGTTATTTTTACTCCGGGTTGTAATTTTCGTTGCCCTTTTTGTCACAATGCCGGCCTTGTCAATATTGACAAGGCCAAAAGATTGTCGCGGATTGATGAAAAGCAGATTCTCACAGATCTGAGGAAAAGGAAGAAGTGGGTGGAGGCAGTGGCGATAACGGGCGGAGAACCAACACTCCAAGCCGGATTAAGTAAATTTTTAAGCAAATTAAAAAAAATGGGGTTTTTGATAATGTTGGAAACCAATGGCAGCCGGCCAGAGATAGTCACAAAATTACAGGGAGAGAAACTCGTAGACTATTGGGCAATGGACCTAAAGGGAGATTTTACAAACTATTTAAAATTTATAGGAGTTAAAGATGAAAATATCGTGGAGAGGGTGAAAAAAAGTGTCAGATTAATTTTAGAGAGCGGGGTAGAGTATGAATTTAGAACAACAGTGGTGCCTGGTCTTCATGATTTAAACAATTTAAAAAAACTGGCGAAACAAGTTGCCTTGCCGGCAGACAGGCTGAAGACTAAGTGGTTCTTGCAGCAATTCCGACCGGTAAACACTTTGGATAAAAAGTTTTTGGAATTAAAGCCTTTTCCCGAAGAACAGATGAAAATTTTTCAAAAAGAAATGCAAAAAATTATCCCCAATACGTTTTTAAGAGGCCTTTAATTTCTGATGAAAGTCGTACCTAATTGAAAAATGGTAGGGTAATAGTCAATATTTAGCACCAAATTTATTAATTAATAGTTTTAGCAATC
>CAYVNK010000006.1:0-20612 GCA_964452885.1 uncultured Gammaproteobacteria bacterium
TATTGATATTGCTTATTGGAATAGCTTTTCGGATAACTGCACTTTCTGATTATCCCAAAGGCTTTTATCCCCAAGAAGCACTTCTTGGGTACAGAGCTTTTTTACTGTCGAATTTGGGCAAAGATGAATTAAATAGAGTAAGACCTTTACTTTTTGTTTCCTCTCAAGATTATCAATTACCAGTTTCTACTTATTTGATCTTGCCATTTGTCAAAATTGCTGGTTTGTCTAAGTTTACAGTTAGACTTCCTTTTGCTATTGCCGGAGTTTTGTCTATCGTCGGAATATTCCTTTTAGGAAAGATTCTTTTTAAAAATGACGAGCATAGCAACCTTCCATATTTGCTGGCTTTTTTGATGGCAATAAATCCTTGGGGGGTTTTTCTTTCGAGGACTGCTAATTCCGAAGGCTTAGGCTTTGTTTTTTTTATTTTTGGCTTATATTTTTTTTTGAAACGAGATGGAACAAAAAATTTAGGTTATTTGTTTTCATTAATTTTATTTTCACTTTCACTATATAGTGATAAAACTGCCTGGATTTTTATCTTTTCATTTTTGATTCTTCTGTTTTTTGTAAATGTAAAAAATATTTTTAAAGTAAAAAGTATTTTATTGATTAAAAAAAGTAAAATATTTACCACCGTTTTATTATTGGTACTTTTTTGTTTGCCATTGTTTTTTAATTATTCAAAACTTCCACAATTTGGCAATAGTTTAAGGGATAATAATTTTAGTTTGATTAATGATATCGGAATTTCTAACGGTATTAATCAGATGAGAGGAGAAGATATAAAATCAGGATATCCTCTTGTCGGAAAGATATTTTACAATAAAATATATTGGCTAGTTAAGTTATTCAGTAACGTATTTGAACATTTTGTTCCTCGTTTTTATTTTTCTTCTGGTGATCAAGATCCAATTCACGGGTTGTCAAATTTTGGACCCTTTTTTTTAGTTCTGATTATTCCAGCCATTTACGGAACGATTTTTTTAGTTAAAAATAAATCCACATTATCTTTGTTTGTTTTAGTTTGGTTGTTTGCTTCATCTTTGCCGTCCGCTCTAATGAGCAAGAGCCCTGATCAACTTAAATTTTATTATTCCATACCAGTAATTTTAATTCTGGTAGCGTTGGGTATTGAAAAACTACCTAAAAGATTTCTTTTGGTATTAACCCCATTTTTATTATTTAACATGGTTTATATTTACAAAGATGCAATTTTTAAAGAACCATTTCGTTATTCTCAAAAATGGTCTTTGGGATTTAATCAAGTTGCAACGGTAATTCAAGATAATTATTCGGATTTTGATAATATTTTTATCACTAACAAATATTTTTCCGATCCGGTTACTTTATATCTTTTTTCTGTAAAGTATTCTCCGGAGAAATATTTTTTTCAACTAACCAAAAGCAGTATTTCTTATCGTTTATGGATGAATAAAGTTGATAAAATTATAGCCGGGGAATTAACAGAAGTAAAATTTAAAGGCAGTGAAAGGAATCTTTTTGTCGTAACTCCTCAGGAAGAAAAATATATTGGTTCTGCAACAGGAGGTGCTTGTTATAAAGTTGTTAAGACTATTAAAGACAGTAAAGATAATGATATTCTTTTATTTGCCGTAAGTTCCATAAATGAATGCAAATTTTCTGTTAATGAAATAAAGACGCAATGAAATATTCTAAAAAGGTAATTTTATTTTTTCTGATTCTAACAGTTTTGTTGGGGGGTTTATTGAGATTTTGGAAACTTGCTTCTTATCCGATCTCTCTTTCGATTGATGAAGTAGGTATTGGTTACGATTCATATTCAATTCTTAAAACAGGAAAAGATCAATGGGGTGAAAGTTTCCCTTTGGCTTTCCGATCTATAGGAGACTATAAACCTCCCGTTTTGGAGTATTTGATGATTCCTGCAATTACTGTTTTCGGACTAAATGAATTTGGAACGAGATTTACTGTTGCTTTATTTGGAACCTTAACAATTTTGTTTACTTTTTTATTAATTAAACAGATTTCCAAAAACGATTTGATTGCTTTACTTAGCTCGTTTTCTCTGTCGATATCTCCTTGGCATTTACAAGTTTCACGAATGACAAGTGAATCAGTAGTTGCGCTATTTTTTATTATTATCGGTGTTTGGTTATTTTTAAAGTCGGTTCACGAAAAGAAGAATTTGTATTGGCTCTCTGCAATTTTTTTCTGTCTTTCTCTTTACACTTATCATTCAGCTCGTTTGTTTACCCCGGTTATGGTTTTCGGTTTAACGATTATTTATTTTAAGAACATTATTAAAGAAAAAAAAAGAATTATTTTAGGAATTTTACTGGGTTTGATCTTAGTTATCCCGTTTGTTTATATTATGCTTACTCCTCTTGGAAGAACTAGGACCCAAAGCGTCTTTATTTCAAAAGATATAGAAATAAATTCTCAACTGAACGTAAATAATAGCAGAAGAACAATTCTAAACAAAATTTTTGATAATAATTTTTTAACTCTTTTTAACTTCTGGACAAAAAGATACCTTAATTACTTTGACTTTTCTTATATTTTTTTTGAGGGAGTAAATTTAAGTTCAATAAAACTTCCCGACGTGGGTTTGATGTACCTTATAGAATTGCCATTTTTATTACTAGGTCTTTGGCAGATTATTGTCAATAAAAAAATACTCGGTAGGCAGGAACTAATTCTAGTAATTTTTTGGGTTTTGATTGGTCCATTGGCAGCTTCGCTTGCCAACAATGAACAACATATTCTCAGAAACTTAACAACAATTCCGATGTTGCAGTTTTTGGTAGGAATTGGTTTATCGGTTTTTATTTTAAAACTTTTTCGGATATCTCTTGCCAAGAAACTTTTGTTTTTTTGCCTGACCCCTTTATTATTTATTGTCAGCCTCGTTTATTATTGTGATTTATATTATGTTCACTATCCAATTCAGTTTTCCGAATATTGGAGTTATGGAATGAAAGAAGCGGCCTTGTTCGCCTGGGATCATCAAAAAGAATATAAGAATATTATCATTGACTCAAGCTTTGGTACCCAAGGTCCGTTTACAGTAAGTACTCCTCATCTTTATGTATATTTTTATGGAAAATATGACCCTTGGCTTTTGCAGACTGACCCTTTGCACGACAAGGAACCAAATAAAGGTTCTGCAGATTTCCTTAATTTTTCCTTTCGCCCGATTTATTGGCCAGTAGACAGGTATTCAAAGAACACTTTATTTATCGGTAGCCCCTGGTCTCTTCCACCCGAAGATCTAGACAAGGCCAAAGTAATTAAAACCATTTATTTTAAAAACGGCGCCACAGGATTTTTAATAGTTGCATCTTTAGAGGACAAAGAAAATACTTCCCAAAATTAATAGAATGGGAGGCCAGCCTTAATAATTCTGAAAGCCACGGTTTTATCCGGATAAAGAATTTCTCCAAAAAGTTGCCGGTGGGGGTTATTTAAAATATTTTCCCGCGACGAGATTAACTCATCGCCGACGACGATATTTCCTTCTTTTTCCTCTTTTCCCCAATCGATTGAACGATATTCAAACTGACCGAATTTTTTGTTATTTACCCGGTTGTAAGAATAATAATAATTCGGCAATTCCAGATAGCCGGCTTCTTTTTGGTAAGTAGCAGGATCAAACTTCGTAAAGAATAAAACATGAATATAACTTTCACCCCGGCTGTTGTCGATTACAATATTTTGATTTGGGAAGAATGATAAGCTTTTACCCAATTGAGAGTAACCCAGTTCCCAATATTTGGCTCTTTCAAAAGGTAAGATGTAAAAAAGCTGAACCATCAGGTTTATAAGAGAACAAATAATCAACAATACCAATATTCCACTAAACGCTATTTTAAGATTTCTAGATTTAACAAAAATAATTGATTCATAAATACCGATGGCGATGATTACTGACAAAGGAAAAACCAAAGGTAGGGCCCTAACAGTTGAAAATGGATCTCCGGTTAACGACGCCGCTAAGGGAGAAAAAAAGAACCACGGCCATATTATTGACCTTAATCTTTCATATTTCTTTTTTGTAATTAACCAGATAAGACCTAATAAATAAAAAGGTAATTGCCATATATAAAAAGTTGCTAAGTCAGGTAGCCATCTTTGTTTTTCGGCCGGATCCGGAGAAAATAAATTCCTGGGAGAGTAATAGGCCGTGTATAGCGCAAACCATTTTCTTAAGATAGTCAAAGTTCGGTTATTAGATTGACCTTCTTGATTTTTCCAAGGTAAAATTGTCTGTGGAGAAAAAATACTAAGCGATTTGACCCGAGATTGCCCGCCGGGAGTCAAAGAAACAGCTAAGATTGGTATCGTTAACAATCCTAAAACTAAAAAACCAAAAACTAAAAACTTTTTCTTTTCTGAAAGCCACTTTCGATAATAAAAAAGATAAAAACCAAAAATTAATGGGGCAACGATTCTCTGGCCGTGATAAGCGTAAGTCGATAGAACAAAAAAAATTGAACCCAAAAGAAAAAATAGTCTTCTCTTTGTCGTAAAACCGTAAACACAAAACAAGGTCGCCCCAAGCAATAGGAGAAAACTTAAATTAGATTCCCAGGCTCCACGGCTATAAAAAACATGCCATGGGGCGATTGTCAGGACCAAGGCCGTTAAAAAGGATAAAAGACGATTGTTTTTAGTAATCAATTTTAATAAGAAATAAATACAAATAACGGCGATTGAGCCAGAAAAGGCGGAGATAAAACGGGTAGAAAAAATGCCAAGCCCCAGAATTTTTATAGGAAGGACAGTTAAATAAATGTAAAGCGGCGCTTTAAAATCGGTAAAGGAACGAAAAAGAAGGGGAAAAGACTTTCCGAATTCATCCTTGCCTGTTTTTAAGATGGAGTAGGCATTATAACCAATTGCCGCTTCATCAAGATAGAAACCATGATCAGGATTGTTTAGTTGGTAAAATCTGATCGTAAAAGCCAGTATAAAAAGAATTCCTACGATGGCGAACCAAAGATATTTATTATATTTTAATTTCATATTAAAAGTAGAGATTTTGATTTAATCCTAAAACGATGATTTCAACAATTAGCCAGATTAAAATTGGTCCAAGAATAATTATTTTTTTCCATAAAACAGGCAACTTAAGAATTTTTTCTAAACCAATACCAATAAGGAGCAAGAAAGGAACAAAAAGTAAGATTTGAATATTGTAAATTCGATTATTGAATAAACTGCTTATAAGGCTTGCAACTATAATCCAGAAAATAGTTGGTAGAAAGAGAACCGAATTTAAAGAAACAAGACCTAAAATAAAAAGAGGTAGAAGCCCGCTATAAAGTTTTTCAGTTTCTTTAACTCCAACTCTTTCTAAAGGATGGTTGGCAAAGAAATAATAATTAAGATTAAATGTTTCAAAAAAATTAATTTCTAAATTTTTTACTATTTCCGTAGCTTTATTCGTGTATAAACGAGAAAAAACCGGATTGAGTGGGTTAAGAATATTTTGGTAATGAATAATGTGAGCAATACTTTCTTGGTTAAGACTTAATGGCGTATTTTTAGCTTGAAATTTATTTCGACGCGGTAGTTTATTAGTTATTAGGAAAAGAGAAGGTAAAAAAAGAAGCAAAAAGACAATTAAAAGGTATTTTAAATTTAGAGCGTCTTTTTTATGAGTGACGATAAGAAAAAAAAGAATAGATAAAAAAAGAGCGATTAATATATTTTCTTGGTTTATTTGGGTTTGCCAGGGGGAGATAATAAATAAAATAGTTAAAAAAATGGTAGTGAAAAACTTGTGAAAATATTTCTTGACTAAGAAGAAGAAAAGAACAACATTAATGACCTTTAACAAAATTAAAATTATATTCATTTGGTGTGTCAAAGATTTGCTAAAGTTAGTCAGTACTCGTTATAATTTATCAGTTTCATTTTAACATGAACAGATGAAAAAATATGCCCTTCTCGTTTTCATTATCAGTTTAGCTTTTTTTTTGCGTTTTTACCGGTTAGCCAACAATCCGCCATCTCTCAACTGGGACGAGGTTTCTCATGGCTATAATGCTTATTCGATATTAAAAACGGGTAAAGATGAATGGGGGATAAAATTCCCGCTGATTTTCAGAGCGTATGGTGATTATAAATTACCGCTTTATATTTACCTGACTATTCCTTTTATCTGGACCTTAGGAAGAAATTTATTAGCAATTAGACTGGTTTCGGTTCTTTCCGGAGTGAGTTTGGTTTTTGTGGCTTACCTGATTACTAAAAAAATAACTCAAAAAGAAATACCCTCTTTATTTGCCGCTTTTTTAACTGCTGTTTCACCCTGGAGTCTTTTTCTTTCGCGCATTGCCGTAGAGGCAAATTTATGCGCTTTTTTGTTTTCTCTTGGCATATATTTTTTTATTAGCTGGTTGGAGAATCAAAAATTAAGAACTCTTTTTTTTACCTTTCTTTTTTGGGGGTTATCAATCTATTCCTATAACTCTGCCAGGGTCTTGGTTCCCATATTAATAATTATTACTTTATTCTTTATTCTTAAAAAAAAGCTTTTAAAAAAATCAATCATTGCGATTGTTTTTCTGGCGTTGTTGTTAACTCCTTTTATTTTACAGTTTATCGGCAACAGCGGTAAGGCCAGATTTAATTTAGTTTCTTTAATAGATCAAGGAGCGGTCAACCAGATTAGTGAAAAGCGTACCAACTCAAAATTACCTAAACCCCTTAAAGAACTAGCTTTTAACCGAGTGACTTTCTTTTTTGCTTCCGCCTTTAAAAATTATTTCAGTAATCTTTCGCCCAAGTATCTTTTTTTTCGCGGAGGAAGCCAGTATCAATTTTCTCTGCCTGACCATGAACTTTTGTATTTGGTTACGACCCCATTTTTATTGATTGGTATCTTAATGTTTTTATCTGGAAAAATACCAGGCGGAAGATTTTTGGTACTTTGGTTTTTTTTAGCATTTATTCCTTCTGCTATTACCAAGGATGCGCCTCATGTTTTAAGAACCATATTAATTTTACCTTCACCGATGATTTTGTCGGCCATGGGACTTTCCTGGTTAACCGATAAAATTGGTTCTCGATCACACTTTAAGGGAAAATTTATTTTAGCCATTTTAGTAATTGCCGTTTTAATCAGTTTTGGTAAATGGTGGAAAGATTATCAAGAGATTTATCCCAAAGTCTATTCTTGGGTTTGGCAGTATGGTTATCAGGAAGTCGTTGCCTTTGTAAAAGATAAATATGCTGATTATGATCAAATTTATTTTACCAAGAGTTTAGGGGAACCGCATGAATTTTTTGCTTTTTATTGGCCATGGGATCCGCAGTCTTTTTCTCAAGAGAAAAAATGGGACTATCATGCCAATTGGTACTGGGTGAATTCTTTTGAAAAATTTACTTTTGTCAATGATTGGAAAATGAAGGAAATTACCTGCTTAAGTTTTGGGTCTCGTTGCTTAATGGTGACTAGTCCGGGAAATTTCCCCAGTGGGTGGAGTAAGATAAAAACAATAAAGTTTCTCGACGGTAAACCGGTTTTTGAAATTTTGGAAAAAGTAAACAAGTGAAAGAAAAAATATTTGTTTTAGGACTGCTTATTTTATCATTGGTTCTTAGGGCAAAACTGTCCCTGGAATTCGTCTCCCTTTCTGTAATAGCTGAGATAGCGATCTTTTTCTTCATTTATTTAATTATTAGAAAATTTAATTTGCTTCTGGCCGAGATCTCATTAATATTTTTTGCTGTTAGTCCTTGGCTAATTGTTTTATCGCCGTTTCTTTTTTCGCGCGGCTGGCTAAAGATAAACCCGGTTAGCCCAATCGTCTTTGTAAAAAATTATTTTTTTCTGTTTTCCGGTGATTATTTATTTTACAAAGGGATCTGGCCGATAAAGTTGCAGTCATTAAATTATCAGGGAATGATGTACTGGACTGATATAATTTTTATTATCTTAGGGTTAAAAGAAATATTTTTGAAAAATAAGAGATTTTTTGAAAAGTTTTTACTAATTTCTTTACTAATTTTTCCAATACCGGCTTCATTAACCGGCAACTTGACTTTATATCCCTTGCTTTTATCTTTTCCGTTAATTATTCTTTCGGCAAAAGGGGCCCTGTCATTAATAAAAACCCCAAAATTTTTAACGATTATTTTATTGGCCAATTTATATTTTTTGATTCGTTTTTTAGATCTTTATTTTCTGCATTATTAATTTATGAAAACAAAATTTTTTCTTCTTATAGTTTTTATTTTGGCTTTAGTCTTAAGACTTTGGTCGCTTAATAATTTTCCGGCCGGTCTTAATGCTGATGAGGCGGCGATTGGCTACAATGCTTATAGCCTGCTTAAAACCGGTAAAGATGAATTTGGGCACCCTTGGCCGATAAATTTTCAATCATTTAATGATTACAAACCCGGACTGTATTTTTATTTGGTTTTACCGTCAGTAGCAATTTTTGGGCTTAATGAATGGGCGGTTAGATTTCCCTCGGCGATTTTAGGTACTTTAACGGTTGTTCTAGTTTATTTTCTAGCTAAACAGTTATTTGAAAAAGAAAAAAATAATTCATTGCTAGCTTTAATAACTGTTTTTCTTTTAGCTATTAGTCCTTGGCACCTTCATTTTAGCCGGGGAGGTTGGGAAACCAACGCTGCTACTTTTTTCTTGGTTCTGGGAGTATATTTATTTTTTCTTTCTTTTAAAAAAGGAATTTTTCTTTCCTTAAGCGCTGTCAGTTTTGTTTTATCGATGCTGACTTATCATAGCGCTAGAGTAGTTGCTCCGCTTTTAGTTTTGGGGTTAGTTATTTTTTTTAGAAAAAATGTTTTTTCTTTAGTAAATCGCAAAAGTCTTATTACTGCAATATTTATAGGGGGGATTCCTTTTGTCATTCTTTTGCTTTCTATGAGAGGGCAAGCCGGTGTCTCGCGTTTTGCCGGGGTAGGTATTTTTGCCGACAAAGGTCCTCTTTGGCGGACAAACGAACTAAGGGGTCAACATTCAAACCCTTCCTCCTTTTTTGTAAAGGTTATACACAATCAATATTTAGAATACGGGATTCAATTTCTCAACAACTATTTAAAACATTTTAGCGGTAATTTTCTTTTTATTTCCGGAGACGAAATTCAGAGAAATAAAGTGCCGGGAATGGGCCAGTTTCTTTTAGCGGAAATACCGTTTCTGGTTCTAGGACTTTTCTTTTTAATTAAAAGAAAGCCAATTGGTTGGAATGTAATTTTATACTGGCTTTTTGTTGCTCCGGTTGCTTCCGCTTTAACTTTTCAAGCACCTAACGCTATTAGATCTTTAAATATGGTTGTTCCTTTGATAATAATAATGGGTTACGGTCTTTATCGTGGTTTTGAGTGGCTCAAAATAAGGATTCCTTTGGTCTTATACAAATCTACGATTATCTTTGTCATATTAACATTAGCTTGGAACTTTAGTTATTACCTTCACCAATATTATGTTCATTACCCGCAAGTTTATCCTTCAGCCTGGGAGGATGGATTTAGAGATCTGGGTAAATATCTTTCTTTAAATCAAGATAAATACGGTAAAATTTATATTACCGGGAAATATGATCAGCCATATATTCTTTTGGCCTTTTTCTTAAAATATCCTCCAAATGTTTTTCAAAAGGAGGCTATCCTTACCCCAAGAGATCAATACGGGTTTTCTACCGTAACTCAATTTGGAAAATACTATTTCGGAGAGTTTGATTGGGCAAAGATTAAGGTCGAACCTAATGCCTTAATTGTAGGTACTCCGGAAGAAATTCCCAATTCTGCTAAAATAGTAGAGAGGATATATTTTAAAGATGGAAAAACAGAAGCATTTAGAATTGCCGAAGATTAAGCTCTCAGTGGCGCTCGCGACCTTTAATGAAGGGTTAAGCATTAAAGAGTGCCTGGAAAGCATTAAAAATTTGGCTCAGGAAATTGTAGTCGTTGATGGTTCTTCAACCGATAATACAGTGGAAATAGCCCGTTCTTTTGGAGCAAAAGCGATTATTACCACAAACAAGCCGATATTTCACATAAATAAGCAACAGGCGATTGACGAATGCCAAGGTGATTGGGTTTTACTTCTTGATGCCGATGAAGTGGTTCCCTCGGATTTAGCGGAAGAAATTAAAACAGTAATTCAAGACGGGGTGTCCGGGACGGTGGCATACTGGCTTAAGCGGAGAAAAATGTTTTTGGGTAAGTGGATGAAAAAAGGCGGCCAGTATCCCGATCCGGTGGTCAGACTCTTTAAAAAAGGCAGAGCTTTTCTTCCCTGTCAAAGTGTGCATGAACAGATGAAAGTGGACGGTGAAATTGGTTGGTTGAAAAATGATCTTATTCATTTACCGACCTGCTCATTTACTTCATACCTAACCAAAGATAACCGCTATTCCACCCTTACCGCCCTGGAAATGAAAAATGAAAAATTAAAAATTAATTTTTTTAGTTTTTGTAAATATTTTTTTTGGGAGCCAAACAAAATATTTTTTTCAATTTATCTGAGACACAAGGGCTTTTTGGATGGTTTTCCGGGTTTTATTTTTGCCCTTTATTCAGGACTTCATATAACCAATGCTTATATTAAATATTGGGAGATGGAAAAAACTTTAAGTGAGCATATCGAAGAAGATTGGGTTTAAAAAAAATGAGAGAGAAAACAAATAATCTTTCAAAAACAGCCAGTGATAGCAACAAAAATATCTTAAAATTTATCTTTTTAATATTTGTTCTGTGGCAGTCAGCAATTTTACTGATTACTTTTATCTCCCCTTCAATATTGCCGTTAAGAGAACAGTTTACTTATAGTGACGGCTCGAAACCAATTAATCCGCGTTTTCTTTGGAACCGGGCAAATTTTGACGGTTCTCATTATTTAAATATTGTCAAAAACGGCTTTGGTTTACACGAACAGTCTTTTTTCCCTTTTTATCCGGAATTAATAAAGTTTTTATCTCCGGTTTTCAAAGGTAAAGATTTGCTGGCTGGTTTATTTATATCTAATTTTTCTTTACTAATTTTTTTGTTTGTTTTTTACAAGTTGATAATTATTGATTACGATGATAAGACTGCCAAAAGAACAATAATTTTTCTTCTTATTTTTCCAGCCTCGTTTTTTTTAACTATGGTTTATTCAGAAAGCCTTTTTCTTATGCTTCTTTTGGGATGCTTTTATGCTGGTAGAAAGGGGAAGTGGTTAATCGCGGGTATCCTTGGTGGTTTGGCTTCTTACACCAGAATAGTTGGCGTTTTTATTTTTCCCGCCTTAATATACGAATGGTATCTGCAGCACCAGGGGTTTTCGTTTAAAAAAAGCTTTATCTCTTTACTTCCTTTATTTTTTATTCCTTTGGGACTTTTAAAATATACGGCTTTTTTAAATGAAAAGTATCATGATCCCTTAATATTTATTCATGCTCAATCGGCTTTTGTCGCTGGAGGAACCAATGGAAGAATAATACTTATTTATCAAGTTTTTTGGCGTTATCTGAAAATGATACTGGAAACGAGATTTTATTATTCCTACTTTCCTGTCTGGCTGGAACTCTTAACAGCAAGCTTTTTTGCCGTTTTGTTGATTCTTGCCTATGTTAAAAAAGTCAGATTTTCCTATCTTATTTTTAGCGCTTTTTCCTATTTTATTCCGACCCTTTCGGGGACTTTTTTATCTCTGCCGCGGTTTGCTCTTACTTTGTTTCCCTGTTTTATCTTTTTGGGCATGCTTAAAAATGTTTTCTTGAGACGGTTTTTATTAGTGATTTTTAGTCTGCTCTTTATAGTTTCTACCGCTTTCTTTTTAAGAGGATACTGGATATCGTAAGTTATGATTAATAAGATAAAATTACTTCTTGGTCATAGCCCGTTTCTTAAAGGAAGTTTTATTGTTTTTGCCGGCTCAATAATTACCAGCCTGGGCGCTTATCTCTTTCATTTATCAATGGGTAGACTATTGGGTCCGGTAGATTATGGAATTTTAGAAAGCTTGATTTCCATAATGTATTTTTTAGGAATTCCGGTTGGAGTCTTAAGTTTAGTGGTGGTTAAATATGTTGCCCAAGAAAAAAAAGACATTAAAAAAGTTGGATTTTTAATAAATTGGTTATCAAGAAAAACAGCAATTTACGGATTGATATTTTTAATCGCATTTCTTGCCCTTTTTCCTGTTTTAAAAATTCTTATTAAAGTAGACTCCTTTTTGTTATTTTTTGGTTTGGGAATTGCAGGCTTTATTTCGATATTTCAAACAATTTTTTCTTCCACCCTTCAAGGAATGATGAAATTTCTAGAATTAAGCATTACTAATATTTTTAGTTCATGGATAAAGTTAATAATATCAATAATTTTCGTTATTTTGGGATTTAAAATAGGGGGCGTTGTTTACTCAATTCCTATTGCCGCTTTAGCCACTTTATTTTTAACCTATAAAATTATCAAAAAATATGTTCCTTTAATAGGCCAGAAGGGCGACAAAAAAAGCGATTATTTTGGGAACATTGGTAATTATTCGTTGGCGATACTTGTTCAGAATTTTAGTCTAATTTGCTTTTTTGCGGTGGATATAATTTTGGCAAGATATTTTTTAACTCCAACTTTGGCCGGACAATATGCCTCTCTTTCTATCCTTGGAAAAATAATTTTTTTTGCTTCCAGTCCTATCCTGTCGGTGATGTTTCCCATAATTTCGGAGAAATACTCAAACGGCGAAAAATATCAAAGAACCTTTTTTTTAAGTCTTTTTTTGGTTATTTTAATATCCGTTTTTATTAGTTTTGTTTATATTATTTTTCCGAAAACAATGATTAATATCTTATTCGGGAAAGTATACTTGAGCAGCTCTTCAAATTTATGGCTTTTTTCTGTTTTCATTTCGATATATTCAGTTTGCGCGCTGTTAATGAATTTTTTTCTTTCCATTTCAAAGACAAAGATTATTTATGTTTCTTTGTTTTTTGTTGCCTTGCAGATCGCCCTTATTTCGTTTTTTCATCAAAACATTAGTCAAATTGTTTTAATGAACATAATAACTCTTTCTTTATTTTTGGTCTGTTTATTGGTATATTGTTTCTCAAACATATTTAAACCCAACAAAATTTATGAATGATAATCTTCTTTCCGTTATTATTCCTGCCTATAAGCAAGAGAAGACAATAGTTAAAGATTTAAACAGCATAAACTCTGTTTTAAAACAGGGAAAATATGATTATGAAATTATTTGTGTGATTGACGGGAAAGTAGACAGAACTTTTGAGAGAGCAAAAACAATAAAATCTCCCAATATTAATATTATCGGTTACGAAAAAAACCACGGCAAGGGATATGCGGTTCGTTATGGGATGGCAAGAGCCAAGGGAGACTTAATTGCCTTTATCGATTCAGGCATGGACATTAATCCTAATGCCATTTCGATGTTGCTTGAGCATATGAAATGGTATAATTCCGATGTGATTGTCGGTTCGATCAGACACTCGGCGTCCAAAGTAATTGGCTATCCGTTTAAAAGAAAGTTATTTAGTATTGGTTATCATTTGTTAACCAGGTTTCTTTTTGGTTTAAGAATTACCGATAGTCAGAGAGGAATAAAAATATTTAAAAGAGAAGTTTTGGAGAAGGTCTTGCCCCGGCTTATGGTCAAAACTTTTGCTTTCGATATTGAAATGCTTTCCGTCGCCAACCACTTGGGTTTTAAAAAAATCCATGACGGTCCGGTGGAAATGGACGCTAGAAAATTTAAGTATTCCAGTATCAAAACTTCCACCGTCTGGTCAATGTTTCTGGATACTTTGGCAATTTTTTACCGTTTAAACATTTTGCATTATTACGACAATAAAAACAGAAGAGCGTGGATTTGTGATAAAGATTTAAATATGAAGATAAATACTTGATGAAAAAAAAGATTATTGTCAGTGTCATTATTCCCGTCCGCACCATTACCCCTTATGTTAGAGAAACGGTTGGACATTTGAGGCAGCAGACGGCAAAAGATTTTGAGACGATCATTGTTACCGACAAAAAAGAAAAATTATCAGAAGTAACCGTAATCGGAAGCGGGGAGCCGACCCCGGCTTACAAAAGAAATTTAGGAGCCAAAAAAGCCAAAGGGCAGGTCCTTGCTTTTTTAGATGACGATTCTTATCCAAGTAAAGATTGGCTGAAAAATGCCGAAGCGCTTTTCTCTGACCAATCGCTAATCACTAATAACCGATCACTCGCAGCTGTTTGCGGTCCGGCTTTAACTCCGCCGGCAGATAATTTTTTTCAAAAGGTTTCCGGTTTGGTTTGGGGGAGCTGGCTGGGCAGCGGCGGGGCTGGCACCTACCGCAACCGAGTAATGAAAAGAAGGGAAGTAAGGGATTTTCCTTCGGTAAATTTGTTAATCCGAAAAAAGGATTTTTTCTCCGTTGGCGGATTTGATATTAATCACTGGCCAGGAGAGGATACGAAGCTTTGTTTAGATTTAATAAAAAGGGGTAAAAAGATAATTTATGATCCGGAAATTTTAGTTTTCCATCACCGCCGGCCGGTATTTTCTTCGCATTTAAAACAAGTCAGCCGCTATGCTCTCCGTCGTGGCCTTTTTGCCCGGATTTTTCCCGAGACATCCTTTCAAGTCGGCTATTTTATTCCTTCGTTTTTTACTTACGGTTTAATTTTAGGTTTTTTGGCTAGTTTTTTTAATTCTCAAATCAGGTTTATTTTTAACGGCGCTTTAGTCCTATATTTGTCGCTTTTATTTATAACCGCTTTAATAGTATTTTTTCGTGAGAAAAATGTTTTATTGGCCCTGGCGGTAATGCCGGCTATTGCGGCGACCCATCTGGTTTACGGGTTTCTTTTTCCTTGGGGATATTTGCAAAGGGAATTAAAAACAGTTCCGCGCGAAATTGACCTTAAAAAGAAAGCTTATCTCGGCGGTTAGGGAGTAGATTTTAAGAATTTTTGCGCATCCTGATTTCCTGGATCAAGGACTAAAACTGCCTCAAACTCTTTTTTGGCTTCAGCCTTTTTTCCTAGATTAAAATAGACAATACCGAGATTAAGCCGGAGAGTAGGATTTTGTGGATTAAGAGCCACCGCTTTTTCCAAATGTTCTAAAGTTAAATTAATTTGGCCTCTTTGGGCATATATTGCGGCTAAATTTTGGTGAGATTGCCAAAGACCGGGATTAAAAGTCAACGCCTTCTGATAATTTTCAATGGCTTCGTCAATTTTTCCCAGTTGCAGGTATGAATTGGCCATATTGTGGTAAGCGTCGCCATAATTTGGCAGTAAGGCAATGGCAATTTTAAATTCTTCAATCGCTTTTTCAAAATTGCCGTGGCGGCCGTATAAATCGCCTAAATTATTGTGATTTTGAGGACTGGAGGGAGAAGTTCTGGCGGCGGCCAGCCAAAGATGGTCCTGGTCTTTCCAATCGATGTTTCTGACGATGGTTCTTATTGAAAGAGCAATAATAATTATTCCAAAAAAGGTGTAAAGTAGATACTTGTTTTTTAGAATGCTGCCGAGTTTTTGTAAACCGATTCCGATTAATACCAGAATTCCCAGCGTCCCGAGGTAAGCATAACGTTCAGCCACAATCCAAGCGACCTTAAGGGGAGTTAACATAGGAAGCAAACTAATAAAGAAAAAACCCAACCAAAAGCAGTATTTGCGGTATTTCTTTTTAAGAAAAGTAAAAACAATCAGGCCAAAATAGATAAGGGTAACGATTGCCATTAAGGTATACTGTGTATTCGTATAAACCATTTCCGAATGATAAAGGGTCAAGTTGTCCGGCCAAACAATCAACCATAGATAATTGGCAATCGCCGTAGGAATTTGGGTGAGAGGATTATAAAAACCTTTTTCCTGGTAGTAACTGGTTCTTAAAGCGTTAATTCTTTGCCCGAGTTGTCCGCCAAAAACGACCATAACGACAATTACTCCGGTAAGTAAAAAATAAGGAATTAATTTTTTCCAATGTTCTTTAAGCTTATTGTTTATCAGTTCGAAAAAAATAAGAATGGGGAATAGTACGGCGGCTTTTTCGGTGGTAAATAATCCGGGAATGTAAAATATGACGGAAAACCAATAATATTTTTTTGCCCAATTTTTTGATCTCGAGATATAGTAAAGAAGAAAAGAGAATAGAACAAAGAAGCTGTATTGGGCATATAATCCACCCGAAATCCAGACTAAGCCTTCAGAAAGCAGTGGATGAACCGCAAAGAGAGAAGCAACCATTATGGCCAGAGGTGTTCCGTTTAACAAGGAAAGTAAGGCGTATATTACCCAGACGCAGCCGAGATGGAAAATGATATTAATCAGTCTAAAAAAAACCGGGTTTAATCCGAATAATTTGAAAACAATGCAGTAAAAGAAATAACGGGCCGAATTAATTGTCCAGTACCTGAGATAATAAAACCAATTGCCCATGTTTTTATCTTGGACAATTCCGGCAATATCGTCAGAAAGAAATTGGTTACCGAGAGAATTGGAATAAACTGCAAAAACAAGTACTGCCAGAAAAATCAAAATGACTACATTTTTTCTCAACCAAGTCTTAAAAATAGGGAGGGGAGTTTGAGGGGAAGAAATATTACCGTCCTGCCTAACAATTTTTTCCAATTTTTCTTTAGGAAGAGTAGTTTCAAGGTAATTTCTCAAATCATTTTCGGAAACGCCGACCTTGCTTCCAATTTCCGACAAAGGAAGCCTTTTCCAGTTTTTCTTAATAAACTTTTTTTGCGATTTGGTGAGATTCATATTTAGGTCTATGTTATACTAAGAGTCAGGAAAAATATACCTCTTTTTTTTACAGGGGGAAAGATGAAAATACTGGTTACCGGAGGTGCAGGTTTTATTGGCAGTCATTTGGTTGATGCTTTGATCAGAGAAGGTCATCAGGTCAAAGTTTACGACAATCTTAATTCTCAGGCTCATAAAGACGCTGGACTTCCAACTTATTTTAACAAAAAGGCCGAATTTGTTAAAGGTGATGTTCGCCACAAAAAAGAGTTGCAAAAAGCAATTGGAAATTCCGAAGTTATTTTTCATCTGGCAGCGGTGATAAGCCTTGGCCAATCAATGTATCAGATAAAAAAATATGAAGAGGTAAATTTTGGGGGAATAGCTAATCTTTTGGAAATTTTGGCTTCAACTCGAAACCGGATCAAAAAAATTGTCTTTGCCAGCAGTGCCACTGTTTATGGAGAAGGCGCGTACTTTTGTCCCCGGGAGAAAGTGCAGTATTCTCCAAAGGTTAGAACAGAGGAGCAAATAAGAAGTGGTCAATGGGAGCCGCTGTGTCCGGTTTGTCAGGAAGTCTTAAGTCCGATTCCAACGGTTGAAGAAAAGCCGCTTTCCTCGAGACTAATTTACGCAATTACCAAAGAGGCGGGAGAAAAAATGTTGGCAAGTTTTGCCCAAGCTTATGGGGTTCCCTGCACTGTTTTGCGCTATTTTAATGTTTATGGTCCCGGGCAGAGTTGGCATAATCCTCATACTGCTGTTTGGGCCTCTTTTCTTGGTCGGATAAAAAACGGTCTTGCTCCTTTGATTATCGAAGACGGTAAGCAAACAAGAGATTTTGTTTATGTTGAGGATGTGGTCAGAGCGACTATAGAAGCAATGGAGATTCCAAAAAATAATTTTGAGATTATCAATATTGGTTCGGGCAGGCGGGTTTCTATTTTGCAAGTGGCAGAAAAATTGATAGAATTGAGCGGCAAGAATTTAAAGCCGGAGATTACTTACATTTTTCGCAAAGGCGATGTCCGTCATTGTTTTGCCGATATTACTAAAGCCAAAAAGCTGTTGGCTTGGGAGCCTCAAGTAAGTTTCGAGGAGGGAGCAAAGAAAATGTTTCAATGGGGAATTAAACAAAAAGCTGAGGTAAGTTCGAAAAATTTTGCCCAAGAGCTGGTAGAAAAAGGGGTGGCTGTCTATGGAAAAAAAATCCAAAATTAAGAATTTAAAAATTTTGATTGTTGGCCACGTAACAGAGAGTTATGGTCCAATGCAATCTCTGCCAGAGTATTGTCAAAAGCGTGTCGAAGAATTCGCGGTTATTTCTCACCCTTTCAGTTATTGCACTATTCCTTATTCGGAATGTCTGCTTTATCAGGACGGCAAGCTAAAAAAGCGATATCGGGGGCTAAAAATTAAGACAAGCTGGCCGGTTCATTATTTAGCCGATGTGGGATTGACTTTCTGGTTTGTGATCAGAATGAAAAGAAAATGGGATTTGTTTATTGGTTCGGATTGTTTAAATGCTTTTACCGGTATTATCCTGCGATCAATTGGTGTTGTTTCCAAAGTAATTTTTTATGAGCACGACTATTCACCGGAAAGATTTGCCAACTGGATTTTGGATGCTATTTTTCATTATATTAATGGTTTTTCGGCAAGACATGCTGACATCATTTGGGACAATCCGCCCAATCTTTTGGAAATGAGAAAAAAACAGAGGGCTGATTTGAAAAAAGTAATCAGGGTTCCCCATGGAGTAGATTTAAATAAAATTAAAATTTTGCCGTTGAGCAAGATCCAGAGAAAAACTTTAGTTTATATTGGTTATATTGATCAGAATAAAGGATTACAGCTGGTTGTTAAAGCTGTCAAAGAATTAGCGAGTAAAATTCCTGAAATTAAAGTTTCTGTAGTCGGCTCGGGCTATTATGAACCAGAAATAAAAAAAATGGTCAAAAAATATAAATTGGAAAAGTATTTTCATTTCTTCGGTTTTACTTCTCATGATTGGACCCTTAGCTATTTGCCTTCTTGCGCTGTTGGTTTGGCGCCTTACTTGAACCGTTCAAAAAGCACTTTTAGGTTTGCTGAACCGTTGAAAGTTAAAGATTATTTTGGTTGTGGGCTTCCAATAATTATTACCAAAGTTCCGGATATTGCCAAGGAAATTGAGGGAAAAAACTTGGGACTGGCCATCCGGTATAACGCCGATGAACTGGCCAAAGCCATTCTTAAACTTTTAACAGATGACAAATTTTATCGTCAATGCCGGAGAAATGTCTTAACTTACAGCAAAAATATTTCCTGGGACTATACATTTGATCAGGCTTTTGAAAAGACCTTGGCTCCAGCAGGTAATTGATAATTAAAGGAAAAATGTTAAAAAAGGTTGTCTATCATGCAAGGATTAAAAAAATAGCAGCTTGGTTTTTGGGATCAGAAGTGGCCAAAAACCCCTTTTATCTTTGGTTTTATAAAAATTACATTAAATTTCAAATAAAGAAATTAGAGAAGGCTCCCTTGCGGGTGATGGTTGAAAATACTAATATTTGCAACGCCAATTGTGTTTTTTGTCCGCACCAGATTATGAAAAGGCAAACAGGGATTATAGGGTTGGAGACATTCGAGAAAATTGTCAAACAAGCTAAAGAAATGGGCATTGGCGAGTTAACTCTTCACGGGTTTGGCGAACCCCTCTTGGATAAAGATTTTTTTGCAAAAGTTAAAGTTGCCAAGAATTTCGGGATACCTTTAGTAAGGACAAATACCAACGGTATGTATTTGACAAAGGAAAAATTAAAGGATGTTTTTACGTCTGGCTTGGATGAAATTTATATTAGTTTTGACGCTGCCTCTGAGTCGACTTTTCAGAAAATCAGACCGGGGCTTAATTTTATCCAGGTGGAGACAAATATTTTGGGCTTGATTAAAGAAAAAAAGAAAAGAAAAGCTAAAAAACCAAAGATTTTTTTGAGTTTCGTAGAAAGTAAGGAAAATGCCTGTGAAACTGGACAATATCTTCAAAAATGGCAAGATCTGGTTGATGGCGTTTCTATTTCTTTTCTTCATAATTGGGCAGGGAAGCTGAAAAAAAATGAAGAAAAAAGACAGCGCGATCCCTGCCGCCTTTTGTGGACAGATTTGGTCATAAACTGGAATGGAGATGTTCCTCTTTGCTGCAGCGATTATGAAGGGAGAATAATTCTGGGAAATGTTAATCAGCAGACATTGAAAGAAATCTGGCGGGGAGAAAAGCTAAAGAAAATTCGGGAATTTCACTTGAAAGGGTCGTTTGATAAAATCGATCTTTGTAAAGATTGCGATTTGAATTATCACACTAAGTTGCCTTGGTGGGGGCTTTAATTTTTTAATGAGAGTTCTTCTGTTCTGGCCAAATTATGATTCTCATATAAATTACCCGCCTTTAGGATTGGGTTATCTGGCTTCTTTTTTAAGAATGAATAATCACAAGGTGGCAATTTTTGACGGGACTTTAAAAAATGCTTCTGTTGGTGATTTTGTGAATGAAGTGAAGGATTTCAATTGGAGGTAATGTCTAATCTTAAAGCAGATTTTGTGGTGATTGGTAAGGGCGAATACGAAGAAGAGTTGAAAAAAATGTAGTTCAGGAAGGGGTAGAAAAACAAGTTTTCTTTAAATGAAAATGATATTGTTAAAGCCGTAGAGAAATTGATGAAGAATGAAAACGAGCTAAAAGAATATCGCCGAAAGGCAATTGCTTATACCAAAGAGTTTGACTGGAACGAAATTCTTAATCAGGCTTTTGTTGTCAGAAAGCAGTAATTTACTAATTAGAATATGTTTAGGTATAATAATAATTGATGATTCTTAATCGGTTAAAGGCCTTTCTTAGAAATAAAATTTTTATTTTT
>CAYVNK010000007.1:0-20374 GCA_964452885.1 uncultured Gammaproteobacteria bacterium
AGTATCGGAACTTATGTACAGGCAATTAATGCTGCCTGCCCAATCTTAAAAAAGCCGGCACTTCGTATTGTTCTCCCATTTCCTCCGGCGAAATTTCCGGGGGCGGCGGTTCTTCAATTTTTTGGGAAGGAGTTTCCATAAAAGTTTTTAGCATTGGTCTTTGTATCATTCTCTGCATATTTAATTTTGATTCATCAAAACCTGTCGCAATCACTGATACTTTAATTTGATCAACCATTTTTTGGTCAATGGTGGCGCCAAAAATAATGTTGGCATCCGCTTCGGCGTGTTCGGTGATAACCTTGGAGGCTTCCTCCACTTCTGCCATGGTTAAATCGGGACCGCCGGTAATGGTAAAAAGAATGCCTCTGGCCCCGTTAATGGAAACTTCCAAAAGCGGCGAGGCAATAGCGTTTCTGGCCGCGGCCTGGGCTCGGTTTTCGCCAACCCCGATACCGATTCCCATAAAGGCAGTGCCGGCGTCTTTCATAATCGATTTGATGTCGGCAAAATCACGGTTGATCAAGCCGGGAAGGGTGATGATGTCGGAAATTCCCTGAACCCCTTGGGCCAGGACCGAATCGACGGTCTTAAAAGCATCAATTAGGGTAATTTTCCGGTCAATCGAGTCCAGAAGTTTTTGGTTGGGGATAACAATTAAAGCATCCACCTTGTCTTTTAATTTCTCTATTCCGTCTTCGGCCGCCACCATGCGTTTTGTTCCCTCAAAGATAAAAGGTTTGGTAACGACGGCAATCGTTAAAGCTCCCTGTTCTTTAGCCAACTGAGCAATCACCGGGGAAGCACCGGTGCCCGTACCGCCACCCATACCCGTGGTGATAAAAACCATGTCCGTTTCCGTCAGTAAGTCGTTTATTTTTTCCCGCGATTCTTCCGCTGCCTGTGCTCCCAAATCGGGATCGCCGCCGACACCCAATCCCCTGGTCAAATTTTCCCCGATTTGTAATTTTTGCGGTGCCTGGTTGGCCAAAAGCGCCTGGGCATCAGTATTGATCGCGACAAAATCCACCCCCACAATCAGTTTTCCCAAAACCATGGTGTTAATGGCGTTACCACCGCCTCCGCCGATACCTAAAACTTTTATCTTGGCAAAACGGCCAACGTCCGGTTTCACTAATGCCATTTGTGTTTACCTTTCCGGCAACAATTTATTTTTTGGGCAGAAGACCTTGCGGAGAAATTCATTCTCCAAATTATACCATATCTTTCTGGGGCAGTTTAAGGCAAAAACGACTTGACAAAATTCCCTATTTTTTCCGCCAGTCCTTTTATGGGAATTTTTTTACCAAAGCTGCGATATTTCGAGAAAGTGGAATTGAAAGAAATCCCGCCGCTGTTTTTATTCCCATAAACCAAAAGTCCGATGGCAGAGGCAAATGCCGGATCTAAAATATCGTCAACCAGCCCGGTAACTTTATCAGGGATACCGATTCTTACCGGTAAAGACAGGCTTTTCCGGCAGGCTTCCGCCGCTCTCACGGTAGATGCTCCCCCGCCAGTCAAAACAACTCCCGAAGGCGTTAGCCCGGCAAAGCCGCTTCTTTGAATTTCCGCTCCCACCATGTTAAAAATTTCGTTTAAACGGGGCCGAATAATGCCTTCCACTATTGTCTTTTTGGAAACTTTTTTGGTTTCTTCATAAATTCCCAGCCTATTTAAATCAACTTCATCTTCGTCCAGGGGAACTTCCTCTTCGGACGGCTTTTTCACTTTTTCCGAAAGGGAAATTTTTAATTTCTCCGCCCCCTCCAAAGAAAGCCTTAGCCCGATGGCCAAGTCATTGGTAACGTTGCGGGCGCCGATAGGCAAAACCGCAGTATAGGCAGGGGCGCCTTCAAGAAAAAGAACTACGCTGGTCGTTCCTCCGCCGACGTCCACCAAAACCACTCCCAGTTCCCTTTCGGTTTCCGTTAGCACCGCCTCGGCGGAAGCAATTCCGGAAAAAACCATCGCTTCCACGTTCGCCCCGACCTCGGAAACACATTTGGACAAATTTTTGATGGCGGTGGTCGAGCCGGTAATAATGTGGGTTTCTACTTCCAGCCTGACGCCGCTCATGCCGATCGGATCAGCCACCCCTTCCTGGGAATCAACCGTATAAGTCCGGGGAATAATATGCAGAATTTCCCGGGACGAGGGCAAAGAAATGGCTCTGGCGGCTTCTATCACTCTTCTGACGTCATCGGGGATAATTTCCCCCTGCGGTTCCGCCACCGCCACCACGCCGTGAGAATTTTGGGAGGAAATATGGGCCCCGCCCACCGAGACAAAAATTTTTGATAAAGAAAAACCGGCCATTCTTTCCGCCGCTTCCACACTTTTGACAATGACATCGGCCGCCTCTTCAATGTTGACTATCTGGCCTTTGCGTATCCCCAAAGAAGGAATCGAGGAAACGCCGACGACATTAATTCTTTCCCCGTCTTCGTTGGGCTGGCCGATAATGGTAGAAACCTTAATACTGCCGACGTCAATAGCAGCAATGACTTTATTGCGATTCATTTTTTTAAACTAATTGTCAACAAAATTATTTTATCCTTAAATTCAAGCAAAAGTAAAGGATTTACCTAATCTTCTTTGCCTTTTTCCAAAAGCTCAAGACCTTTTATCGGCAATACCGTCTGTCCGATTAGTCCCTGCATACCGCCGCAGATATTGGTTGTACTGAAAACTAATCTTTTAATTTGCATTTCTCTTCCTTTCCAAATTTTTTCAAAAGCGGCTTTTTCGTGATTAATCTGTTCCTGCATTTCCTGATAGACTTCAACCAGAGCCTCCAGTTGCTGTCGAAACTCATGGCCGGTAATATATTCATAGAGTAAATCAGCCTTTCTACCTTTGTCACCGGAAACTACTTTCTGATAAGCCACTTCCAAAAGATTTTTTCTGATCAAAATTGCCAAAGGGATTATCAGAGAAAAATTAACCACCCAAACTCCGTCTTTAACTCCCATGCCGTTTTGCGCTTCCTTTGGCAAAACCTCGGTCACAATAACGGGAATATTGGCTCCTTCCGCCCTTAAATCATCCTTTAGTTTACCCGTCCATTCGTCCGTCCAGGCTTTGGTTCTTTTGGATTCCCAAAGAATCACCCCGCAAACAATGCCGCTTTGGCTCTTAACCGTCTGGCGGATATCGGCGCCGCGGACCCCCTTGCCGACCGGCTCAATTAAATCTTGGGGGAAAGTATTCTTTAAAGTTTCTTCCAAATCAAGCTCCAAAACTTCTCCCTGGGTTTGCTGAGATCCTTGAGAAGCTTTTCTTTGCGCCTCCTCTAAGGCTTTTTTTAAATCCGAAATCACTTTTTCTTTTTCCATATCTTTTAGCCGATGCTCTTCGTCAGCCTTTTTAAAAGTTGCTTCTTCCGTTTTCTTTCTCTCTTCATCAACCTGTCTTTGCACCTCCAAAGTCATCTCTTTTTCTTTCTCCTCCAATCTTCTTTTCTCTTCCCTTAAATCAAGTTCCCTTTCCCTAAATTCTTTCATTTTTTCTTCTTTTTCCGCCAAGGTTCTTTTCAAATCCGCCATCTCAAAATCCATCTTCTCCTGGATTTCCTTTTTGACTTTTTCTTTGGTTTCCGCGGAAATCTCTTTTTCGATCTCACTCCTTAAAGCTTCCGTAATCTCAATTTCACTGCCGCATTGGGGACAAATTATTTTGTTGTTCATATTACTTTTTTAATTTCCTCGATAATTTTTTCGGTGGCTCTTAAATTTATTGTTTTATCATTTGAATTTAATTGATAATCTTTTAACTTTTCGCCAAATTCGTTAATCTTTTTTATTAGTGCTCCTTTTTTTAATTCTTCTTCCGGCAGTATTTCCGCCAACCCCAAACCTTTAAGCATTTGGGCATTTTTTAACTGTTCGTTTCTATTTGACCAGGGAATCGGGATTAAAATTGCCGGTTTTTTAAGCGCCAAAAGTTCATAAACGGTATGGGCGCCGGCTCGGGAAACGACAAAATCGGCCGAGTGATAAATAGAACCGATTTCCTCGGTAAAAAAGTAATCTTTCACCAAATAATTTTTTTCTTTACCAAAAAGTTCTTTAGCTTTTGCCAGATCATTGAAAAGGGAAGTCGAACCGCACTGGTGAATTATGTTAAATTTGGAAAGTAGTTCCGGTAAAATCTTAAAAACCGCTTCGTTGATAACATGCGCGCCTTGTTTTCCGCCGGTAAAGTAAATTGTTCTCTTGTTATTTTTAAAAAATTTCTTTCCCGGAGTAAAAATTTCTTCTCTTATCGGCAGTCCGGTTAAAATAACCTTTTTTGCGGGAAAAAATTTTGCTGAGGAAGGAAAAGTAATAAAAACTTTTTTTGCCACCAGAGAAATTAATTTATTGGCCAGACCAACTACGGTCGTTTGCTCATGGGTAATAACCGGAATTCCCAGAATAAAGCCGCCGTAAGCAACAGGAAGCGCCAAAAAACCGCCAAAAGAAACAATTAAATCTGGTTTAATTTTAATAAGCAAGTATAGGCTTTGAAAAAATCCGATGGGAATACGCAAAAGGTTTTGCCAAAAACGAAATTTTGGCTGAAATTTACCGGCTTTTATTTCGATAAAAGGAATTTCTTTTTTAGTCACCTCCAAATATTCAGCGCTTGGGTTTTTATCGCCAATCATCGTAAATCGGTGACCAAACCAAAAAATTTCCATTCCGTCATTTTTTAGTTTTTCCGCCACTACTAAAGCGCTGTTATGGTGTCCACCGCAAAAAACGATTTTCATCTTTGTTGCTTAGAAATATTGTATATTATTCCCATCCCCGAAAGAGTAATCAAAAGAGAAGAGCCCCCGTAAGAAATAAAAGGTAAGGGAACACCCGTTAAGGGAATTAAAGTTACCATGGAAGCAAAATTAATACTTGCTTGAACACCGACACAGGTAATAATACCAACTGTTAGCATTTGACCAAAAGGGTCTTTGCTGGAAACGGCCAATTTAAAACCGGAAACGACCAAATAAACAAAAAGAAATATTATTAGTGTGGCTCCTAAAAAGCCAAACTCTTCCGCAATAATGGCAAAAATCGAATCGGTAGTCACCTCCGGTAAAAAAAGAAATTTTTGCTTGGATTGCCCCAATCCCCGACCAAAAAATCCCCCTGTGCCCAGAGCCAATAAAATCTGGCGGACATGATAGGAACTTTCTTTCGCGGAAAAAAAAGATTTCAGAAAGGCAAAAAAACGCTCTCGGCGGTAGGAAGATAATAAAATCAGGGCCGGGGACAAGACAGCGGCAATAACCCCCATTCCGGCAATTTGCCGGAAGGAAACGCCGGAAATAAAATAGATCGAAAATACGGAAGCAATTATAATCACCGCCGTCCCCAAATCAGGCTCCAGAATCAGCAGTCCCAAAACAAGTCCCACCACCGCCAGAAAAGGCAAAAGTCCTTTTTTCTTTTCAAATAGGGAAGAAATATAAATAATTAAAGACAGTTTGGCTAATTCCGCCGGCTGAAACCGGAAAAGCCCTACCGATATCCAGCGCCTTCCCCCATAAACCGTTAATCCGATTTTGGGGATCAAAACCAAAACCAAAAAAAATATAGTTAAAACAAAAAAAACTAAAGCCAGTTTCCGCCAAATCCGAAAGTTTAAAGAGGAAAAAACAAAAAACGAGACTATCCCGAAAAACCACCAAACCATCTGGTGTTTAAAATAGTAAAACTTATCGCCAAAATCCCGCAAAGCGGAAACCGAGGAAGCTTCAAAAATCATCAGTAAGCCGAAAATAGAAAGCGTCAACGGTAAAAAAAGAAAAACATTTCTTCCGGTAAAAAATTTTTTTACTTTTAACATAATCTTTCTTTCAATCTCTCTTTTATTTTTTCTATGAGGTCCTGATATTCCGGCAACAAGTTCCCCTCCCCGTCGCAAACCTTATCGAAGGTATCAATTTTACACAGTTCTATTTCTGGATTAACAATTCTTGACCGGGCCGCCGGCTCCAGCCAAAGGTCGTCTTTCCCTGCGCTTTCCAAAAAATATGCTTCTTTCTTAAAAGAAAGCCGGGAATCGTAAATTCCGGTTTTCACTTCCCCGGTAATTTCCAAGGGGATATTCCGGCTGTTTTTAACCGTAATTTCACTGCCGGAAACAGCCGAAGGCCGGTAGGCAAAATCGCCGATAATTTTTTCCGGAAAAAAGGCCAGCAGGTGATACCCCAAAAGAGGAAAACCACCTTCTTTTTGCTCCAGTTTGGTAAAGAAAGGGACAGAAGCAGTCAACCGGGCGTTATCTTCCGAAAGAAAGACTTCCCCGTCTTCGCTTAACAAAAAATCAAGGCCGAAAAACCCCCGGTATTTTTTTTCCATCATTACTTCCCCGACTTGAGAAGTAATTTTGCCTATCTGCCTGGTTTCTTTATTGGTTAACTCTATTGGCCAGCTTCGCCCACCGGTTCCCCCTTCGGCCGAGGTTAACCATCGATTGGCTTTTATTTGTATTGCCGGGTTGCCGGCCAAAATTTTATTCTGATAAATTACCGCGTTATTAAGCAGGGTAATGCCCTTAATAAACCGGGATAGTTTGACTTCCTTTTGGCCATATTTCCGCTGAAGCGTCAGTAAATCGCTTTCCTCTCTGATAAAAAAAGTGGTATTACCCGCCCAGCCGCGGCCAAACTGAATTACCAGGGGTAAACTATATTCAGCCATTTTCTCTTTAAAGACAATCTTGGAAAGGACAATTATTTCCCCCGCAGAAGTTTTAATACCTTTTTTCTGGCAGATTTCAAAAAATTCAACTTTATCTTCAAAAATCCGGTTGACTTCTACCAAGTTGCCAAGCAAATTAAAACCATATTTTTGGGCCAAAATTTCAATTTTCTTTTGCGGCTTAAAAAAAAGGATATTGGGTCTTTCCCTTTTAGCTTTTTCTTTAATAAAAGAAAGTACCTCTGGAGAACTTAAAATCATTCCCGCATTTCTTAATAAAAAGTTCCTTTTCCCAACCGCTCTCTCTAAACAAAAAACCGAAATGCCCTTTTTCTTTAAAATATCGACCAAGGGGTGATCATCCAGACAAACAATATGAAAATTAGGTAATAAATTTTCTAAACCGATTCCCCGGCCGACATTATTTGTCACATAAAAAACAGGTTCTTTAATAATCTCTAATAAATTTTTCTCCATTTTAATATTTCCTGCCCGTTAATAAACAAACTGTTTCACCCACTGGCCAATTACTTTGCTTTGCTTTTTGCCAAGCCGCTACTGCCAAAGCGCCTTCCTCAGAAGTAGTTATTCCTTTAGCTTCTAAAATTCTTTGACAGGCCAGAATTTCCTGATTATTAATTATCCATCCCGAACCTTTGGATTCTTTTACTGCCGCAATCACTTGATTTCTAAGAGGAGAAAACTTGGCCACTAATGCTTCTGCCAAGCTTTTTTCTTCCGCTTGAAAGTCGTTGGTAAAAAAAGAGGCAATAGGGTAAACCGCGGCACTTTGACAAACATGGACTTTCGGAAGATATCCCAATTTTTTAAAGCCTTTAAAAATTCCCAAAAGCATTACTCCGCTGGAAACAGGAATAAAAATATCTTCAGGAAGCTTATCTTTTTCCGCCAGTTCAAAGGCAATAGTTTGATAGCCTTCACTTCCAAATTCACTTCGCGAAGGTCGTAAATTTAAAAAGTTGTTTTTTTGAGAAAATTTCATGGCTTCACTCACTGGCCTGGGAGAGATAAAAATTTTGGCTTTCAACTCCTCCAATTTTTTTAACTTTCCCGGATTAATGGAAGGGGCCACGAAAGCGTAAAGATTAATCCCGGCAATCTGCGAATATTTGGCGGCGGCAATCGCCGCATTGCCCGAAGAAGACAAAACCAGGTCCTTTTTACCACCAGAATAAGCCCAGCTGACCAAGTAAGACATCCCCCGGTCTTTAACTGAACCGGTGGGGTTCTGGTCTTCCCTTTTAAGACTTACGGTTTCTTCAAGGGTATTTTCACCGGTTTTGCCTTCACCCAAGGTAAGCTGAAACGGCTCGGGAACTTCAGTTAAGAAAGAAGCATACCGCCAGATCCCTTCCTTACCCAAGTCCGCTTTAAGTTCAAATTTTATCTTGCTTTTTTTCACCGATTATTCTAATATCTTATCTATCAAGTTGACTCTTAAGTTAACCTTTATAATTATATTACATTGGAGCTAAAAATGACGAAAACGATTAAATGTCCGGATTGCGAAAAGGTAATTATTGTTCCCGACGATGCCCAAGTAGGGGAAATTATCGAATGTTCGAACTGCGGTAACGAATTTGAGATCATTTCCTTAAATCCCCTGCAAACCGCTGTCGTTATCGAAGAAAAAGGCTAAGCCCAAATTTTTAATCTTTTAATTCCGTCTCTTTTGGCAGTCAGTAAATATTTTTGCCCGTAATTTTCGTTCTCGGCGGTTTTTTCTAACCAAGTCTGAGCACCGAGATTTAAATCCGGATTAATTACCATAATTTTATCCGAATGAACTCCTCTGGCAAGAGAAGTTTTCTTGGATGAATGGGCATACTCAATTTCCTTAACCCTTCCCGACTCTCTCGTTATCCCAATTACCACCGCAACATGCTTTCCGCCATCCAAACGAATCAGATCACCGACAACAATATCGTTTACTTTCTCAACTGATACCACCACTTTTTCGTCGGTCAACATCCGCACATTCGCCCGGCAAAGAAGTTTTCCTCGGCAGTTGGGGATATCGTCAGCAAGACCGTTTCCTCCCTTCTCCCGGTCAAGGACATCAAGCATGGCAAAAACAAAACCGGAACAATCAACACCAATTTTTTTTCTCCTCATAAAGGAGAGAATTTTATCTGAATTCATTTTAGATAAGTCGAGCCCCTCTTTTCTGGCTTCCTCTTCGGTGGCTGAGATAATCTGCATCGGAGTTCCTTTTCCGCCATAAGGTCCATAAACCATCCTTTTTAAAAGATTCATCCAATAGGGGCAGCAGATCTCTTTCCCCCCAATCAGCAGGTGGGTATATAGGTGAAACAACTCTTGAAGCGCCCGCGAAGATTCAAACCCATTCTCTAATTTTTGATTTTTGCCTTTTGCCTTTTGCATTATCATTAAATATACGAAAGCCACAAGCCAAAAATGGCCAAAATAAAAGCGGCCAACCAGGCCCGCATGACAATTTTCGGTTCTTCCCAACCGCGGTTTTGCAGCCAAAGATGAAAAGGGGCGACGGCAAAAGCTTTCCGTTTAAAAAATTTCTTGGAAAGAATTTGAATTAAACTGGAGCCGACTTCAATGATAAAAATCCCCCCGATGATGATTAAAGCCACAAATTTACCGATTAAAAGCCCAATCACTGCCAACGTAGCTCCAAAAGAAAGTGCTCCCACATCTCCCAAAAAAATTCTGGCCGGATAAACATTAAAATATAAAAAGGCGATAAGAGACCCGATCCAAATGGCAATAAAAACGGAAAGAGGTGTATCTAAAACTGTCGAGGAAAGTATCCAGAAAGCAAAAAGACAAATCAGTAAAACTCCCGATGAAAGTCCGTCTAAGCCGTCGGTGATATTAAAGGCATTGGCAAAAGTGACAATGGCAAAGGCGGCCAAAGGAATAAAAACCGGCCCCAAATGGAGTACGCCCCAGGAAGGGATGTTGACGATACTCAGACCTAAATTAAAATACATCATGGAACTCACTATGAAAGCGAGTATCCATTGAATGAGGAATTTATGCCTAAGTCTTAAGCCAAAAAAACCGCTTTTCTCAAAACCAAAAAATTTCTTAATGTCGTCATAAAGACCTAAAAGCCCAAAAGAAATAAACGTAAAAAAGAGAATATTGAGCTCATCCATCATTTTAAAAGAGGTCCGTATATAAGTTCCCCAAAAGGATAAAAGTGGAAAAAGAATCAGATACAAAAGAAAGGTGATACCAATAACCAAAAGACCGCCGCCAACCGGCGTCCCCGCTTTCGAATTATTGAATTTATCAAAGATTTTTGTGCGAACCCCCTCGGTGTCTTTCGTCTGTTGAACGCGGCGGTAAAACTTCAACTTGTAAAGAAGGCTGATGAAAGGAACCACCAAAATACTGGTAATCAAAAAAGAAAAAATCAGTAAGCCCAGATAAAGGGAAATCATGCAGAGTTTATTTTACACATCTTTTTAACCTCAGACAAGTAGAACAGGAATCGTAATGGTGGCAAACCACTTCTTTGCAACCAACCTCTTCCCCCCGCAAAATCATAATCACTCTTTCCAAATGCCTTAAGAGCGAAGCCTTTAAGTAAAGCAAGTCGCCTTTTTTAAGAATACCTTTTAAAATTTCGGCGGCCCGGGAAACATCTTTGGCCCAAAAAAGTTGAGACTTTTTCAAACCATTCTTTTCTGCTTCCTCAAGGATACACTTGGTTAATGGTCCCACTCCGACGACTAAATCAATCTTTAATTTGGCCGCTTCTTGACCAACTTCCTTATGCATCTTCTCCGCCAATTCCCCCAATTCTCCCATTTCTCCCAAAACTGCCACTTTCCGGCCCGGAAATTCGGCCAAAGACCTAAGCCCAGCAAGGGTGGAAGCGGGATTAGCCCGTCTGGCATCATTTATTAAAACCGTTCGCATCGGTCCGGGTTCAATGCTTAATCTCCCGGCAAGAGGAGTCAATTCCGAAAGCTTTTCTAATATTTTTTCTTTTTTTACTCTCTGTTCCCGACCGATTAGATAGGCAACTAAACAAGCATAAACTGCCGGATAACCCAAAAGTCCGGTTCTAACGGAGATAATTTCACTTCTATCGTGAAGATCAAATTCTGTCTGATAAAGACCTATCTTAATCTTATCTGCCCAAACATCGGCCTTATTGCTTAATCCGTAAAAAAACTTTTTTCTCATAAATTCCTCGCCGACTTTTCGGGAAAGCTCATCGTCATAATTAAAAACGGCAAAGCCTTTCTCAGGCACTGACTTCATCAGTTTTGTCTTTTCAAGAATAATATTTTTAAGAGAGCCCAGGTGTTCTTCATCTGAATGAACCGGAGTAATTCCCGTTAAAACGGCAATTTTGGGTTTAACCAGAGATAAATGTTTGTCCATTTCTCCAATATGATCCACCCCATACTCCAAGACCAGCCGTTCGTTCCAAATTTTGGTTTTAAGAATAGTAATCGGCAGGTTGAAAATTGTATCTAAATTTAAATCGGTCTGATTGACAGAAAATTTGGCAGATAATACTTTGGCAATGGCCACAGTGGTAACTGTTTTTCCATAACTGCCCGTCACCCCAATGACGGTTAACTGTAAATTAATATTCAGCCAGATCTTTGCCAAAATTCTTCTTAGTGAATGAAAAAGTTTCTTCATGTTTTTTTTCTTCTGATATCTGCCCCCAAAGATTTTAATCTTCCGTCAAGGTTTTCATAACCACGATCAACATGCTCGACACCGATAAGTTCACTTTCACCTTTAGCAATTAAAGAAGCCAGCATCAGGGACGCTCCGGCCCTCACGTCGGTAATTTCCTGAGCAGTAGCTTTTAACTCTGTCGGGCCGGAAATTTTGGCTGCGTGGAAATACTCCGGCCGGTCATCTTCCAAATTAAAGTTGTAAACTTCTTCAGGACTGCCGATTTTTGGGTTAAAAAGCTCTATCTTGGCCTTCATTTTTTTTAATTCCTCCACAAAAGCAAAACGGTTTTCAAAAATCGTCTCATGGACAATAGAATCACCCCTTGCCTGGGTCATCAAAACACTCCAAACAGCCATCCAATCGGTCATAAATCCCGGATAGGGTTGGGTAGCGATATCGGCCGCCTTAAGTTCGCCTTTGTAAAAAAAATGGATACCCCTTTTGGTTATTTCAAATCCCCCGTTAATTTTTTTAAGCATCGTCAAAAAAGCCCTCAAATTTTTTTCTTCGGCGTGAAGAACGGAAATATCGCCTTTGGTGGCCAAGGCGGCGCAGGCAAAGGTGACTGCCTCGTTGCGGTCGTACATAATTGTATAGTCGGCCGGCTTTAATTCAGCCACTCCTTCGACCACAATCGTCCGGGGTTCGGTCCTTCTGATGTTGGTTCCCATCAAATTCAAAAAGGCAATCAGGTCGTCAACTTCAGGTTCGGCGGCGGCGTTTTCCAAAATTGTTTTCCCTTCGGCCATGGCGGCGGTAATAATCATCACGTCTGTCCCGCCGTGGGTATTTTTAGGGAAAGTAAAATTCCCTCCCTTAAGCCTTTTGACCATAATCTCGTAGTGATCAGGAAAAGTTTTTATTTCTGCCCCTAAAGCTTTAAATCCCTCTAAATGGCGGTCAATTGGCCTCCGGCCGATCTGACAACCACCGGGGTTGGGAATAATGGCTTTGCCAAAACGATGAATTAAAGGACCGACAAAATAAGTCGAAGCTCGGGAAAGTTTACCGCTGCTATGGGTAAGGATCTGTTTTTGCAGGTTTTCACCGGAAACCTGCAAGACATGATTTTCGCCGAAAATAACTTTTCCGCCAAGGTCGGTGATAATTTCTGCCGTGGAGGCAATGTCACCAATTTTGGAAAAATTGTGCAAAGTCGAAAAGCCGTCGGCAAAAAGAGCGGCAATCATTAATTTAAATCCAGAATTTTTCGCTCCGCAAAGTGAAACTTCACCTTTTAGAGGATTACCTCCCCTAACCACAAATTTATTCATTAGAATTCTCCAATTCTAAGAATTTCTTCTTTTAAATCAATATTGAATTTATTTTTAACTTCACTTTTAACCAAATCTATTAAGGCAACCACGTCCGACGCTTTGGCGTTGCCGGTATTAATAATAAAATTGGCATGTTTTTCGGAAACTTGGGCTTCGCCGATTTTCTTTTCCTTTAAACCGCACTTCTCGATTAGCGCGCCGGCGGAAAGTGGTTTGGGATTGACGAAAACGCAGCCGGCGGAAGGCTCTTTAGGCTGGCCGCTTCTCTTTTTCAGATTCTCATCAATTTGTTTTTTAATTTTCTCCGGATTACCGCTGCTTAATTCTAATTCCACCTCCAAAATTACCTCTTTACCGCCCTTAAAACGGCTATACCGATAATCAAATTTACATTCATCTTTACTTAGCCATTTAATTTCTCCCTCCGGTGTTAATACCTTAACTCGAATCACCTTTTCACTCAAACTTTTCTGCCAAGCTCCGGCATTGCAGGCAACAGTCGCGCCAACTGTTCCCGGAATACCTGCCATAAACTCGATGCCTATAACAGAATTATTAATTAACTCATGTAACAAACTCACAATGGTTGCTCCTGCTTCGACATTAATTTTAATTTTTGAGTTTTGTTTTTGAATTTTGATTTTTGAATTTTGCACTTTTACAACTATTCCTCTTATGCCTTTGTCCCCCACCAAAATGTTTGAACCCGCTCCTAGAATGAAATAGGGAATATTCATTTCCCTCACTACCCCCAAAACATTCACCAGTTCTTCTTCAGATTCTGCCTTCCAAAACAAATCCGCCGGGCCGCCGATTTTAAAAGTCGTATAATTAGACATTAATTCATTAACCCGAACCTTATCTTCTCCCAATATTTTGACAATTTTCTTATTTTTTTCGTCCATAATTCTTAATTCCTGCCTGCCGGCAGGTATGGCTTAATTCTTTTATTGTCTCCGCAATCAGATTAGTAAATCTTAATCCTCCGGAAGACATAAAAACAATCACGTCTCCCGTTTTTGTTTTATCCATCAAAAAACTTAAAATTTTCTCGTCCACCGGCTCATAAAAAACTTTTTTCTGGGTTTGGAAAATTGCTTCCGAAATATCTTTTCCGGTCACTCTTTTTTCTTTGGGAATTTCCTTTAAAAATTTTACCTTGCCGACCACCACTTGGTCAGCTTGGTCAAAAGCACCCGCATACCAGGAAAGACTTTCGGAAAATTTAAGCCCGGTCATTGACGGGTCAAAAACACAAATAATTTTTTCTTTCGGATAATGTTCTTTTAAGGCTTGAAGGGCCACTTTTACCTTAAGCGGATGCTGACTAAAATCCCAATATAAAAGCCTTCCGCCAATTTTTCCCAAAAATTCCAGTCTGGTCTTAATTCCTTTAAATTCCTCTATTGCTCCTTTAACAACTTCGTCTTTGATATTAATTTCTCTGGAGATTACCACTGAGACGCAAATATTTTCTAAATTGTACTTTCCCAAAAGAGTGGTTTTAAACGGAAAGTCTCCCTCTGGCGTCTGAACAATAAAACTAGTTATTTCTTCACTTACGGAAAAACTTTTAATAAAATATGAAGCTTTTTTATGGTCAAAAGAATAACTGACCTTCCTGCATTTGGCTTCTTTCAAAACTGCCTCATCCACGGAATCAAGATTATAAACCAAAAGCCCGTCAGGAGGAATAAGTTTAACCAAAGCAACGAAGGCTTTTAAATACTCCTCTTTGTTTTTAAAAATTTCCGGGTGGTCATATTTAGTGGCGGTGAGAATTAAGTATTTCGGCTGGTAAAACATAAACTTGGGTGGATCACTGTTTTTTAAAGAAGGCGGCTCGTCGCCTTCAACCACCGAATAGTCGGAATCGGTAATTTTTAACCCATCTTTAAGGTTAAGGGGAATACCGCCGGTCATGTAAGAAGGATTTAGGCCGGCTTTTTGCAAAATCCAGGCTAAAATCGCGGAAATTGTCGTTTTACCATAAGTACCGGCGACCACAATGGAATTTTTTTTAATTAAATATTTTTGCAGTATTTCCGGATACGAGTAAACCGGATGCCCGGAATTCAAAGCCGATTCGTATTCCGGATTATAGGGATCAATAATTAAAGCGCTTCGGCCAACCACAAAAAAATCAGCATCCGAAGGGATGTTGCCAGCCTGATAACCCCGAAAGTAGGCAATGTCGTTTTCTTCCAAATAAGTTGAAATCGGCGGGTAAACTTTTTCCTGATCCGAGCCGGTTACCTGCCAGCCCAAGTCTTTAAAGGCTTTGGCCAAAGGCGCCATGGCTTTCCCGGCAATACCGATAAAGTGTACTTTTTTCATGGTAATGTCCTAAAAATTTACTCGAATACCAAAATTATTCAATATTACTGAAAGATTTGTTTGGTAAAATTTCTCTAAATACTCTTTATCTTTAAATAAAAATTCTTCACTTCTTCTTTGTATTAATTTTTTAAGCTCCGTTAAGTTTTTCGACCAAGAAAAGCCGTTAAAAAATTCTATTCCTTTAAATTCGGTTTTATAAAGGCTGACCTCCTGATAGCAAGTTCCCAAATAAATATATTTATGGTGATTCTCTTTAGCCAAATTAACCGCTTCCAGCATCATTCTCGCCCCAAGATTTTCTCTTAAAAAGTTAAGGTTGTAAAAGGCATGAGCATATTGCATTAGGTTATTGTTAGCAAAACAAACGGCATAACCAACTTCATCCCCCTCATTATTTTTGAAAACTAAAACTTGATTATAGACCTGCCCGGAAAAAATACTTTTAATGGCCGGAACAGGAAAGACGTCTTTACCTAACCGTTTTTCGGCGTAATCATGACAAAGTTTTTGAACTTCAATTGAATAATTGAATTGAGAAAGAGGCACTAAACTGGCAGAAATACCTTCAGTTTTTTTCAAAATCCGCCGGTTTTCACTGGACAACTCAAAGAGACTTAAATCCACCCGGACGTTGCGGCAAAGATAATAAACAGAAGACAGACTTCTGATCGGCAAAAAACCGTTACCGTAAATTTTATTAATATCGTCGCCTTCCTCTTTTAACAACCAAACCTGATAAGGAAAATGGTATTTACTGTAATCCGCTTTAAATTCACCGAAAAATAATTTCATGGTTCTTCCTCCTTTAATATTTTTTTAACGGTTTCTTGATCGCTCCAAGGATATTCCGTCGCGCCGAAACACATCGACTGCTCATGACCCTTACCGCAGATTACCACAATATCGTCTTTCTTTGCCTCTTTAAGGGCGTATCTTATCGCCATTTCTCTATCGGGAATAATTTTTGGTTCCGCGCCGGCTCTTCGGCAACCGGCCGCAATCTCCTCACAGATTTCCCCTGCTTTTTCCGTCCGCGGATCCTCTGCCGTCAGAATAACCAGATCGGCAATTCTTCCGGCAACTGCTCCCATCATTAGTCTTTTTCCCCGGTCTCTTAAGCCGGCCGCACCAAAAACCGTTATTAATCGGGAACCTTTCAAAAGTTGCTCTTTTAAGGCCGTCAGCGCCTGCTTAAGGCCATTGGGAGTGTGGGCAAAGTCCACCACCACCTTAAAGATCTGTCCTGCTTTTATTTCCTCCATTCTTCCTTTAACACCGGGGAAAGCCGCCACTGCTTTTTTAATCACCGCCTCGTTCACCCCTAACTTTGAGGCGGTGGCAATCGCCGCGAGGCAGTTTGCCTGATTATATTCACCTAAAAGTTGGGTTCTAAAAACAAATTTCTTTGGCGTAAAGTCTGCCTCATTTTTTAAACTATAGGTAATTATTTCATTACCGAGTTTTGATCTTATCAATTCAAATGAACTGTCATCTTTGTTTAAAACCGCAATTTTGGCTCTTTTTAGAAGTTTCAGCTTTGCCTGTCGGTAACTTTCAAGGGTTTTATGGTAATCCAAATGTTCACGGGTAATATTAGTCAGCACTCCAATTTCGAAATTAATACCCAAAAACCTGAATTGGTCCAGGCCATGAGAAGTTGCCTCCAAAACGACATATTTAACGCCGGAGTCAGCCATCCGGCGCAAAAGCTTTTGCAGAAGCCAGGGGTCGGGCGCGGTAACGTGGAAACCAGTATCAATCTCTTCACGGCCGATTTTGGCGGAAACGGTGGAAACCATAGCCACGGCCAGCCCCGCTTCTTTTAGAATCTCATAAATCAGGCTGACCGTGGTTGTTTTACCATCCGTGCCGGTCACCCCGATAACTTTTAGCCTCCGGGAAGGAAAACGATAAAAAAGAAGTGCCGAAAGCGCCAAAGGCAAGTGCTTCAGATAATTGACCGCTTTCTGCGGGATTAGGCTTCGAGTATCCATAATCACCACCATTATTATATCATTCTGTATCTATTTCACGCTGGTTGGAATGTGCCAAAGCCGGAAAATATCCTTGGCAATCTCAAACCATAAAGGCGCCGCTGTTTCCGAACCCCAAGGAGACGATTTAGGCTCATTTAAGCTTACCAGCATGACAAATCTAGGTTTGTCGGCCGGGGCAAAACCAATAAATGAGGCCACGGTTTTTTGAGGATCATAATGTCCGGCAATCGGAATTTGGGCCGTACCGGTCTTTCCCGCAATCAGATAGCCTTTGGGCTTGGCCCATTTTGCCTCGCCTTTTTCCACTGCCTCAACCATCATGGCGGTAATTTGTTCCGCTGTTTCAGCAGAAATGGGATTGCCTTTTTTTACGGGATCAATGGTAATCGATCGGCTGTCATCAAAAATTTTTCTAACTACTTGTGGTTGAAAAAGAATTCCACCGTTAGCAATAGCCGAGACGGCAGTAATCATCTGAATAGGTGTCACGGCAATTCCTTGGCCGAAACTGGCCGTGGCCAAATCAATCTCCCGCCAATCATTTTTATTTCTTAACTGCGGTGAGGCTTCTCCTTGAAGATCAATCCCAGTTTTATCTCCAAACCCAAATTTTTTAAGATAATCATAAAAACGGCTCGAATTAATTTTCTCTCCAACATAAATCATCCCTACATTATCAGAATGAACGATAATATCCGTTATTGAAGAGTTAGGGTAATATTTATCATTCCAAGTTTTAATTGTGTAATCAGATATTTTTTTAGGTCCATTACAACTTGGGCATAAGTCGTTTGGTCTAACTGCTTTAGTATCTAAACCAATCGCCATAACAATAGTTTTAAATATTGAACCCGGTTCGAAAGAGGAAGAAATCACCGGATTGCGGAAAAGTTCCGGATCAAAAATGGAATAATTTGCCTGATCGTAACTGGGAAACGAAGCCATGGCTAAAATTGCCCCGTCTTGAGGATCCATAATAGTTACGCTTCCCGCAGAAGCACCATATTTTTCTAAGCCCTTTTTTAAATGATTTTCCGCCAAAAACTGCAGCGGCCGGTCCAAATTCAAAAATAAATTTCTACCCGCGATTGTTTTTTCTTCAATCTGCCAGGAAACTGGCATTGGCCTACCCAAGGCATCCTGTTCAAAATTTCTTTTGCCTGTCTTTCCTTTAAGCTCATTGTCAAAATAGCCCTCTAAGCCAAAATAACCCATTTCCTGCCCCTGTTCATCCGAACCAACAAAACCCAGCAACTGAGCCGAAAGCGAAGCTTCCGGATAGAATCTTTTGGGATATTCCTCAAATCCTAATCCCGCAATCGCCATCTTTTCTATTTTTTCTTTTGTTTCCTCATTTAAATTTTTTAATAATGGCACCCATAACATATTTTTATTGGCAAGACTACTGATCTTTAATTCTTTTCCATCGCTAAATTCTTTCAATTTATCAATGATTTCGGAGAATGATATCTTCACCTGCTGGGGATTGGCATAAAGAAGAAAATTTGGCTGATTTAGGACTAAAGGAAAATTATCCGCCGTAAAAATTTTTCCTCTTTCCACCGGTAAATCAATGAAGGCAGAATATTGCTGTACGGACAAATTGGTCAGCTCTTTGCTTTTTACCACTTGCCAAAAGAATAGTTTCGCCATGATTAATAAAAAAAAGAATAAAAAGAAAAACGAGAGTAATTTAATTCGCTTTACCATTTCATCGGCGAAGGGCAATTGAAAGGTCATTATTCGACTGGATTTCCGCCAATTTGACAAAACCGTTCTCGCCCACTTCTTTAGAAAGAGAAGTACAAGAAACACTCGAAGCAATTTCCAGCTCGAGTTTCTGGTTACTGTTTTTTAATCCTATAATTTCTTGGTCAAGAGTATGGTCGGAATCACCGTAGGTTACGGTCTGGCTCATCAACAAAAGCTGAGCAATAATTACCAAAATTGTCAGCAAAATTAATTTTTTCATAATAATTTTTCTGCGACCCTTAATTTGGCACTTCTGGCCCGCGGGTTTTCATTTATTTCTTCCTCCCCGGGTTCTACTGGTCTTTGAGTAATGATTTTTAAAAGTCCTTCTTTTTCTTTTTCCCAAAAAAACTTTTTAACGATCCCGTCTTCTAAAGAATGAAAGGAAAGGATTACTAGTCTTCCTTTCTGGTTCAAAAGCTCCACTGCCTGAGGCAGGGCCTCTCTCAAATTATTCAGCTCGTCATTAACCGCAATTCTTAAAGCCTGAAAAATCCTCGTTGCCGGGTGAGTCCGATCAAACTTTCCTCTTGGCGGTGCCGATTTGACAATAATTTCGGCCAACTCATCACAAGTTTCAATCTTTTTTGTCTCCCGCTCCCTACAAACGGCTCGGGCAAAACGACGAGCAAATTTTTCTTCACCCAATTTCGAAAACAGTTCTTCCAATTCTTTTTCACTCAGAGCATTGATCAAATCCTTCGCTGTCACTGATAACTCCGGATCCATTCTCATATCCAAAGGTCCTTCTAAATTAAAGGAAAAACCTCGCTCTGCTGTTTCTAGTTGATGACTGGAAACACCCAAATCAAAAAGAATGCCGTCCACTTTGGTAAAGTCATTTTCCTTGGCAATTTCCCCAATTCGGGCAAAGTTTCCCTTGACTATTACCACCCGGGAGGGGGATGGGCAGGCCGAAAAGCGGATTTTTGCATTCTTTATGGCGTCGGGATCCTGATCAATCGCCAGAAGCCAACCTCCCGCCTTAAGAATTTCTTCGCTATGACCTCCCCCTCCCAAAGTGGCATCAATGTATCTTTCCTCGGGTTTGATCCTCAAAAAAGCAATGGTTTCTTTTAAAAGTGCGGGCGTATGGTAAACACCTTTTTTAAACATTTGCACCCGTCAGTTTATTCGCAATTTCTTCTTTATGCTCATGCAAATACTTTTCGTATTCTTCCCAGGATTTTTTATCCCAAACTTCCACATATTTATTTAACCCCAAGAAAACGATTTCCTCGCCAACCTTGGCATACTCCCGAAGATAGGCTGGCAGAATAAATCTTCCCTGTTCATCTAAAGTTACTTCTGAGGCCTCACCCAACAAAAACCGGTTGGTGTCCCTGGCTGTCCCCTGCATAAACGGTTTGCCTTCCGTCCCCTCTACCAAAGAGCGCCAATCCTTGCCGGAAACAATCATCAAAGCGTTCTCGTAGCCGGCAGTAACCACCAAATCGTCACCCAGGTCTTCGCGGAACTTTTTCGGAAAAGCTGTTCTACCCTTAGGACTAATTTTTGCTCTGAATTGACCGATTAACATCTTCCACCTTTCACCATTTTACACCACTTTTCTCCATTATGATTAGGAAAATAATCGTTGTCAAGTCCC
>CAYVNK010000008.1:0-18906 GCA_964452885.1 uncultured Gammaproteobacteria bacterium
AATATCTGTAAAAACAAAGAAAGGAATGTGTACGGGATGTACTGAACGCGTACACTTCCTTGAATTTTAATTGAAGTTTTGTTACAATATCTCTGTTATTAAATTACACACATTCGGCATTGACTCCTGCAAACTGCGCTGAATGGAGGAATAAGGAGTTTCATTTCATGAAAGAAGTATCATTAAAAGACTTATTGGAAGCCGGTTGTCATTTTGGTCACCAGACAACCCGTTGGAATCCGAAAATGCGACCGTATATTTTTACGACCCGTGACCGGATTCATATTTTTGATTTGGTCAAAACCAAAGCGGGGCTGGAAGATGCGGCCGCCTTCGCTAAAGCTACGGCGAGCCAGGGTGGACAAATTCTTTTTGTCGGCACCAAAAGACAAGTTCAGGACTTAATTAAAGAGGCCGCCATAAAAACCGGCATGCCATATATTACCGAGCGTTGGATTGGGGGATTGATCACCAATTGGGATATGCTCAAAAAAAGAATCAAGCTTTTGGCGGATTTAAAAGCAGGAATGACCGAAGGCAAATTTAAGGACAGAACCAAAAAAGAAAACCTTTTGATTAACCGGAAAATTACCAAAATGGAAAGAATTTTTGGGGGAGTCAGTAATTTAACCGGTGTTCCGGCGGCGGTATTCATTGCCGATGCCAAAAAGGAAATCTCGGCCGTGAGGGAAGCCATCGGCCGCGGGGTGAAAATTATGGCCATTATCGATACCAATGCCGATCCGGACGGAATTGCTTATGTGATTCCTTCTAACGACGACGCCACTAAAAGTTTGGAGCTTTTAATTAATACCATTACGGAAGCGATTGAGGAAGGACTAAAGAAAGTAAAGACCAAAGAAGCCGTCTCCGTTCCTCTCAGCGGAACTACGGCGAGCCAGGGAAAGAAAATTGCGAGTAAGGCTAAAAAGGAAACAAAAAAGAAGGAGGATAAACCCTCCTCCGCTAAAGCTACGGGGGGTAAGACAAAATGACTGTAACTACAGACCAAATTAAAAAATTAAGAGAAAAATGCGGAGCGGGAATAATGGAATGCCGCCGGGCTTTGGAGGAAAGCTTGGGCGATGAAAAAAAATCTTTAGTTTGGATTAAAGAAAAAGGAATAAAGATTGCCGAAGAGAAAAAAACAAGAGAAACCAAACACGGCTTAATTGAATCTTATATTCATAATGGCGGCAAAGTGGTTAGCGTGGTGGAAGTTTTGTGCGAAACGGATTTTGTGGCCAGAAACAAAGAATTTAAAAATTTTGCCCACGAACTGGCGATGCAGGTGGCGGCAATGAACCCCAAAAATTTGGAAGAGCTTTTAAAGGAAGAATATATCCGGGAGCCGGAAAAAACCGTTAAAGATTTACTGACCGATTTAATTGGTAAAATCAGGGAGAATATAAAAATTAATCGGATTGCCCGATTCGAGTTGGGGGAAGCATAAGTTCTGACATAACAAACTTTTAGAAACAGCTCTAAGTTTTTGTACCTTGAAATTGCAAGAGAAAGAAAAGTTTTGGGTCAGCCCGAAAAATTCTAAAGACATAAAGGGGGTCGATATGGTTCTGAAGAAGCCAAGGTAATTTCGGAAACAGTGTTTTTGTTTTTAATTAACAATTAAAATAAAAACAAAGGAGTAGAATGCATAGGAAGACGGATGAGTCTGATCGGCGTAAGCCAAACGGAAGGATGGTTCCTAGGAAGGCAAGAAAGATTGAGATCACTGTCCAGGAGATATTGCCACGGCTGAAGGAAGAAGGCACTGAAGAAGGCACTTTGCCCTCACTCTTAGTTCGTCGTCGAAGATAGTCGATTCCTTATTTGATTGAAGAAGAGCGGCCACAGTGTCGTGGACGCTCTTCCTGCTTTGGGTGATTCTTTTCTTGGTCCTGCCCCCTTGTTTTTCTTTCTCATTTCCGCCTGCACTTTATTACTTGTAGGACTAAGTTGTCTTTACCTTTTTCTATTATCTATTGTCGGTAATTTACTTGGTCCCAGAAGCATAAAGTGCAGGCTTTAAATTAAAAAAAGTCTGCTTTAAGGCATTTGCGCCGAAAGAAGCGAGTTTTTATCCCGCCGAAGTTTTATACAAAGGCGGGTTTTTTGCGGCTTGAATTTTTTCGGGAATAAGCTAATATCTATTAAGATGCTTGATTTTGCGGATACAAAAGCGGGGATGCAAAAGGCCGTTGACCACTTTAAGGTGGAGATCGCGGCGATTCGAACCGGCCGGGCCGTACCCGCTTTAATTGAAAATATCCCCTGCAATGCTTACGGCGGAACCGCCAAGCTATCGGTTAAGGAATTGGGAACAATTACTACCGCCGATGCCCAAACTTTAGTAGTGCAACCTTGGGATCAGTCGGTTATTGGGGAAATCCGTCAGGGAATTTTAGCGGCCAATGTTGGTTTAACTCCGGTGATTGATAACAATATAATTAGAATTTCCGTGCCTAGCTTGACAACCGAAAGACGGTCGGAGTATGTCAAACTATTGCACGGAAAAACCGAAGATACTAAAGTCAGTGTCAGAAACAGCCGTCAGGACAAAATGCACATGATTAAAAACGCGTTTGAGGAAAAAAATATCTCCGAGGACGAACAATTCAAAGCCGAGGAGGATTTGCAGAGAATTACCGATGAATTTGTCGGGCAGATAGAAGCGATTGAAGAGAAAAAAGAAGCGGAGATTATGGGTAATTAGGGTTAGTCTCTTATTCTTTTTTTCTCATTTTGTCTTGATATTGTGTTTTTCCAGGGAAACACGGAGGACTTTTTCCCGGTTTTGGTTCTTACATCGGGGTAAGGGTAGAGTAGTGGCCAAGAATGGGGCGGAAGTCAGATTATCAATACAAAGCTTTAAGGCAATTTGATACATTCCCAAAGAAACCACATTTTCTTCTTTATAGACCTGGCCAAACTCGGAAGCCATTAACTTGGCGTCCTGGGCGCCGACCACAAAAGAAATTAAAGTGCCGGCGTTGCCGAAAATCGCTTTTTGTAATGCTTCGTCCAGCTGGCCGACATACTGGTTGGCCAGAGTTAAACAAAGCCGGTATTTACGCGCTTCCGAAAGGATTTTGATAAAAGCGCTGGTGGCGAAGTTCTGGAACTCATCGACATAAAGATAAAAATCTTTTCTTGTTTCTTCCGTCACGTTAATACGGTTCATGGCGGCAATTTGCATTTGGGCAATAATCATCGCTCCCAGTAAGGCGGAATTATCTTCTCCAATTTTTCCCTGGGAGAGATTAACCAAAAGAACTTTACCCTCGTTCATAATTTCTTCCAAGTTAACCGTGGAATGATAAGTCCCGATGATTTGGCGGATAGTGGGTGAGGAAACAAACTGGCCGACTTTGTTTAGAATTGGGGAAACCGCTTCCGCCCGCAAATTATCCGACATTTTGTCAAATTCGTGGTACCAAAAACCTTTTAAAGTGGGGTCGGCCAGGCCCTCCACGACCCGATTTCTGAAGTTTTTGTTGGTCAGTAAATCGGGAATTTGGACCAAAGTTGGTTGAGGCGTTTCCAGTAAGGTAAGCAGGGTATTGCGCAAGATATGTTCCAGCCTCGGCCCCCAGGTATAGGCATAAAGTTTGTAAAAAATGGCGACAATGCTCGAAGCAATTAACTCTTTGTGCAACGGATTTGTCACCTCTAAGGGGTTAAGGTGAAAAGGGTGAGTGGTGTCGCTCGGGTCAAGATAACAAGTTTCGTTTATTCGGTAGGAGGGGATGTAATCCAGTAAAATTTCCGTCAAATCGCCGTGCGGGTCAACCACGGCCAGGCCTTCGCGGTTGCGCAGGTCATTAATGGCCATGTTGGCAATTAAGGTCGATTTTCCGGTGCCGGATTTGCCGATGATATAAAGATGACGGCGGCGGTCCTTTTTCTTAATCCCAAAAGTGGTAATTTTATTTTTAAATTCAGTTCGGGCAAAAAAATTAATTTCTTTTTTATCGGCGTCATCGGTATCCAAGGCGGTCGGTAGGTTGGTGGGGGGTTCGGACATTGCTGCTTGAGTCCAGGAAATATTTTTAATGCCGGCAAGAGCCAAGACCGGCGGATGCCAAAGCGAAGCCAGCTCGTTTAAATTCAGAACCTGATTTGCCGGGACAAAGGCAAAAGTACGGTTTTTAACGGATTCGATAAACTTCGTTTTTTCTAGGGGCCAGGGCTCTTTTAGGCGTAGGGAATTAACATCGCTTTGGTAGGAGGAAAAAGAATTGGCTAGTGATTTTAAGGACAATTCCGAGTTGGTAATCAGACGGATCCCGGTCCAAAAGCCGCCGCTGCCGATTTTTTCGGTGATTTTTTTCGCTTGGGGATAGGGAAGGACTTTGCCTTCCTCGATGGAAGGAATACCGCGGTCAATTAAGCCTTGGGCAAAATCCTGCCATTTGCCGGCTTGGGCAATCAGGATTTGGCAGACCATAAAATCGGTTGGTCCGGCTTTAGACATAATGCCCAAAAGTGAAGAAAGCAAATCGGTTTCTGTTAAGTCTTTAAAGGTCCGTAAGGGTAAATAGAAATGAGAAGAAAGCACCATCTGACCCGCAAAAGGAGTCATGTTGGGTAAGTAGCCTTTTAAATAATCTTTGGGAAGAATCGACATAATACTTTCCGGGTATTGAGCAGAAACCTGGCTTTCGACATAGCTTTGCCAGTCTTTAGGGCAGACGATTAAGAAGTGAATTAACTGCTCAACACAAACAATTTCAAAAGAAATAGAAACAGGAGGTTTAAAGGAAAAAAGATTTCTTTTAGGCAAAGAAGAAAATGAGGCAAAAAGTTGAGCGGCTGCCTCGGGAGTTTTTTCGCTTGATTTTGGCAGTCTGATTTCAATTAAAGAAAAAGGCAAAGTCTCATCAACCATTAGATAAATTGTAACACAGAGATGTTAAAAAGTGAGACGGAAATGGTATATACTTATTGCTATGACTTTACTTATTTTTATTCTTATTTTATCCATTTTGGTTTTCGTGCATGAACTGGGTCACTTTTTAATGGCCAAAAGAGCGGGAATTTACGTGGAAGAATTTGGTTTTGGCTTGCCTCCTAGAATTTTCGGCAAAAAAATCGGGGAAACCATTTATTCTATTAATGCTTTACCGATTGGGGGATTTGTCAAGCTTTATGGAGAAAACGGTGAAAATGAAAACGTGAGTACGGAGAAACTGGTAACGAGTTACAAACGGGCTTACTTTGAAAAATCAATTTGGCAGCGACTGGCGGTCCTTTTGGCCGGAGTGACCATGAATTTGCTTTTGGGAATTGTCGCTTTTTCCGTTTTGTATTTTGTTTACGGTATTCCCACCAAAACCGGAAAAATTACGGTCGAGGGAATTGCCAAAAGTTCTCCGGCGGAGTTATCCGAACTTAAAATCGGTGACCAAATAATTTCCCTCGACGGCCAAAAGCTGACCAAGATGGATGAATTTATTTTCTTAACCAAAAGCAAGGCGGGGAACCCGATTAAGTTGGAAATTGCCCGGGAAAAAGACAATCCCTGTAAAACGGGGAGCGAGGACGTTTTGGGAGGGATGACTACGGCAGAAGGGACAGGCTTTAATTGTAACGGAGAAAATTTAATCGTGACCTTAATTCCCAGGACTAATCCGCCAGCAGACGAAGGGCCGTTGGGAGTGGCGATTACCGATACAGAAATGAAAAAATACCCCTGGTATCAGATGCCCTTTTTGGGGGTTGCCGAAGGCTTTAAGGAATCGCTGACTTGGGGAAAAATGATTGTTTCTTCGCTTGGCCAAACAGTTTTTGTTTTGGTGACCAAAGGCCAAGTGCCCAAGGATGTTGCCGGGCCGATCGGGATATTTCAAGTTACCGGCCAAGTGGCTCAAGCTGGCTTTTTGGCAATCTTGCAATTTTTAGGAATTCTTTCGGTTAATTTGGCAATTATAAACATCTTGCCCTTACCGGCTTTGGATGGGGGACGCTTGATCTTTTTGGCTTATGAAGGTATTTTTAAGAAAAGAGCCAACCCTAAAGTGGAAGACTTAGTCAATAAATTAGGGATGGCTTTTCTGCTTTCACTGATGGTTCTTATCACGATTAATGATATTTTGAGATTGGTGAGAAAATGACGGACAAAAAAACTGCGAATAAAATACTTTCGGAAATTAAAAAAGCCAAAAAAATACTGCTTGCTCTTCATGTTTCTCCCGACCCCGACGGGGCCGCCTCGGTTTTGGCTTTAGATCTAGTTTTGCAGAAAATGGGAAAGGAAACCAAGCTTATTTCCTACAGTCAAATCCCTTTTGAAATTGCCTGTCTGCCGGGAATAGAGAAAATAAAAGTCGTTGATTTTGCCAAGGAAAACCTGGCCGATTTTGATTTGTTTATTGCCCTTGATTCGGCTCAGGCCCGGATGGTAACCCGTTCTCCCTGGCCGGAAAAATTTCCTCCAAACTTTAAAATTATCAATATCGACCACCATGTTTCCGGCGAAAAATTCGGAGACATTAATTTGGTGGAGATAGTTTCTTCTACCGCCGAAGTTCTTTATGATCTTTTTTTGGCCTGGGGAATAAAAATCGGGAAAGAAGTGGCCTATCTTCTTTTTTGGGGAATTTTTGCCGATACCGGTTGTTTTCAGTATCCGAGCACCACACCAAAAGTTTTACGGACAGCGGCGGATTTATTGGAAAACGGCGGCTCTTTAAACGACTGCGTTTTACTGGACTTCCGTTCCTATAATTTTAAAACGCTTAAATATTGGGGAAGAATTTTGGCCAATATGCAAATGGACGAATCCGGCTTATTTATTTGGTCAAAAATAACCAGAGCAGAAAATGAGGAATTGGGAGTTAATCCAACGGAAATTATGTCGGCAGCCACGCTTTTTGCCCCTATCGTTTTTGGGACAAAATTTGGTATAATCTTACACGAAGAGAAAGAAAATTTAGTCCGCGGCAGCCTGCGCTCCCGGGTAGAGGATTTTGATGTTTCAAAGATTGCGGAGGCGTTTAGCGGGGGTGGTCACCAAAGGGCCGCCGGTTTTTCCCTTGCCTTACCGATGGCGGAAGCAGAAAAGAAAGTTTTGGCAGTCGCCAGAAAATTGGTGGCAAGACAATAGATAATTACCCAACGGCAAGAAACGTGACTTATTCGAAAAGATTGAAAAAATTTTCTTGCGGGCAGGACGTTTGAAGAACTCGCAAGATACAAATTTGGAAAGTCTGCCTGCCGGCAGGCAGGCGAAACAAATTCAAATATTCAAAATAAAAAATACCAAAATGTTTCGAATTTCGATATTCGGATTTCGAATTTAAAATATGGGAGGGGGTGTGATAAATAATCTATGGCAACTATTGTTAAAAAACAACCTGGTCAGACTGAAGATCAGCTAATTGCCCAATTTAGAAAAAAAGTCCTGGCGGACGATATTTTGGGAGAGTTAAAGAAAAGAGAATTTTATATTAAGCCTTCACGCGCCCGCTACGAAAAAATGAAACTGATTAAAAAGGGCGGGGGAAGAAGAGTTTAAAATGTTAAAGCAAACCGTTGAAGAGCAAATTAAAGTCGCCCTTAAGGCCGGGGAGACCTTGCGGCTTTCAACCTTGAGATTGCTTTTGTCAGCCATTAACAACGAAGAAATTGCCAAGCAGAAAGAACTTTCCGAAGAGGAAATTATTGCCGTAGTGCAACATCAGGCCAAACAAAGAAAGGAAGCAATTGAAGCTTATGAGAAAGGTGGACGGGAAGAGTTAGCTGCCAAAGAAAGGCAGGAGTTGGAGATATTGAATAAGTTTCTTCCCCAGCAACTTTCCGAAGAAGAAGTCAAAAAGATTGTTCTGGAAGTAGTGGCCGGACTTTCAGATGACGATAAGAAAAATTTTGGGAAAATAATGGGGTCGGCAATGACCCGTCTTAAGGGACAAACTGAAGGAAATATTGTCAGTAAAGTCGTAAAGGAAATCCTGGCTGAATAAGTCAAAAGTCAAAAATTAAAAGTCAAAAATACAAGTCAAAAGTTAATAATTAATTTTGGGCTTTTTTAGTTAAATTTTGCCTTTTACCTTTTGATTTTTTATTTTTTTTGATATGGTTTCTTAGTAAAAGTTTACACTTGACAGGAAGATATGAATTCCGTTTTAATCACTTCAGAATCACGATATCCGATCAATCGCCGAAAAATTAAAGAAACAGTCCTTAGTTATCTTAAAAACTTGGGTATAGAAGACGCGGAAGTTTCCGTGGCCATTGTGGGCTCGCGCAAAGTCAGGGAACTAAACAAAAGTTGGCGGAATTTAGATGAACCAACAACCGTGCTGACCTTTGCCCTGGAAGAACCGCGCGGGGCTGATGGAGTTTTAAGAATAGGGGATATTGTTATCTCTTATCCGGAAGGAAGAATTATTGCCCAAGAAGACGGTCTTTCTATGGACGGGGCGATTGAGAAGTTAGTCAATCACGGTTTAAACAATTTATTAGGAAACCGAAAAAATGACAGTCAGTTTTTATCTCAAATACCGGCCGCAAAAATTTCTTGATCTGGACAGTAGCGAAGCTCGGGAAGAATTGCTTAAAATCTTCAAATCCGAAAAAATTCCCCATGCCCTGCTTTTTTCCGGCCCCCGGGGAATCGGAAAAACCTCTGCCGCCAGAATTGTCGCTAAAGCGGTTAACTGCGAGAAAGTACAAAGTACAGAATACAAAGAACATAGGGAATTTGAACCGTGTAATCAATGTGACTCTTGCATTTCCATCACCAATGGTACCAATGTTGATATTCTGGAAATTGACGCCGCCTCAAACAGGGGAATTGACGACATTAAAGAATTGCGGGAAAAAATAAAATTGTCTCCGGCTTCGGCAAAATACAAAGTTTATATTATTGACGAAGCGCACATGCTGACACCGGAGGCCTTTAATGCCTTATTGAAAACCTTAGAAGAGCCGCCCAAACACGCGATTTTCATTTTATGCACGACCGATCCGGAAAAATTGCCGAAGACGATTATTTCCCGCTGTCAGAGAATAAATTTCAAAAAAGCGAGCAATAAAGAAATAGTGGACAAACTTATCAAAATTTGTAAAGAGGAAGGTTTAGACTTTGAGGAAAAAACTTTAAGCCATATCGCTAAATTGGCTGATGGCAGTTTCCGGGATGCCAATAAAATTCTGGAGAGGGTTTCCCTTTCCGGAAAAATAACCGAGGAAGAGGTGGAAAAAACCGCCGGGATTTTGGCCGAATTTAACCCAGAAGATTTTTTAAAGTTATTGACTAAAAGAGAAATTAAAGGAGCTCTTTCCTGGATTGGGCAGGCGGTGGAGAAAGGAGCCAATCTAAGAATAATAACGGAGGAATTATTGGAAAATTTAAGAATTCTGCTTCTGGAAAATTTTGGCATTAAGGAAATTGACCAGGAAGTGAAAACCGATTTAACCCTTTTTGAAGTTCAAACACTCATTTCTTTATTTTCCCGGGCGTACTATGAACTTAGGTATGCGGTTATTCCTCAATTGCCTTTGGAAATGGCGATTGTCGAGTGGTCCCAAGGCAGCGAGAAAAAGGAAGAAAATGGTGATAAAAAAGAAAGCTCCTCCACCCCGCCAATTCGGCGGGCTTCGGCAACTCAGGGACAAAATTTGGCACCATCTTTGGTTTCAATTGAAGCGGTATTGGCTAAATGGCCGGAAATTTTGGAAAAAGTCAAACCGCTTAATCATTCGGTGCAGGCTTTTTTAAGGGCAACACGGCCGCTCGCGGTGGAAGGAGATTTTTTGATAATAGAGGTTTTTTATAAGTTTCATAAAGACCAGCTGGAGAAGGAGACCAGCCGGAAGATTTTTGAAAAAGTCGCCAGTGAAGTTTTGGGCGGCGAAGTGAAAATGAAATGCAGGTTAAGTGAAGCGCGGCAGCCGGCTAAGCCCTTGCCGGTAGTGGAAAATATCCCGGTCGAAGTTGCAAATGAAAACAGTGATGATATAATCAAATTCGCCGAAGAAATTTTTAATAAAAGTACTATACAGTAATTTTTAAAAATGCAAAATCCTCTTAAACAATTGGGTGACTTAAAAAAAATGCGTGACTCCGCCATGCAAATGCAAAGAGAATTAACGCAGGAAAAAATTGAAATTAACGAAAACGGTATTCGCCTTGTCATTTCCGGCGATCAGAAGATTTTGGAGTTTGAGATTCAGGGAATTTCCAACGAGGTAGTCAAAAATACTTTAAATAAAGCGATTAAGCAGTCTCAGGAAATGGCGGCGAAGAAACTGGCTTCGATGTCGGGAGGCTTGACCGGACTGTCGGGACTGTTGGGGCAGTAAAGACTTCTTCATTGAACTTGTGGTAGAATTTAGTGATGCAAATTCCAAAGGCGATTAAGAATTTAACGGAAGCGTTTGAACGACTGCCCGGAATTGGACCGAAGACCGCTCAAAGATTAACTTTTTATCTTCTGCATGTACCGCAAAATTTACTGGACGATTTTGCTTCTTCCTTAACTAATTTGAAAAAAAATACGGTTTTGTGTTCGATTTGTTTTAATGTCGCGGAAGTTGACCCTTGTCCGATTTGTTCTTCACAAAACCGTGATCACTCGATAGTTTGTGTCGTTGAACAACCTTTAGACGTTTTGGCTCTGGAAAAAGGCGGCCGGTTTAACGGTGTTTACCATGTTTTGCATGGGGCGATTTCACCCTTGAATAATATCGGGCCGGATGAGATACGAATTAATGAGTTAATTCGTAGAATTAAGAATGAAGAATTAAGAATTAAGGAAATAATATTGGCGACTAATAGCAATATGGAAGGAGAAGCGACGGCAATGTACCTCGCCAAGGAATTGAAAGAATTAATTCAAATTTCAAATTTCAAATTTCAAATTTCGAGGCTGGCACACGGGCTGCCCGTCGGAGGGGATGTGGAATACGCTGATGAAGTGACCCTGCAAAGGGCGATGGAGGGAAGAAGAGAATATGGGGTATAATTTAACTGAATACTGAATACAGAATACTGAATATGCCAAAACAAATAGTATCGGATGTTTTTGAAACGTTGGGGGGAGTCATCAAATCAACCGGACAACAGGCGGCAGTTGAATTGGGGCTGAAAGCCCAGGCCCAAGGGGTAGCCGACGATGCCCAGAAACAAGATCGGGCCAAAGAGGAAGAGATCAATAAAATGAAAGCGGTAGAACGTCAGAAAACAGCTGCCGGTTATAAAAAAATTACCGAAGAAATTAGACAAATTCAATTGAAGAAAAAACAAGAAGTTCCCAAAGAAGTTTCCGGCAAACCGGGATTTGATGAAGGTAAGGCGATAAGACAAATCGAAACAGGCAAACCGGAACAAGACCAGAAAAAACTGCCGCCAATTAATGTTCAAAGAGAAAGAACCAAAGCGGAAAGGTTTAGAGGAGTAAGCGGATAAAACCATGAAATTATTTAATACCTTCACCAGATCATTGGAAGAATTTAAACCGATTAAAGAAGGCGAAGTAGGGATTTATTCCTGCGGCCCCACCGTTTATTGGAACCAGCATATTGGTCATCTGTACGCTTATACCCAATGGGATTGCCTGGTTCGAACACTAAAATATTTAGGTTTTAAGGTTAAGTGGGTGATGAATATCACTGATGTTGGACATATGACCTCAGATGAAGATTTGGGTGAAGACAAAATGGAAAAAGGAGCCCAAAGGGAAGGTCTTTCAGTCTGGGAGATTGCCGATAAATATATTGTTCAATTTAAAGAAAGTTTAAAACTTTTAAATATTAATGAACCGAATATTCTCTGCCGGGCGACTGAACATATTCCTGAACAAATAGCATTGATTAAAAAAATTGAAACCAATGGATTTACTTACCGGACTAAAACCGGAGTTGTTTTTGATACCGCCAAATTTCCCGGTTATGCCGATTTTGCCAAATTAAATCTTGAAGAACAAAATGCCGGTTCTAGGGTGGAAGTTGATCCGGAAAAGAAGAATCCCTGGAATTTTTTGCTTTGGGTAACTAATCAACCGAATCACATTATGCAATGGGATTCTCCTTGGGGCAAAGGTTTTCCCGGCTGGCATATTGAATGTACGGCGATGTCGGTAAAATATTTAGGTGAAGTTTTTGATATTCATACCGGCGGCAAGGAACATATTCCGGTTCATCATACCAACGAGATTGCCCAGGCATATGGCGCTTTCGGCCGACAAACAGCCAATTTTTGGCTCCATAACGGTTGGTTGACTTTTGGGGGCGAAAAAATCAGCAAAAGTTTAGGCAATTCGATTTTAGTTTCTGATTTAGTTGAGAAAGGTTTTAACTCACTCTCTTTACGATATTTAATTTTAACCTCTCATTACCGGACGGGACTAAATTTTACTTGGGAAAGTTTAAAAGGCGCGCAAAATGCTTTACAAAGACTTTATGAGATAGAAGATGGCTTACCTAAACCGGAGCGGGTGAAAATTTCGCCTAAAGGAGATAAATGGCAGAAAAAATTTATTGAAGCAATTTCTAACAATTTGAACTTGCCTCAAGCTTTGGCGATTCTCTGGAAAATGCTAAAGAGCGATTTACCGGAAGAAGAAAAACACTGGTTGCTTTTAGACTGGGACCGAGTGTTCGGGTTAAAACTGAGAGAAGGAAAGGAAAGCCGGGAAAAGCCGCCGGAAAAAGTGGTTAAACTGGCCGAAGAAAGAGAAAAATTGAGAAAAGAAAAAAAGTTTAATGAGGCAGACGAAGTGAGAAAAAGAATTGAAAACTTGGGTTGGCAAGTGGAGGATACCGCCAAAGGACCCTTGTTTAAACCAGGAGGTTTTGATATATACTAAAGAAGTGACACTGCCTAAAGCTATTAAGATCCTTCTCATTTCCTTTGGAATTTTGGCCTTTTTAAATTTGCTGGCTTTGGACTGGTTTTGGTATGCGGATAAAAGTCCCAAAAAAGAAGCCGTAGTTGAAGAAAAAACAGAGGAAGAGGCGATTGTCCCGGAAAATTGTGCCTTAACTTGTCAGCAAACCATTAGCGAAAAAATCCAGGAAGAATTGGCGAAAATTTCTCCTTCTGCCGGTCAAAGTTCGGTTTTGCCCACCAAGACTTTAACCGTTAAAACGCCGACTACCGGTCAACAAAAAATTTTGTATATTCCTTTAGTAAATGACGGCAGTACGGTTTTGACTACCTGGATAGATATCGTTCCTTCAGACTTTTATTTTGATTTGGAAAGTTACCCTGGGGCGAAGGAAGTACGTTTCGAAACATATCTACTGGCGGTTCACGGCTCGGCCAAAGTTTATACCCGGCTTTACGACGTTACTAATAAAAGAGGGGTGGATTATAGTGACCTTTCTACTGCCAACGGGGTTTTTTCTCGGTTAGAATCCAGGGCAATAACTATTTGGCGGGGGAACAATAAATATACGGTTCAACTGCGTTCGGAGAATGGCACCGAGGTTCAGTTAAAAGAAGCTAAATTAAAGATTGTTTTCTAATTGTCGTTACCCTGTCATTTGAAAGACCGTCAAGAGCAAAGCCAAAGCAATCACCGCAAAAACAAAAAGTACGGTAAAAGAGACAGTAGGGGAAACTTTTTGTGAAAGAATACTGCCACAGCAGGCTTTTTGTTTTTTAACCGGTCTTCTAACAGTTGTTTTCCTTTTTTTCATAAAAAATTCACCTCCCCTCAGAGCAGATCTTTAAAATTCAAATTTAGATACCTATATCTATCTTTCTCTAAATGGGAAAGCTTGTCAAGAGAGGATTAAATTTTTGGTGGAGCTTTATTTAGCCCAAGACTTTTCGCCCAAAGCTCTTCACAAAAATCACTATTTTTACTTCTGTGACAGTTTTCGCTTGAGAACGGATATTCACAGTTCATTAGTAAGCCTCGAAAATCTCTTCTTACCCAACAAAGTCCTTCGACAGGAATTCCCTCGGGAGGGATTAAACTTTTTCCGTCGTCCAGTAAAATTTTCTGTCTGGTATACCGATAAATACAAGTGTTGGCATTTATTTCTGGAGTAGACATGATATACATTATATAGCATTAGAGATCTATTCAGTGTCTCTAAACCAGTTTGTCAAGTACCCTATTTTTAGGACTTTGATTTGATATTCTCCTTTCTGTATTTATTTCTAAATTCGACTGGCGGCATTTTTAGTTTTGAGTGAATTCTTTGATTATTGTAATAATACATCATCTGGTAAATCTCTTCTATTAATTCTCCCAAGGTTTCAAAACGGTCAAAGTCTCCGGCTTCTCCTTTAAGATGACCAAAGAAACTTTCCTGATGTCCATTTTCCCAAGGGCTGCTTTTATGACTCAGGGATATTTTAATATCTAAGCTTTCCACCAATCCGATAAAGTCTTTTGAATCATATTCGCTTCCCTGATCGGAATGAATAATTTTTGACGGCGGGTTTTTCTCAAGAGCATTCAATACCGCTCCCATTACCAGAAAACGATTGTGGTATCTGGAAATATTAATCCCTACCACTTCCCGGGTAAAAAGATCAATTACAGTGGCCAGATAAACAAATCTCTCTTGAAACCTGATGTAGGTAAAATCCGTTACCCAAACCAGTCCCGGCCGGTCTATCTTCATTTTCTCAATTAAATTCTCATAAGGAGAAGCTCTTTTTCCCTTATCCTTCTTTTTATACGGGGGTTTGGCTCGTCTCCGGTAGGGTTTAACGCCAAACTTTTTCATTACCCGAAGGATTCTTTTTTTATTGAGCTTCAACTCCAAGGCAATCCGTTTATGACCGTAAGCCGGATGGTCTACCAATACCGATTCTATTTGACGCTTAACCTCTTCGTCTAAAGCAGCTCTTTTAGGCTGGTAGTAAAGAGAAGAACGGCTAATGCCTAACTCTTTGGCCAATTCTGTTTTATTAACGGCTTGTCTTATCATCTCAACCTTTTTTCCCCTTTTCTTGTTGGAGTACCAGATTGCCGATGATTTGTTTTAGTCTGGCATTTTCCTTTTTCACTTTGGCCAGTTCCAAAAGAGGACTTCCAAGACCATTAATGTTCCTGGAGATCCAGTTGTAAACCGTGTTTACCTTAAGCCCATGCTGTTTGGCGATCTCCACTACCGTCTCTTTTCCCTCACGGACGCGGGCAAGGACTTGTTCCTTTATATCTTTAGATATTGGTTGCATAGACCTTCAGTTTATATCAACTCCATGTCCATTTTAAGGGGTACCCGTCCCTTCGATAAACTCAGTGTAAACACTTCGATAAAATTTATGGTGAGTATAACCGAAACACTCAGTGTAAACGCAATCGAAGGACAAAGAGAGATTACCCAAAAAAGACTACCCTAAAGAGAATACCCCTAAGGTTAGAAGAAAATAAAAAGTAATACTTGACAATAAAGGTATTACATTATATAGTAGGTGTTACTATGCAAATGATATCTACAGTGACATCTAAAGGACAGGTGGTTATTCCTGCACCAATTAGGAATAAATTAAATATTAAGCCTTTTGATAGAGTGATTTTTGATGTTTTTGGCCCGAAGATTGTGGCTGAAAAAGCTTCTACAACTGAGGCAATGTATGGTTTCGTAAAATCAAAAAAAAGATTGACGGATAAACAACTGGAGAAAGCGATAAATAAAGCGACAGAAGAAGGAATGTCAAATAACTTATGATAGTCCTGGATACGAGTGCCTTAATCAGATTTTTTACTCGGGATGATGAAACTAAAGCTAAAAAAGCCAAGGACCTGCTCGAATCCAATGAAGAATTATTGCTTATAGACGCAGTATTACTAGAATTGGTCTTTACTCTTATAAAATTTTATAAATTACCGAAGATTCAATTATTAGAGGTTATTAAATATTTATTATCACGTTCTAATATTAAAGCCAACCCTCAGATCAGAAATGCCGTAAGAATATTCGAAGAAAAAAATATGAGCATTACAGATTGCTTGGTAGTAGCTTATGGAGAAGGTAACAAGATAGCAAGTTTTGATGACAAGTTGGTAAAAACTGATGGAGTTAAATCAGTTTGGCGCTGAGTATAGTTTCACGCCTCTTGTAAAGGACAATTTGATTTTTACTTCAAAGCCTGACAATAAAATCGTAAAACCTAAAATCATTGAAAGAGCGTAGTAAGTTGCGATAATTATTTACCTTGAAGTATAATCTCCAAAATGCCTAGCCTTTACGAGCTAAGCGAAAATGAGCTGGTTTATCCGGTTTTTTCCCGGAGGGCAGGCGGGGTATCACTCGGCATCGATACCTCCCCGGGTAGGCAGTGTAATTTTTCGTGTATTTACTGTGAGATTGACAGGCAGGGGCCGGAAAATAATCGGCCCTTTGACCTAAAGGAAGCGACTGCCCAACTGAGGCTGGTTTTGCTCGGGTTTTTAGTGGGCCATGTTTTCAGCGATGAAGAGCCGTTAAAAGCAATTACTCTTTCCGGCGGCGGAGAGCCGACTTTACTGCCGGATTTCGATCAAGTGATATCTAAAATTGAGGAAGTCAAAAAAGAATTTGGTTTGAGTAAGACCAAGACTGTCGTCATTTCCAACGCGACAGGGTTACATCGGCCCGAAGTCAGACGCGGTTTAGCGGAAATGTATTCCAGCGGCGGGGAATTATGGGCAAAACTTGATGCCGGGACGCAGGAATTTTTTGACCGAATCACTAAAACAGAAATTCCGTTTTCCTTGATATTGGAGAATATCGCCAGTACCGCCAGTTCTTGGCCGATTAAAATCCAAACCTGTTTTATGAACATTTCCGGAATTCCGCCGACAATTGCCCAAGTTGAAGCTTATAGCGACAGAATAAAAGAAATCCTTAAGTCCGGAGGAAAAATAAAAGCGATTCAGCTTTACAGTGTGTCTCGGCCGCCGGCCAAACCAACAGTCACTCCCTTGACGGGGGAGGAGCTGGATTATTACGGCCGGTTGATTCGGCAAAGTACCAAAATCCCGGTGGAAGTTTACAAATAAACTCTTTCTCCTACCACCTCGACACGTCTTTTTTATGAAGGTCTATTCCTGTTTTGAACATTGTGGTGATGAAAGTAATAAACATAATTAGAGAAAGAATGGTGATGGCGATGTCATATTGAGAAAACATCTGTCCCCAAACAAAAAAAGTGAAAGTCTTTGAAAAATACATATAGATAACCAGCAAACTGATAATAATTCGAAATTCGGTTGGGCCAAGCAACCCAAAAGAAAGTTTAAAGGTGTTTTCGATAGTTTTTACAATCAGCGCGTGAGTTTCTAGCGCTAAATAGAGTGCCACCATAATCAGGGCCAAGTCTATCCGGACATAACTGGAATAGCCAAACCCGATACCGGCGACAATAATCGAGAGGGAATCTACGGTGTGGTCAATGTAATATCCATAATTTGGCCGGGTCTTTTTTCTAAACCTGGCGAGACTACCGTCAAAGGAATCACCAAACCAATTTATAAAAAGACCAATTATAACCAGAAACAGATATAATTTTTCGGTTGAACCGAGAATAAACCCTGCGGCGCAAAGAAGAATGCCGATGAAACCGATTAGTGTAAGATGGTCTGAATTTATGTAGGAAGGAATTCTTGGGCAAATGTATTCTTTTGCCTTTTCTTCGAGTCTGGCGGTTATACCCGTATTAATACATTCGTGTTCATCTCTTTTGTATTTCAAGACTTCAATTTGAAGATTTTTTATTACTTTCTCTTTTAGCCATTTCTTTATCACCGGAACTATTTCTTCGGAAAAAACCTCTTCAACTTCGTCTTCAAAGAAAAGCTCGAACATCCTATTTTTATTGTCATTAACGGTCATATGTAGTTAATTATACCCAACATACTCTAATTAGTATATTAATAATAACTATGTTGGGTTCAAACTCAATTTAAAATAATTGCAAATTCCAGTTAATTGAGTTTATACAGAAATGTAGGTCATAAAACGAGCATGATTTCACACCCTTAGGGTGTAATACGTTCACACCTTTGGTAAGGGATTTTGAAAAGCGTCTCGATATTTATGATGGTATAATCTGACTAATATGTCGCTTTCAGTCGGGATAGTCGGGCTTCCTAACGCTGGAAAATCTACTTTATTTAATGCCTTGCTTTCAAGGCAGATAGCCAATGTGGCGCCGTATCCTTTTTGCACGATGATCCAAAATTACTTCTGATATAATTCAGCTATGGATAAAAGGAAAGTATACGCTTTTATAGATAGTCAGAACCTGAATTTGGGTGTAAAAAGTCAAGGATGGAAACTTGATTTTAATCGTTTTTTGGTTTTTTTAACAGAAAAATATAGAGTTGAAAAGGCATTTTTATTTATTGGCTTCATCCCTGAAAACCAAAAGCTTTATACGGCCCTGCAAAAAGCTGGGTATATTTTAATTTTTAAGCCTGTTTTAGAAGTTAAAATAAAAAACAACAAAAAAGAAGTAAAAATAAAAGGGAATGTGGACGCTGAGCTGGTGTTACACACAATGATAGAATCTCCAAATTATAGCAAGGCGGTTATTGTATCAGGTGACGGTGATTTTTATTGTTTAATTGAATATTTGTTTGATAAAGAGAAATTGAAAAAGATAATTGTTCCTAACAAAAAATATTCTTCATTATTGAGAAAATTCAGTCTTAGTATTGTTAATATCGGTTTATTTAGGTACAAATTAGAAGAAAGAAGATAAAAAAGAGAGGCATTCCCTAGGGACGAAACCCTTTGGTAGTCCTCTCATCGTGATAAACGAATTTTATCAGAAAAAGGAGTTTTTGTCAATGTCGTCATTAAGTATAGGGATAGTTGGTCTTCCAAACGCTGGGAAATCTACTTTGTTTAATGCCTTGCTTTCAAGGCAGATAGCCAATGTGGCGCCGTATCCTTTTTGCACGATTGAGCCAAATGTCGGAGTAGTTGAAGTGCCTGATGGACGATTAAAGATTT
>CAYVNK010000009.1:0-16953 GCA_964452885.1 uncultured Gammaproteobacteria bacterium
CGGCCAGTTCCAGTTTCCCGAAGGATTAAAAGGATCACCGTCGGTGCTCCCGCATCTCGAACCGGAGCAATTTTCATAATCAACACTTTTTAGAAAATTAAAGGGGTTAAGGGTCTGGTTATCCCGGTAAACAATAAAATGTAAATGGGTGCCGCTGGAATTACAGGATTCGCCGGGAATTAAAGAAGCAATTCTTTCCCCCTCCGAAACTTTTCTCATTTCTTTTTCCGTCCCGTTGCCGGCCAAAATACCGGAAATGGCTTCCAACTCGGCCCTAGCCTGCGCCAAGAGCTTCTGATAATTAGCTTCTTTTCCTTTAGTTTCCTCCAACAATCTTTTTCTATCGGCAATTTGGGAATTAAGCTGCTGTTTTTGTGTTACTAACTGTTTTTGTAATTTTACTAAATCGGCCTGGGCTTTTACTTTTAACTGCTTTTGATCATCATAACTGGTCCTAGTTGTTTCCATTGATAAAAGCATGGTCCGGTCGTGAAGCTGAACTGTTTGGAGTAAATGCAGATTATTGATAAATTGAGAAAAATTTTTGGATAAGAAAAGCAGGCTTAACGGATCAATCTTGCCTCTTTTATAGGATTCGGTAACGCGGGAAAGTAAAGCTTTGGAAAGAAAATCCAAGGAATCTTCCAGACGGACAATTTTTCCGGAAAGAACCCCGATTTCCTGTTCCAGGATTTTTATTTGGGTTTCCGTTTGCGAAATTTTTAAGGTCGCTACCTGAATTTGTTTATCCATCAAGGAAATTTGCTGACTCAAACTATTTTTCTGTTTTTCCAATTCATCAATTTGTTTTTGATATTCAGCGATTTGATTATTTATATCGGTAAGCGGATCGGCAAAAACCGGCTTTGGAAAAACAAACAGAGAAAAAAGAACCAGAAGAACAGTACCAAAAAACAATAATATTTTTTTCTTCATTTAATGGATTTGACGAAGCGTGCAACCGCAAAAAAACTTCCCAAAAAACCAACCACTAAACCAAGTCCTAAAAGACCACCTAAAACTTCCAGCATAAAAAGGATGGGGACAGGAAAAAGCGGAATTCCGGAAAGAAATGAAAGCAAAAAAGGAGTTCCGTATAAAAGAGCCAAATAAGAAAGCCCCCAGGAAAAAAACGCTCCCGAAAGACCGTAAAAAATTCCTTCCAAATAAAACGGCAGGCGGATATAATTTGATGAAGCTCCTAATAATTTAAGTATTTCGATTTCCTCTTTTCTTTGGGAAATTTTCATCCCCAAAATTACTAAAATCGTCAGGGTGGAAACAAAAAGTAAAAATGCCCCAATGGCAATCCCGACTTTTCTTAAGGTAATTGTCCATTTTGAAAGAGCAGTAATGACATCTTCCTGAAAAATGACGTCTTCTACCATTGGTTCTTTTTTAAGATTCTCGGCAATTTCTTTTAAAGCAGAAAGTTCATTGGCGGAAATTTCCAAACTGGCCGGCAAGATTTTTGCCGTAACCATCTCTAAAAGTAACGGCTTGTCTTTATTTTGTTCCTGATAAATCTTTAAAGCTTCTTCCTTGGAAATATAGGTCACCTGACTAACTTTCCCCGTTGCTTCCAGTCTTGACCGGATTAATTCCACGTCCTGGGGCTTGGCTTCATCCTTCAAAAAAGCGCTTACCTGGGGTCTTGACTCAAAATATTTTAAAACCGCTGATGACCCGGCTCCCAAAAGGGCAAAGATGGCGATAACAAAAAACGAAAAACTGACTACCAAAATGGCCGCTAATGATTGATAGGGTGATCGGATAATATGCTGTTTTACAATTTTAAGCATCTTTATTTTCTTTTTGAGATTTGATATTTGATTTTTGATCTTTAGCTTGGTATTCTCCCTCTGCTTCGTCTCTGATTAATTTCCCTTTATCCAGTTCAATCACTCTTCCTTTAAAAGAATCAACCACTCCCCGATTATGGGTCGCCATTAAAATCGTGGTGCCTTTTTTATTAATCTCTTTAAAAAGTTCCATCATCTCTGCGGAAGTCTTCGGATCCAGATTTCCGGTCGGTTCGTCCGCCAATAAAATTTCCGGGCCGGTCACCACCGCTCTGGCCAGAGAAGCCCGCTGCAATTCCCCGCCGGAAAGTTGCGCCGGAAACAACTGTGCTCTTTCGGAAAGTCCCACCAGATTAAGAATTTTGTCAACTTTTTCGTTTAATTCAGCAGAAGGAGTTTTACTGATTTGAAGCGGCAGGGCGACATTTTCCAAGACTGTCTGGTCGGGAAAAAGTTTATAGTCCTGAAAAACCACCCCTATTTTCCGGCGCCAAAGATAAAGCTTATTTTTGGAAACTTTGCTTAATTTTTCGCCGTTGATTTCTATTTCCCCAAAAGTCGGCAAATATTCTACCAAAAGAAGTTTGATCAAAGTGGTTTTTCCCGCTCCCGAAGGACCGGTCAAAAAAACAAACTCTCCTTTTTCAATTTTAAAAGAAATTTCGGAGAGGGCAATGATATCACCGAATTTTTTAGTTATCTTTTCAATCTTAATCACGGGCAGCCCTTCGGCAGGCTCAGGGTAAATCCAAAATAATATTATTCAAGAATTTTTATTTTGCCGACATCCATCAACCAACCGGCCTTTTGTGCTTGCATGGTCTGTCCCCAAACTTGAATTTTTTTGCCCACAAACTGCTCCAGATCCAAAACAGAAGAATTTAGATATACTGTTTGGCTGGGACCGCCTTCTCTAACCAATTTATGTGTTCCTTCGCCGTCAATCCCACCCGACTCAATTACACCCATGGCAGTATCTTTAAAAGTTGAGGCATCCTGAACACCAAATTCGCTTCCTTTTACCATTGCAGATTTGGAAACTACTCCTGTTCCGCCCGAAGTAACTGTTGCTTTGCCAATTTTACCGGAAACAAAATAGCCGGTAACTATTCCCAATCCTAAGACCAAAACAATTAATACTACCGTCAAAAAAACCGGAATTCTTTTTCCCCCTTCAGTCTCAACTGGCGGAAGATTAGTCAAATTTTCTACAGGTTCTCCCATATTGCTCCTTTATGCTCGCTTTTTGGCAAATTAATAATAGCAAGCTGTTAATTTAACAATAACACAATGCTTGGCTTAAGAACAAGCCCTTTAAAATTATTAAGACAACAATTTTAATTCTGCTTCTATAAATCCATCCAGCTCGCCGTCTAAAACTCCGAACGGATTGCTCACTTCATATTCTGTCCGTAAATCTTTGACCATTTTATAAGGATGTAAAACATAAGAACGGATTTGATTCCCCCAACCGGCTATTTTAAATTCACCTCTTAGTTCTTTCTTTTCTTTTTCTTTTCTCTCTTCTTCAATCCGCCAAAGTTTGGCTCTTAATAATTTTAAGGCAATTTCCCGATTTCTTTCCTGATAACGCTCACTTTGAACAGTAGTGAGAATCCCGGTCGGTAAATGTTTAAGTCTTACCGCCGTGGAGACTTTTTGGACATTTTGCCCGCCGTGGGAAGAGGCCCGAAAAAACTCCCATTCTAATTCGTTCTCAGGAATCGGTAATTCTTTTGTTTCCTCAATTTCCGGCAGAACTTCCACCAAAGCAAAAGAGGTTTGTCTTAATTTATCGGCATTAAAAGGCGACTGTCTGACTAAACGGTGAGTTCCGGCTTCTCTTTTTAAATAACCATAAGCAAAATGACCGGCAATGGTCATGGTGACGCTTTTAATTCCCGCTTCATCGCCGGGGATAAAATCAACAATATCGGTTTTCCAGCCTTTTTTTTCGGCGAACATTAAGTACATTCTCTTAAGCATTTGCGCCCAATCCATGGCTTCTGTCCCGCCTTGACCGGCGTGAATTGAAACAATGGCAGTTGAATTGTCATATGGGCCGGAAAGATAGGTTCTTATTTCCATTTTCCCCATCTTTCTCTCTAAATCCTCAATTTCTTTTTTCAAATCCTCGAGTAAAGACTGACTGCCCTCGGATAAAGCAGTTTCCTCCAAAAAAAGTAAACTTTTCTCAAAATCCGAAATTTCTTTTTGTTCTTCCTGATAAGCCGTTAAAAGTTTGGCCTTTTTTTGCGCATTTTCATGGTCATCCCAAAAACCCGGACGAGAAACTTCTTCTTCCAAAGATTTTATTTCCGTTTTTTTTTCTTCCAACCGAAGCTTTCTTTGCAAAAGTATAAGTTTTTCTTTTAAAGATTTAATTTTTTGAATAATTTCTTCCATGAGAGGTTATTTTACTGGATTGAACTTTGGGTCGCAACTTGATCACCCAGCCATTGTCGGCAGACATCATACTGGATCTGCTTAAGCTCTTTAGCGGGAAGCTCTTTAGCGGATTGAATTGTTTCGTCAATTTTTGCTTTGACATCATCCCTGACATTTCTCGCCGGCTGGGTATAAGTAGAGGTTTCAAAAATCTCGCCTCCTTTTCTAATTGTTTTTTGCGCCTCGCCGCCTTTTATTTTCTCTACTGCTGCTCCCAAGGTATCTTCCGTGGCTTTAATCAGACTGCTTTCGTCTTTCGGCACTTTCCCCAAAATCGGGGTAAAGAAATCAAATGCTTTGATTTTCCCATAAAAGAGCAGCCAGCCGATAATCAGAAAAGCAACCACCGAAATTAAAACCAAAAATGATTTCTTGGTTTTTTCAAATTTATTTCTTTTGGTCATATTAATTTATCCCTGCCCCCTCAATCACCATATTTTTTGCTGGTTTGCCGGGCAACGATAAAATCAGTTTCAATTGACTGTTTAGTATGGTCATTTCCGCCGAGCCGGAACCCGTATTAATCTTGGCACTGACTACTTTGTAAATCCGGTAATCTTTGTTACCCAAAATTAAAATTTCTTCTCCGGTTTTTATTTTAGATAAATTTGTTGGCAGATTTTCTCCGGGCTTATTTTTGTAGACCGGTAAATCAATCCCCAATTTAGGAAAAAGAATTCTTTGGGGGACAAAAGAAGGCTCTTCCGGCAGTATTTCCACTATTTTGGTTTTCGGCGGAAAAAAGTGAGGAATAACATAAAAAAATGCGCCGGTGAAAGCCAGAATTAACGAGCCCAAGATTAAACATAAAACGCCAAAAAACTTTCTTCCCAAAAATTTCTTTGGAGTAATGAAAACCAATTTTTCTTTAATCTTAAAAAAGGATTTCCTGTTTTTCCTTCGGGCCATACGCCAATTATATATCTAACTCAACTCGAATGTTCGCACTGACAAACTCTTGACAAATAATACCAACTTAGTTTTTAATATCATACAGGTATCGAGAGGGACGAGGAGGGAACTAGCCCGATGATCCGTCCAGCAACCCTTCGACTCGCCAAGTCAGACTTGGCTTCGCTCAGGGTGCTAAATCTAGATCCAAGAGGAGAAGATACGTTCGGCAAAGCCGAGAAAACATTAATCATAACTCCCCTTTGGGGAGTTTTTTAATGGGATAAAAAAATATTATTTGTAAAAAAAGGGGCTCAAATGAATTACCAATACTTTACCTCAGAATCGGTTGCCGCCGGTCATCCGGATAAAGTCTGTGACCAAATTTCCGATGCGGCTTTAGACGCAGCTTTAATCGCCTCACCAAAGTCCCGGGTGGCAATAGAAACTTTGGTGACTACCAACCGTATTATCATGGCGGGAGAGGTTACTTGTCCTAAAGAAATCGACTTTGAAAAAATCGCCCGAAGAGTAGTTAAAAGATTAGGTTATACCGACCCGATTTATAATTTTACCGATGAAGCTAAGGTTTCCGTTTATATTCACCGGCAGTCACCCGATATTGCCATGGGCGCCGACAAAGACGGTGCCGGGGACCAGGGAATGATGTTTGGTTATGCCTGTAAAGAAACCAAAGAATTAATGCCTTTACCCATCATGCTGGCTCACCGATTAGTGGAAAAAATGGACGAAACAAGAGAAACTAAAAAACTTTCCTATTTAAGACCGGACGGAAAAAGCGAAGTTAAGGTCAAATACGAAAAAGGACTGCCCGTTTCAATAGAAAAAGTCGTTTTGGCGGTTCCCCATAATCCAAAGATTGAAAACGGAGAACTTAAACATGACCTTTTTGAAAAAGTGGTGGTTCCAGTTCTGGAAAAAGCCGGTTTTACCATCAAAGAAGAAGACTTGATTGTGAACGGCACCGGTCAATGGGAAATCGGCGGTCCGGCAACCGATACCGGCGTTACCGGCCGGAAAATTATTATTGATTCCTACGGCGGTATGGCCAGAATCGGCGGAGGCGCTTTTTCCGGCAAAGATCCGACCAAGGTTGACCGCAGCGGTGCTTACGGCGCCAGATATTTGGCCAAAAATATTGTCGGCAATGGCTTGGCTAACCGTTGTGAAGTACAACTGGCATATGTCATTGGTCAACCGGAACCATTAACCAAAGAAATTGATACTTTCGGCACAGCCAAAGTTTCCCCTTTTGTTATTGAAGATCTGGCCAAAAAGCTTTTGGATTTTTCGGTTAGGGGAATCATTGAAGGCTTGGATTTGCGCCGGCCGCTTTACGAAAAAACCGCGGCTTACGGACACTTTGGCCGGGAAGAATTCCCTTGGGAAAAAGTAGTGAAATTCTAGGTGTATTTTTGTTTATATCAAAAAAATTTTCTCGCCTGAGCCGACTATTTCAATTTTTTCATTAACGATCATTACTGCCTGTAAATTATTTAAAGCGGCAATTGGATAATCTACTTTTTTAGACATTTGTAAAAGAAGCTTTCTGTCACTTTCGACAAAATGGGGTGAAACTGCAAAATTAACCAAATTTAATCCTTTAAAATCAGTTAAATTAACAATGTTTTTATCGCCATCTCCCCAACCGGCTACTTCAATATTTGGTCCTGGGATTATACTGCCGGCACTAACTCCGACATAAATTTTTCCTTCATTAATTAATTTTGTTATTACTTGATCAAAACCGCTTTTTCTAACCCAATCCATTAAATAAAAAGTGTTGCCGCCATTTACATAAATAACATCACAATTGGCTAATTTACTATTAAGAGATTCCTTGTTCTCTTTCTTTAAATCAAGCTCTACTATTTTCATCCCAATTTCAAGAATTTCATCTATGGCCGAATTAACAAACCATTTATCTTCTTCAGGATCAGCTGCGGTTGGAATAAAAGCAACTGTGGTAATTTTAGGGTCTTTGTCTAATAACTTAAGGAAATAATTTCTTGTTTCTTTGGGAAGCCCGGTTGAGGTTAAAAATAATTTTTTCATTTGTTTATTCTAAATTAAAATCTTTTTTAATCTTTAATATATTATCTCTTAATTTGGCTGCTCTTTCAAATTCAAAAATCTTGGCATACTCCCGCATTTGTTTATTAAGTTTGGCCACTAATTTTTTGGCGTCTTTAGGGGTCATTCCGGAAATGTCCAGTTCCTCTTCTTCCTCAACTTTCTCCACTAAAGCATCGCGAATCGGTTTGCTGATGGTTTTGGGAGTAATACCGTGATCCTGATTATATTTAATTTGTACTTCCCGTCTTCTGTTAACTTCATTGATCGCTCCATTCATGGCGTCGGTTCTCTCATCTGCATACATAATTACTTTGCCCAAAACATTTCTGGCGGTTCTGCCCATAGTCTGAATCAAGGAAACTTTGGACCGCAAAAATCCCTGCTTATCCGCATCCAAAATTGCTACCAAAGAAACTTCCGGTAAATCCAAGCCCTCACGCAGTAAATTAATGCCGACAATGACATCATAAGTTCCCCTTCTTAAATCCGCCAAAATATCGGTTCTTTGCAAAGTATCCACATCCGCGTGCAAATAATTAACCAGAATTGTTTCGCCGGTATTTTTCGGATCAGAGAGATAAGTACTTAAATCCTCGGCCAGCCTTTTGGTTAAGGTAGTGACCAAAACCCGTTCGCCTCTTTTTTTCCTGATAATAATTTCTTTTATTAAATCATTAACTTGACCTTCGGTTGGCCGGACTTCCACTTCCGGGTCAACAAGCCCGGTCGGCCTAATAAGTTGTTCAACTGTCGATCGCGATCGACTAAGCTCCCAATCACTCGGTGTTGCGGAAACGAAAACCGCCTGCGGCACTCTTTGTAAAAATTCTCTGAAATTAAGCGGCCGGTTATCTAAAGCTGAAGGTAACCTAAAACCAAAATCGACCAAAGTTTTTTTTCTGGAAGAATCTCCGTTATACATTCCCCGAATTTGAGGAATAGTCATATGAGATTCATCAACAACTACTAAAAAATTATTCTTAAACTGATAATTAAAATAATCAAGTAGGGTAAAAGGCGGATCACCGGGAGACCGACCGTCAAAATAGCGGGAATAGTTTTCAATCCCGTTCACATAACCTACTTCTTTAATCATTTCCAAATCATAATTTACTCTTTGGTTTAAGCGGTTAACTTCCAAGTCTTTACCTTCTTTTTTCAATTGATCCAACCTAATTCTCAAATCGGCCTTAATTTGTTTAAAAGCAGAATTAACAATTTCTTTATCGGCTAAATAATGCTTGGCCGGATAAAGAAAATAATTTTCAAGTTCAATTTCTTTACCTTCAATAATCGACCGGGTAGTTATTTTTTCAATCTCATTATCTTTCCAAACAATTTTAATTATTTCGTCGCTATATGAAGGATAAATTTCCACGATTTCTCCCCTGACTCTAAAATTTCCTCTTTCAAACTCGAGCCGGGACCTTTGGTAATACAAAGAAACAAACTGGTAGAGCAAGTCTTCTCTTTTAACTGTTTGATTTTTAAAAATATGGGTGATCCGGTTTTGATAAGACTGGGGCGAACCCAAATTATAGATGCAGGAAACCGAAGCAACGACAATCACATCATTTCGGGAAAAAATGTGACTGGTAGCGAGTAACCTTAATTTATCGATTTCTTCGTTGATATCGGCGTCTTTGGCGATATAGGTATCGGTTTGGGGAATATAAGATTCCGGCTGATAATAATCATAATAAGAAACAAAATAGGAAACGGCATTATCGGGAAAATATTCTTTGAATTCCTGATAAAGCTGGGCCGCCAAGGTTTTATTATGAGAAATAACCAAAGTCGGCTTTTGGGTATTTTGAATCACATTGGCTACTGTGAAGGTGTTATGAACAAAAATTCCTCCATATCCAGCTAAAAAAGTCTCGTTATCTTCAACTGATACATCATAAACATAGTCCGAAGTTGGTTTAATTTGTCTGACCTCTCTAACTTTCGTCCAGAAAATTTTTGAAAAAGTCTCAAAAAAAGATATTTCTTTACAAATTTCCTTGTCCACCACTACTTTTTTAGCTGCATTTATAATTTTTTTAAATATTTTTCTTGAAGGATGCCTTTCGTTATTCTCGATCATTGAAATATAACTTCTTTCGCATCCTATTTTCTTTGCCAAATCCTTTTGAGACCAATTGAGAGAATCCCTTATCATTTTAAGTTTCATACCTTCTATGGGAATAATATCTACGTTGGTATTTAAATTTTTATTAATCACGCTTTCCAGTTTCTTTTGTTTCCTTGTCAAAACAAAACCAATATTTTTGGCAAAATTCCTCAAATCTTCTTGTCCTGAAATAACCGCTTCAAAATATTCTTTTTTATCCATCGGACTATTTGTCGCTCTTTTCATTTTTCTGCGAATTCTGACTTTAATTCCAAATCGAAGAAGCGAATAAGAAAGACCACTAATTAAATCACGACTGGCGCTGGTAGCCGAAACTTCATTAGAAGTAACGTTTCCGTCACCACTGAAATAAACTGAAAGCATTACTGCTAACTGACGCTTGCTCAGTTCCATAAACCAAGGAGGAAAAGCTTTTTCACCAGCTTTGTTGCCGCACCACCCGGAAAAAACTTCAGCCAAAAGTGAATTACTGAGTTGAAAATCTCCAGGGTTAAGGTTTCTTTCTTTATAACCTAAGTGCAAATTTCTTAAACAGTTAGTAAAAATTTTTTGAAATTCTTTCTCGAAAACACTAATTATGAGATAATTTCTCTCCCCATGGCCTTCAGACAAGTAAAAACCGACAAATTTCAAGAAATCGTCGGATATTTTTTGATAAAGGCCTACTTTTTTTCCATTTCTCCGATTGACAGTTAAAAATCTTAACTCTCGCGAATCTTTAATTATTTTTGATAACCATCTTGTGTTTACTTTTTCGTTTTCATTAATCACCCTCCACCATTTTTCTCTTCCTAAGATTTCCTTAATAGATTCTTTGTCTTTCAAAACATTTATAGGAATATTTTTTACGTCAAAATAAGAAGTTCTATTAATCCAGCTGGTAAGCCATACTCCTTCAAGATCTTTTTCGTCATTAGGCAAGGACAAAATTAGAGGCACCGGAAGATAATCTTCTTTTAATATTTCCGTGGTTTTAACCAGTTGAAACTTTCCCTTCCTTAAAACCCAAAAGTTATGATCACCGGTAACTTCAATTTCTCTACCACAAACAGTTCTAAGGATAAAATCATCATCACTTGCTAAATGACGAATATATTTGTTTATTTTTTTTATTTCATAATTACCTGATATCGTGTCAAGACTTAACACTTTGAGTTTTTGCCTAACTTTATTTGAAAATAAGATTTCAGTGTCACCTTCCTTTTGCGTTTTATGTTTCTTAAAGAGTTCGTCAATTAATTCGCCTATCGAAATAATCTTTGCCCCCGAGTTATCTTTATCCTCTTCGAAAACAAAAATCGGTTCATCAAACGCAAGACTCTTACCACTACCGGTAACCCCCAAAAGCACTTGGTGGAAAAGTCCGGCTTCCACCCCAGCCGTCAATTTCTCAATTGCCTGAGGTTGATCACCAGTTGGTTTGTAGTCCGCTTTTAGTTTGAATTCCATGCGACCATTTTACCATTTTAGCCTCGAAGAAGCCAGAATTACGAAGAATTGGTAATAGTTGACATATCACGTCTTATCTTAATAATATCCTTCTTAACACTCTTCATATCTATTTTTAGATATTAGCATGCATTTACAATAACGCAATAGTTTCATTTTGGCAATACACCAAACAGCCTTAATAATGGTATAATTAAAAGTTACCAAACAAAACACGAACACTACGAATTATAAATTATAAACAAAGTTTGAAAGCTTCGCTTGAAAACTGTTTTCAAACTTGCTTATCAATTTTAAATTTTAAATTCACCGCAAATGCGGGATCCCGCTACGGCGGGACAATATTTAAATTTTTAAATTTTTAAAAATGCCAAATCAGGATTACATAATCATAAAGGGTGCACGAGAACATAACCTGCAAAATGTAACGGTTAAAATTCCTAAAGGGAAATTAGTAGTTTTATCGGGAGTTTCCGGTTCGGGCAAATCTTCTATGGCAATGGATACTTTGTATGCCGAAGGCCAACGGCGCTATGTCGAAAGCCTTTCTTCTTATGCCAGGCAGTTTTTGGGGATGATGAAAAGACCTGATGTTGACAGTATTGAAGGTCTTTCGCCGGCTATTGCCATTGACCAACATGGGCTTTCCCATAATCCCCGTTCAACTGTCGGAACCGTTACCGAGATTTACGATTATCTTAGGGTCCTTTTTGCTAGAATCGGCCACCCTCACTGCCCGAAATGCGGTCGGGAAATCAGTCACCAAACGAGTATAAGTATTACCCAGCAAATTCTTAATTTAATTACTCAGAAATTAGGAAATGAACCGAATGCACGATTCTTTATTCTTTCTCCGGTTATTAGAGACAAGCGTGGAGAATTTTCCCAACTTTTTCAGAATTTACAAAGAAAAGGTTTTGAACAAGTTCGTATTGATGGGCAAATCTTTAATCTTTGGGATATTCCTTTACTCATTAAGACTAATAGGCACAACATTGAAGTAATTATCGACAAAATTAACATTATCAGGAAATACGATAAAGCTGAATATGAGACTCGAATTTTAAATGATGTGGAAATTGCTTTGGATCTTTCTGATGGTCTAACAATTCTCGCTGAAGTAAACGATAAAGCTTTCAATTTCCCGGACAAGCCCAAGCAAATGAAAGATATTTTATTTTCCCGCCGTTTTGTTTGTCCGGTTTGCAATATTAACTTACCGGAAATTGAACCCCGGCTTTTTTCTTTTAATTCACCTCAAGGCGCTTGTCCGGAATGTAACGGCTTAGGAGTTAAAATGAAAGTAGATACTACTCGGGTTTCCGAATGGCGGGCGGAAATGCTGGAACGGCAATATTACTCCACTACCTCCGATACGGTACGTGATGAAATTGAAAAGTTAATGATTAAAGAAACTTGTTCTCTCTGCCATGGCAACCGTTTAAAACCTGAGGCCTTAGGAGTAACCATTGAACAAAAATCAATTGCTTCAATTTCCGCTTTGGCTTTAGAAATTCTACTTAATTGGGTAGAAAAATTACCTGAACAATTTTCTATTGAAAAAGACAAAGAAGTGGCCGAACCTTTATTAAAAGAAATTAAAAGCCGGCTTTCTTTTTTGGTCGCTGTTGGGGTAAATTACTTAACTCTTGACCGGACTGCTTCTACTCTCTCTGTCGGGGAAGCGCAAAGAATCCGCTTGGCCAGTCAAATCGGCACCGGTTTAACCGGCGTGCTTTATGTTTTGGATGAACCAACGGTCGGTCTACACCAAAGAGATACCCAAAAATTAATCGTTACCTTAAAGACGCTGCGTGACTTGGGTAACACGGTAGTTGTCGTTGAACATGACGAAGAAGTTTTAAAAGAAGCGGATTGGATTGTGGACTTCGGTCCCGGGGCAGGCAAACAGGGCGGCAAAGTGGTAGCCGAAGGGACGCCTGCTCAAATTATGAAAGATCCTAATTCTTTAACCGGAAAATATTTAAGCGGCAAAAAAACTGTTTCTATGTTTCCTGTCGAAAACTTAGCTATTCCTTATAAAAACGGCAATTCGTATTTCATAACGATAAGCGGCTGTAAAGAACATAATCTTAAAAATTTAACCGTTAGTTTCCCTTTGAAAAAATATACCTGTATTACCGGTGTTTCCGGCTCGGGTAAGTCAACCTTAATTCACGATACTTTATATCCGGCACTGAGTAAAAGTTTGGGGCAATATTTCCGTGAGCAAGCAGGAGAATACGAAAAAATCACCGGTGTTCAACAAGTTGACCAGGTACTTTTAGTTGATCAGAGTCCGATCGGTAGAAATTCTCGCAGTAATCCGGCCACTTATTCCGGTGTTTTTACCGACATTAGAGATCTTTTTGCTTTAACCGAAGAAGCAAGACTTAGAGGCTTTACCTCCAGCAATTTTTCTTTTAATGTTGACGGCGGACGTTGTGAAGCCTGCCAAGGACAAGGTTTTACCCGAGTGGAAATGCAGTTTTTACCGGATGTTTGGGTGGAGTGTGAGGAATGTCATGGGACTAGATTTAAGGAAGAAATTTTGGAAGTTCAATATAAGGAAAAAAATATTCATCAAGTTTTAAAATTAACCGTCGGCGAGGCTTTGGACTTTTTTGGCGCTTTTTCAAAAATTATAAATAAATTAAAGGTCTTGCAAAAAATTGGGCTTGATTATTTGGAATTAGGCCAACCCTCGCCGACTCTTTCCGGCGGTGAATCACAAAGATTAAAATTGGCCAGAGAATTAGTTAAACCGGCGCATTCGCATACGATTTATTTATTAGACGAACCAACTACCGGACTGCATTTTGCGGATGTTGACAAACTCTTACAAGTAATTAGGGAATTAGTAGAGAGAGACAGTAGCGTCATTGTTATTGAACATAATTTAGACATGATTAAGAATGCTGACTGGATTATTGATTTAGGGCCGGAAGGCGGAGAAAAAGGCGGACAAATTATTGCCGAAGGAACTCCGCAACAAGTTGCCAAAAACGAAAAATCCTGGACGGGGAAATACCTCAAATCGCACTTGAAGTAAATTATGAATCTTATAATCGCTGAAACATTAAAATCAAAACTGAATGAATTGCCTAAAAAGCCCGGGGTTTATATTTTCAGAAACTCGGCGGGGAAAATTATCTATATCGGCAAGGCTTTGGTTTTAAAAAACCGGGTTGGCAGTTATTTTAAACAAAAACATACTGATCCAAAAACCATTGAATTAGTAACTAACATTGCCGACTGGGAATTTATCGTCGTTAATTCGGAATTTGAAGCTTTGCTTTTGGAAGCGCACTTAATTAAACAGCACGCTCCTAAATATAATATTGTTCAAAAAGATAGCAAAAGTTATCTTTATATTGTTATCGGTAAAGAATATCCTAACCGGATTTTTACTGCTCGCTGGACAGAATTAAGCGAACTTTCCGAAAATATTCTGGATTGGTACGGACCTTTCCCTTCTTCAACTGATGCCAGACAAATCCTTAAATTTGTCAGAAGAATTTTTCCCTTCCGGAGCTGTAAAAAATTACCCAAATCCCCCTGCCTTTACAAAGATTTAAAACTTTGTCCGGGAGTTTGCATTTTATCAGACAGCACTTACTCTAAAACTATTCGAAACATTAAACTCGTTCTTTCCGGAAAAATTATTAACTTGGTTTCCTTACTCACTAAAGAAATGAAAGAATTTTCCAAAAACTTTAATTATGAGGAGGCGCAAATGGTTAAAAGACAAATTGAAGCCTTACAATCTCTAACTTCAGGCTGGCGGACTGTTCCCAAAGAAAAACAGGACTTCGCCAAAATAATTTTTACTTTAAGAAAACTTATTGTTAAATATCAGGGTTTTGATCCCACTTTTATTAATAAAATCGAAGGTTATGATGTTTCCAATTTAGGAAAAACAGTAATCGTCGGTTCAATGGTAGCTTTTGTAAACGGAGAACCGGAAAAGGATTCATATCGAAAATTTAATCTGGAATATAATTTAGCCGGACCTGATGACCCGGAAGGAATAAAAAAACTTATAGAAAGAAGATTTAAACATTCAGAATGGGTCTTTCCCCAAGTAATTTTAGTTGACGGCGGAAAAACCCAAATTGGCGCCGCATTTGAAGCAATAAAAAATGCCGGTCAAGTTGGAAAAATTTCTTTGCTTGGTTTAACCAAAGAATTTGAAACAATTATTATTCCAAAAATTAAGCAGGAAAAAATTGTCGGCTGGCAAACAATTAGACTGGCCCGGCGTTCTCCGGAATTACAACTTTTACAGGCCATCCGAGACGAAGCCCACCGTTTTGCTCAAAAATATTACCAAAAACTTCACCAGAAGTTTCTGCTAAAATGAGTTGTGGTAAAAATTCAAAAGAATTCCTTAAAAATATTTCTTGCCGTTTTTATTACTCTCTTAATCGGACTTACAGGCGGATTTTTAATCAGTAAAAAAATAAAATTCCCGGCAAAAAAGACAACAGTTTCTGTTTTTAAGGATAAATATTTAGCTTTTTTGTTTGAAGTTTATGAAACAATTAAAGTAAATTACTGGGAAAAAATAACTGACGAACAATTGACAAATCTTTTTATTCTTGGAACGGAAAAAGTGACCGGAAAGCCACAAGTTAATAAACCAAAAGATAAACCAGAGCTACAAAAGTTACTTACTTCAGTTCTTAAAGACCAAGACTCGGAGCAAAAGAAAAAAGAGTTTACTTCTCAACTCGCCAATATTGTTTTAGCCAATCTCCAACCCTTTGGCCGGAGCCGGCTCTACAGTCAAAAGGAAGAAATTGCCTTAAAAAATAACGTTGAAAATAAAAATCCGGAAGTTGACCAGTATCAAGTTTTAAATGTTAAAAAAGATGCTTCTATGGAAGAAATTAATCAAACTTATAAAACTCAAGCAGAAAAATTGACAAACGATAAATCACCGGAAGCTCAGCAAAAACTTGCCCAAATCAATAATGCTTATCAAACTCTGGCAGACCAAAATACCCGGAAAGTTTATGACCAGTCCGGAATCGAAGCGACAATGGTAAACAAAATTCTAGCCAAAAATATTTTGTATTTCCACATTGATAAATTTTCTCCAACTACCATACAGGAACTTTTAAATATCAGCGAAAAGTACAAGAATATTAAAGATTTAAATTATTTAATTATTGATCTTAGAGGAAATGTTGGAGGAGCCATTGACGGGTTGCCTTATTTTTTGGGCCCGTTTATCGGCAACGACCAATATGCTTATCAATTTTATCAGCAGGGAAATAAAGAAGATTTTAAAACTAAAACCGACTGGTTTCCGGGATTGGTTCAATACAAACAAACCGTAATTTTAATAGACAGTGAGACTCAATCGTCAGCTGAAGTTATGGCCGCAGTTTTAAAAAAATATAATGTCGGCGTTCTAGTCGGAACTCCAACTAAAGGTTGGGGAACTGTTGAAAAGGTTTTTGAGTTAAAACAACAAATTGATCCCCTGGAAAAATATTCGGTTTTCCTGGTACACCACCTTACTTTAAGAGAAGACGGCCAGCCAATCGAAGGAAGAGGAGTTGATCCCTCCGTAAATATTCAAGATCCTGCCTGGAAAAATCAGCTTTTTACCTACTTGCACAACGAACAGCTTATTTCCGAAATAGAAAAGATAGTAAAAACTCCTTAGTAAAAAAATTATTTTGTGGGTTTCGGTGTCGGTATCTCCCTCATTATTGGATTAAGCTGAATACTTTGAGCAGTGACACTACCATCAGAATTAGTAGTCCCAAAAACAGCCACTTTTTGTCCCGTGGTTAAATCGGCTTTAGTTGCCGTTGATGCTTTATTGATCAGGGTCTTATCTGAAAGAATAACAATCTTGCTGCTCCCATCGGCTAACTTGACCGTAATTGACTGAGCATCACTACTGACAATATCCCCGTTTACCGGTTGAAAAGCCGCCCGGTTGCCGATTCCTTGCCTTTGTCCAGCAACTCTTCCTTGTGCTCCATTAAATCCGGCAGATTGAGTTGTTCTTTTACTTTGCTGGTATTTTATTCCGCCGAAAAACGCTCCGGCGCCAACAACAATTATTAAAATGGCCCAGATGATATTTTTTTTCATAATCCTCCTTTAAAT
>CAYVNK010000010.1:0-15881 GCA_964452885.1 uncultured Gammaproteobacteria bacterium
ATGATTCAAGGGGGAGATCCCAAAGGCGACGGCACGGGAGGCCCGGGTTATCAGTTTGCCGATGAAAGCTTTGAAGGAGAATATACCCGCGGAACTGTTGCCATGGCCAATACCGGTCCCAATACCAACGGCAGCCAGTTTTTTATCATGCATCAGGATTATGATCTCCCCAAAAATTATGTTATTTTTGGTAAAGTGACTGAAGGCCTAAACGTAGTTGATAAAATTGCCGAAGCAAGTGTTTCCGCCAATCAGTTTGGGGAAATGTCTAAACCCGTGACTCCGATCAAGATTTTCTCTGTGGAGATAGTGAAAAAATAGTCAGAAGATTAAAAACCTAAGAATAGTTTCATGAAGTCTTTGCCTTCAATCTTTTCCAAGGAACCGTTTTTGCAGTTTGCTTCGCCGAATTTTTTCCCGCCGTCACCCTTTAGTCCTTTTTGATAAATCAAAAGCGGCACCGGGTCGGGCGAATGGTCTTTAAGACTGCAGGGAGTGGAATGGTCGGCTGTTACCGCAATTGATGCGTCGGCAGATTCATCCAGAGAATCTATTGCCGAATCGATTTTCTCGATAAAATCTTTTTTCTTCTGCCATTCACCGTTTTCGCCGAAAATGTCCGTCGGTTTAATGTGAAGAAAAATAAAATCATATAAAGGGAGTATTTCTTTGGCTTTATTTATTTTAGCCGCCACCTCAGTATTGGGGAGACCGTTTGCTCCGGGAACATCGATTAAATCCATTCCCGCCATTACTCCGAGTCCTTTATAAAGCCCTGCTCCGGCAATACAAGCGGCCTTTGATAATCCCCACATTTCTGTTAAAGGTTTTAATTTCTTATAATAACCTGGACCTCTGGTTAAAATATAATTGGCTTTCAATTCACCTTTGCTCTCTCTCTCTTTATTCAAAGGGTTAGTTTCAAGAATTTCATGGGCTTTTATTAAATATTTCTGTAAGACACTGGCGGTAAATTTTGCCTCGGGGGTGGCGTCGGTCGGTTGGGGAATATTAACTTTTGATCCTTCCCAATTTTCCACAACTTTGTTCTCGGTAACATAATGAACATCGGAATTCGTCATTTTATCTGAGAGGCCTTTTCCTCTCATGACTAGCGCTAGACGGTGGCCGGTTCCCGGTTTAACTAAAAACTTAATATTATCTATTTCAATTCCATCAAGGTTTTTAGTAAAAGGAGCAGCATCTTCAATCCGACCGGCGCGTCTGTCAATAACCATTAAATTATCATCAACCGTGGCTAAATTTCCCCTGAGGGCAACATCACCTTCTTGAAGAACAATGCCTACGCCGGCCGCTTCAATTGGGCCTCTGCCTGGGTAGTCTTTTTCTAAATCATAACCAAAAATGGTTAAATGGGCTTCGTCGCTGTTTGGTCTAACTCCTTTCCCCAATACGTACATCAACCCGCATTTTCCGTTCTTAGCCATTCGGTCTAAATTGGGAGTATTGGCCGCTTCGAGTGGGGTTTTGTTACCCAGTTCAGGAATTGGAAGATCACCCAGTCCGTCACAGATTATCAAAAGGTGTTTATTTTTCATTGAGTTTTTCCTCAATTCGGAGTAAGCGGTTGTATTTGGCCACTCTTTCACCCCTGACTACTCCGCCGAATTTTGACTGCCAAGAAGAGGTGCCAACGCATAAATCCGCAATCATATCATCATTAGTTTCACCTCCCCGGTGAGAAATAATGGTGGAAAACCCGGCTTTATCGGCAAGGGCGATGGCCTCCAAAGTTTCGCTGACAGTGCCAATTTGATTAAGTTTAATCAGCACACTGTTAATGGCTTTTAAATCAATCCCTTTTTGAATTCTTTTAACATTGGTGGTTAAAAGATCATCTCCGACAATTTGTAGTTTATCGCCGACTCGGGAAGTTAATTTTACCCAACTTTCCCAATCTTCTTGGTCAAACATGTCTTCCAAAGACCAAATCGGATATTTTTTGGTCCAGCCGACGATTTTTTCCAACCATTCTTCTTTGGAAAGCTCAAGGTTACCCTCACTTTTTAAAATATACTTGCCATCCTTACCTTGCCTGCCGCCTGCCTGCCGGTAGGCAGGGCGAGGCAGGAAAAATTCCGAGGCGGCTCCGTCAATGCCTAAGACTATCTGGTCGTTCATTTTATAACCGGCTTTTTCCGTGGCTTCAATGAGAAGCAAGAAAGCCTCTTCATTGGATTTAATTTCTTTGGGCATAAAAGCGCCTTCAAAACCAACACCGACCGAATAATTCTTTGCCATTAAAATTTTTAATAAAGCATAAAAGATTTCTACTCCGACTCTTAAACTTTCTTTAAAGTTCGGAAAAGCCTCTTTTTTGGGGATAACAAAATATTCTTGACAATCCGAAGTCCAGTTGCCGTGTTTCCCTCCTTCAATTAGAAGAATTAATGGCTGGGGCATTTCAAATTTTGTCTTGCCGGATAATCTGCCGAAATATTCATAAAGAGGAATTTTTTGAGACCTGGCGGCCGCTCGGCAAACCGCCATAGAAACGCCGACAATCGCATTACCGCCCAAGCTCGCTTTATTTTCCGTTCCGTCCAAATCAATCATTATCTTATCGATCATTTTTTGGTCGTAAGCATCCTGGCCGATTAGAGCATTTTTTAGCGGACCTTTAATGTTTTCTACGGCTTTCAAAACTCCCTTACCGTGGTATCTTTCCTTATCGCCGTCACGGAGTTCGACTGCTTCCGTTTTGCCGGTAGAAGCGCCCGAGGGAACCCCTCCCAAAGCTTTAATGCCGTCTTCCAAGGTGATTTCGGCTTCAACCGTGGGAATTCCTTTAGAGTCTAAAATTTCCCGGGCAAAAACATTAGTTATTTTCATAAATTCTTCTCTTTTAATATTTTATCATTTTTTAAGTCACAATTTTTAGTTTCTAGTAACGGAATAAAAAGTTGGGTGGGTCAGAAAAACTGCCGGTGAATCTTCGACCAAAAACCGCTGAAAATCAAAATAAATGTTCTTTCTTTCTTCTTTGTCGGCTGTTTTTCTTCCGTCTTCCAAAAGTTTATCAATTCTTGGACTGGAATAGTTAAAGAAATTGCCGGCTTGGTTTGAATGCCAAAAATAATATTGATCCGGATCTGGAGGAATTTCCCGGGCAATGATAAAAATATCAAAATCTTCAGGAATAAAAGAAACAATTCGAACTTCTGAAGAAAGACCGATCATTTTTAGGTTTTCCTTAATCTGGCTAGCCAATTTTTCATATTGGGGAAAAGCGGAAATTATTATTTTTTGAGGCAGAGATTTATCCTTGCCGATTAATTCTTTCGCTCGGGTAAAATCTTGTAAATATGGCTTAACATCGGGATTGTAAGCCCAGGAAGCGGGATTTAGGGGGCCTAAAGCCCGATGGTCGTCACTTTCTTTGGCAATCGCGTAAGCAACCGCCTGGCGAAAGGTTTTTTCTTGAAAAGGCGGTTTTCCGGAATTAAAGAAAGCGCCAATGTAAGCGTCTTTCATCACTTCCTTTTTTACCGTGGCTGCTTTGGTCAGCAAGAGCTTATTTAAATCAAAAATTTTTGCAATGTAGTTAATTTCACCTAAATTAAAAGCGGTTTTTAAATCATTTTCGTTATTATAGAAGCGATAAAGCTTCTTGGGCAAATCGTTAACCGCCGAACTTTGAAAAATGCTCGACTGTCCATAGGGGACAAGGAGGATGCTTTTTATATAATTACCGGATTTTTGAATCTGGCTAACCCGGTACTTACCTAAACCGACTAAGCCCTTTTTAAAAAGAGGACGCGATAAAACTATGGGAAATGGCGAAAAAGGTTCTTTCAGAGTAAATTTTAAGAACCCTCCCCGTAGAGTGAAATTGACGTCTTCAAAATTATAATTGATATCTTTGCTATCCAAAGTGTGGCCGTCATGCCAAATAACGGGTGAGCTTTTAAGCTTAAAAAGATAAGTTGTTCCCTGGTCAGTTAACTCCCAGCTCTCGGCAATTAGAGGAACAGCCTCCCCTTTGGCAGAAACACCGGTTAAACCGGAGGAAATTTCCTTAAGAACTTCATCGGGAAGATTATTAATGGTGAATTGGCCGACAATGCCAACTTTTTCGGTTTTTTTTAAGCGGGGGATAATCTTGCCAATTTTTGGAAGAATAATAAAGCAGATGGATCCTAAAACCAAACCCAAAAGAATAATTCGATATTCTTTGACTACCAGCGCTTTTAAAAAAAGAAAAAGGAAACGCAGTTTTTTAAAAATCTTAGTCATCTCAGCTAAAAATAAGCTGGGCAATTGAGGAAAGGAAAAAAAGAATCGCGACGAGGATGGTCAGTTGAAAAACCACTTTTTCGGCTCCCCTTTTGGTTGAATAAGTGGAAAAAAAATTGCCAAAGGCGCCGCTGCTTAAACCGGCTCCTTTTCCCTGAAGGATAATCAAAAAAATCAGAATCACCCCGAAAATTATTTGTAAAAAAAACAGAAAAATTTTATTCATTTTGTTTACCCAAAAGCCAAAAGATGACAAAGCGGGCAATTTCCACTAAGAATGATACCAAAAATAAAGCCCAAAGAAAAGAGAAAGAAACCTGGGGGACGATAAAACCGGAAAAGGTAAAACCGGGAAAGACAAATCCTTTGATGACAAAAGCCTTGACGATAAGGGTAACCAGCAAAAGGACGATCGCATTGATGACCCAGCGGAAAGCGCCCAAGGTCAGTAAATTAATCGGCATTAAAAGTAAATTAAGAATAGGCTTGACCAAGAGGTTTAATAGAGTCAGAAAAAAAGCGGCCCAAATCAAAACCAGATAATTTTCGGAGAAATCAATTGCTCCGGTTAATTTGGCAATTAAAAGCAGGGTCAAAAAATTGATAAAAATATTTCTTAAAAAAGATCTCATTGTTTTAATCTTACCATTTTTTCTTTTTTTTCTAAAGCACGGTGGCGAGCAAGAAGTCGTAAAATAACCAATAAAATTATCAGCAAAATGAGGGCAATCAGAATGGTTACCCTAAGAGCAATAGAGGTAACATTAAAAGAGAAAATTTCATTTTGGGACCCGATAATTACCGGAATTTCCCAAATATAGTCTTTGAATAATTCTGAGGGACTGACAATAAAATTGATCTTTGTTTGAGAGTAGGGCAAGAGTTCGTTCAAAACAAAAGAAGCCGGAGCAACACCCTGGTCTTGGTTAAGTCCAATTACTTGCTGATGAACTAAAAAACCGGAATTGTTAATTATTTCTGCTTTGATTTTGGTTTTTCGGTAAGAAAAAATTGAATTTGGCCAAGGTTGACTTAAAGAAAAATCTACCTTTTTAAGTGAGTTGTCTTCCTTGCCGAAATTTACGAAAACTTGCCTTTCAGAAGAATCTGGTTTGCTATAAGAGCCGGGCGATGCCGGAAAAGAATCGTTTTCCCCATGAATGACAAAAACAAAATGAGCCATATCGAATTTATTGAAATAATTTAATCCGTGGCTGGTATTTTCCCAGGTGGGGTCAACCTGGACCCAAAGCTTTTGCTCCTCGTTGTAATATTCCGGCCAGGAATGCAGGACGTCCGTCGAGGCGGAAGCCTGAATTATTTTTAAATCGTTGGTATAGGCGTAGCCGTCCAAAGCCCTAGCCGGGATACCGGCGGCGCGGCAAAGAGCAATAAAAAGATCGGTAAAATCTCCGCAGAGAGAACTTTGCGGAGAATCTAAGGCAGCCAAAGCGCCTTTCCTTTGAACACCTTTTTTGATTAATTCATGGTCATAGGTTAAATTTTCCACCACATACCGGTAGATTTTTTCCGGGGTTTTTAATTTTTGGGCCAAACTTTTTATTTTCGGATTATCGCTTTGCCAATATTGAGTCGGCGCTAAATAGTCTGCCAAATCTTCTTTAATGGCTGATGTTTTTTTTGATTGAATAAAGATATTGGCTTGACCGACAGCTTGGATAGAGATGGTTTGCCGCGGGGGAACAAGGTATGAAGCTAGCCAGTTTCCATCGGAGTCTTTTTCCACATTTTCCGGCTTAGGTAAAATAGAGCGATAAAAAATTGTTTGAAAATCCGTATCCGGAGGGATGGCGATTTTTCTCATGACTCCCTCGCTCCCGACATTTTCCAAAACATAATCGATTTTAAAATCAAAGGTCTGGTATTGGCCAACAGTAATTTGAACACCAAAATTAATAAGATCATTTTTTTCGTATTTAAGAATAATGAAATTATCTTCTATCGTTTGACTTTTAGGGAAAGGACTAATTGAGGCAATGTTTCCCAAGGACTGCGGAATTTGGACAAATAACTGGTAATCATCAATCTCCGCCGTTCCCGCTAATTTCGGTAAAGAAACTTGCCAAAGATTTCCTTCTTTTTTACTAAAATCCTTTGAAAGGTACTTGATGATAAAAGAAAGAGTTTTGTCTTTACCGACCACCCTTTGATTAAAACGAACACTAATTTTAGTCGCATCATTTTTTTTATCAACAGAAGTTTCCAGCGGCCCAATAGAATCAAAAGCTTCAATATTGTCAATTTTGGCGCCTAAAATATTTAAGGAAAATTCGGAAATATCTTTTTCGGCAGTATTGTTCAAAAAGGAGATTTCCTGGGTAATGTAGGCAATCCCCTCAGGAGAGAATTTATAAGTGGTTTTGTAAAACGAAGAAAAATCCTTAGCCTGCGCCTGAAAAGCCGAAAACAAGTAACCAGTAACAAGCAGTAAGGTGAAGAAGATTTTTTTGATCACAAGACAATAATAACATTTTGTATTCTGTATTAAGTATTAAGTTCCTATTGACATTTGGGTTTTATTTGTCTAATTTAGATGTATGCTGGGATTTTATATAAAGATAAATAAATTTATTTTTGAAAATGCCTGTAACACTTTATAAAAGACAAAAACAAATTTTGGATTTTCTTTCCCAATATATTCAAAAAAATGGTTACTCACCGACCTTACAGCAAATTGCCGATGCCTTGGGAGTTTCTTCTTTAGCGACCATTCATGAACACCTGAAGACGATGGCGAAAAAAGGCGTGATTAGGAAATTTGAGGGAGCGGTCAGGGGAATTGAACTAACCGATAAAAAAAAATTTGCAGTGACCGAAGGAATTGAACTGCCAATTTTAGGCTTTATTGCCGCTGGCTCTCCCATCGAACCTTACACTGATCCAAATTCTTCTACCCGCGTTGCTCCCGGAATGCTTTCTGGCAAAAAAAGAGCTTTTGTTTTGCAAGTTAAGGGCGAGTCAATGATCGAAGACGGCATTTTGGATGGCGATTTTGTAGTGATTGAAGAACAAAACCAAGCAAACAACGGTGATATTGTGGTGGCCTTGCTGGAAACCGGCCTGGCCACTCTAAAAAGGTATTACAAAGAGGCAACGAGAATCAGATTAGCGCCTGCTAATTCAAAAATGTCCCCTATTTTCGTCAACAATGTCCGGATTCAAGGAAAATGTGTGGGAATCATACGCAAATTTTAAATTATAAATTTTAAATTCTTTTGTGTTATATATCGTTTCTACTCCCATCGGCAATCTTGAAGATATTACTCTGCGGGCCTTAAAAACGCTTTTTAGCGTTAAGACTATCCTCTGTGAAGATACCCGAAAAACTTTGGGTTTGCTGCGTACTCATCAAAAAGACGGTGAAGAAATCCCGGAACTGCTTTCTTTTTATGAAGAAAACGAAAAATGGCGTATTCCCCAAATTATTACCCGTTTGAAAGCGGGCGGGGAAATTGCCTTGGTGACCAACGCCGGCACCCCCACGATTTCCGATCCGGGGTTTAAATTAGTGCGAGAATGCTGGAAAGAAAAGATTAAAGTTGTTCCTATCCCCGGCCCTTCCTCTCCTATTGCCGCTCTTTCCGCATCCGGGTTACCGACTGATAAATTTACATTTGTCGGGTTTCCTCCAAATAAATCCGGTCAGAGAACAAAGTTTTTTGAAAAAATTAAATTGGCAATAGAAAATTTGACTTCCACGATAATTTTTTTTGAATCACCCTTCCGATTAATTAAATCTCTTGCAGATTTGCAAAAAACATTTGGAAATATGGATATTGTTGTTTGCCGCGAATTAACCAAAATGTACGAAGAAGTTTTGCATGATAAAGTTAGTGCTTTTATTGAGAAATATAGCAAAACTACTCCAAAAGGTGAATTTGTTATTCTTTTTAACACAAAATTGTAAAACAAAACCGGATGACAATTGTGGCCATTGGTTCCCAAAACCCAGTAAAAGTTAATTGTACAAAAAAAGCATTTTCTTCTTATTTGCCTAAGGCTAAATTCGAATTTATTTCTATAACCGTTCCGTCTGGAGTGAGTGATCAACCTTTTTCGGACAAAGAATGCATTTTGGGGGCAAAAAATAGGGCCCAAAGAGTATTAAAAAGCGCAAAATCTGATTATGGTGTTGGAATTGAAGGAGGCATAATTAAAATAAATGGAGATTATTTTGCCCGTGCTTGGGTAGTGGTTGTCAATGAAAAGGGTGCTGTTGGCTTAGGTTCGTCTCTCAGCGCACCCGTCCGCCAAAATATATGAAGTTGATAAATAAAGGGGTTGAGCTTGATAAGGCAAATGATATGATTACCGGAAAAGAAAATACTAAACAAGATAATGGGTATTTTGGAATTATTTCGGATAATTTGATCACTCGGGGAAAAGGTTATATTGATGCAGTCATAATGGCTTTGGCTCGATTTAAGAAACCAGAAATTTTTGAAGAATAATTAATGAAACTAAAGATGGAAGAACGTAAATTAAAATTGACAGTATTTAACAATAATGTTTCGGACAAAAAAATTTATTTAATCTGTCCTGTTAGAAGTATTGCGCCTACTGTTAAGAAACAACTTGATGAGCTTGTTAATGGACTTGAATTAAAAGGGGCGAAAGTTCATTATCCTCCCCGTGACGTTGAACAAAATGATTCAACCGGCGGATACAATATTACAAAATTGCATTTTGAAGCAATGAAACAGGTAAATGAAGTCTGGATTATCTGGGACTCCCAATCTTATGGATCTCATGTTGACTTGGGAATGGCAATAGGTTTAAGAAAAAAATTGTGTCTTGTTGGGATTGTTGGAAAAGATACTCCGGGTAAAAACTATTTAAAGGTAATTAAAGAAATAATTCATCAACAAAAATAGTTGCTAAATAAAAAAATGCCTATTCGAAAAACTTTTGCCTTTATTGATGCTTCAAATATTATTTATGGAACTCGTGACGAAGATTGGAAGGTTGATTTTAAAAAACTTTTTAAATATTTAAAAGAAAGATACGAATGCAAGAAAATATATTATTTTGCCGGAAAAGACGAAAAAAACGAAAAACAGGAAAAGTTTTACAAAAAATTGGAACTTTTTGGTTACGATTTAATTTTAAAAAAAGTAAAGATTTATGATCAGAATGGCCATAAAGTAAGAAAAGCCAACTGTGATGTTGATTTGACTTTTTATGCGATGAGAGATTTGAATCTTTTTGACAGGGTGGTCTTTTTATCGGGTGATGGAGATTTTGAAATTCTGATTCAATATTTTTTGAAGTTAACAAAAGAGGTAATTGTGATGGCTAATGGTAAGCGGACAGCTAGAGAAATTAAACAACTTGTAGGGGAGAATTTTACAGAATTAAAATCAATAAAGAAGATAATTGAGTTTGAGAATAAAAAAAGGCAGACTCTACGGACGAATCTACCTCACGTTTTATAGATTCATAATAGCACGGAAAAAAGACGAAGTCAATATATAAAAGTCACTTTTTGTTTACCAATTTTGCTTCGGCGTTATAGATAATTTCTCTGGTTCTTTCGATAGCGTCCGGGTTGACGGAAATGCTGGTAATACCAAATTCAATTAATTTTTCCACCAAATCCGGATATTCGCTGGGGCCCTGGCCGCAAATTGAACAGGTAATGCCTTCTTGGTGACACGTTTTTATGGTTTTCTCCAAAGCCCACAGAACCGCCGGATTTCTTTCGTCAAAAACCGATGCCACTTCACTATTATCTCTGTCTGTCCCCATGATAAGCATAGTTAAATCATTGGAACCGATGGAAACGCCGTCAATGCCAACTTTTAAAAAGTCTTCGAGTAAAATGACATTCGAAGGAATCTCTACCATCATCCATAACTGAAAACTGGTGGAACGGGTCAGGCCGCGGGAAGTGACAATTTTTTTAACTTGTAATAACTCTTCGGGTGTTCTGACAAAAGGAATCATCAGCCAAAGATTTTTAAGACTCATCTTGTTTCTGACTTTTTTAATGGCGGCAATTTCCATGGCAAAAACTTTTTCGTCCACAATATATCGGTAGGCTCCTCTAAAACCCAACAAAGGACTGGCTTCTTTGGGCTCATAAAGATCGCCGCCCTTAAGGTTCCGATATTCGTTGGTTTTAAAGTCGTTGGCGCGGTAGACTACCGGCCGGGGGTTGAAAGCCCGGCAAAAAATCCCTATTTTTTCCGCCAGATTGTCAATAAATTCCCTTTGTTTTCCTTCGGCAATAATTTTTTTGGGATGCACCCCGATTTCTGCCATGATAAACTCCGCCCGCAATAATCCGATCCCCTCGACATTTTTCTTGGCTACTTCCTCCGCCAGGGAATAATCAGCCAAATTGACATAAATTTTCGTCGCCGTTTTAAGCATCTGGGTTTCTTTATGGCTTAAATTAATGTTTACCGGTTCGATTATTTTTGATTTGGAGGTTAATCCGCCCAGGTAAACTTTACCGTGGGTGCCGTCAACAGTAATTGCCTGGTTGTTTTTTAAAAGTTTGGTGGCTTTTTCTGTCCCGACGACACAGGGAACGCCAAGCTCCCGGGAAACAATAGCCGCATGCGAGGTGAGTCCGCCCTTGTCGGTGACAATGGCGCTGACCTTTTTCATCGCCGGCACAAAATCCGGGGTAGTCATCGAGGTGACTAAAATATCACCTTGTTTGACTTTCCCGATTTCTTTTTTGGAATTAACAATGACCACCTTACCCCAGCCAAGACCCGGACTGGCGGCGGAACCAGTCAAAATAATTTTTTTCTCGCCAATTTCTTTTTTGGCGGATTTTTCTTCTTTAGCTTCCGGAGAACTTTCCGAAAACTTGGCCATTTCTTTTAGAGTGGTTACCGGTCTGGTCTGGACCAAAAATATTTTTCTTTTTTTGTCGATGGCAAATTCGGCGTCTTGAGGGAAAAAATAATGTTTATGGAGACGGTCGCCGATTTTGGCCACCCTAATCACTTCATCGTCGGTCATTTTTTGTTTGTTTTGGCGGCTTTTCGGAACCAGATATTTTCTGGTGACGCCATCTTTTTTAATTAGTTGAATTTTCTGGGTAGAAATAAATTTCTGTAAAATTTTAAAATCATTTTTGTCAACCACGAAATGATCTGGCGTCACCGTCCCCTGAACAATATAATCGCCCAAGCCATAAACGGCGTCGACCACAATCCGGTTTTTTTCACCCGTCACCGGGTCGCAGGTAAACATCACGCCCGAAACTGCCGATTGAATCATTTTTTGCACCGGAATGGCCAAGCCGACTTTAAAATGATCAAAGCCCTTTTCTTCGCGGTAAAAAATCGCTCGGGGCTCAAAAAGCGAAGCCCAGCATTCTCGGATGGCTTTAACCACATTAGCCTCACCCTTAACATTTAAAAAGGTTCTTTGCTGGCCGGCAAAAGAAGCCTCCGGCAGATCTTCGGCTGTAGCGGAAGAGCGGACGGCAACTAAAGTATTTTTAAAAATTCCCCCTAATTTAAGATATGCCAGCATTGCCGGTTGACTAATTTCTTTAGGAATTGGCGAAGAAGAGAGCAATTTAATAATTTTTTCTGAAGCAGCCGTATATGATTCCGGCCGGTTTTTATCGGTGATTTTTAAAAATTCTTCTATCTGTTTTCTTAAATTATTGACTTCAATAAAATGAAAGTAAGCGGATGAAGAAACAATGAAACCGGGCGGAACGGGAATGCCCAAGTTGTACATCTCCCCCAAATTAGCGCCCTTGCCCCCGACCAAAGGAACATCTTCTTTGCCGACTTCCGAAAACCAATAGATAAATTTATTTTTCTTTTGGGCAGACATACCTTAATTTGAAATTTTAAATTTGAAATTTTAAATTAATTGGCACGGTTTTTTAATCTATCTTCTTCTGTTTCGTCTGACCGATGGTAATCATCTTCCAGCCTTACTGTTGTTCCTGTTTCCGGGGTTGATGATTCAAAAATATCACAGTCGGTAATTCCCAGACAGCGGTGAACTAAGCCTTTAGGAATAAAATAACCGCATTCTTTAACCATTATTTCTTCTTTTAATTCACCGACCTCTTTTATTTCACCAAGAATTAATTTTGCTTCACCTCTAACTAAAATTAGGATTTCTTCTTTTTCCTCATGGTATTGCAAGGAAAACCGTGAGTCGGCATTAAGATGTAAAATTTTTGCCGTTACTGGGGACTTTGGTGGAGACAGTAAAATTTCCCAGCCCCAGGGCTTTTCTATTTTTTTTTGAAAAGGAATCATTTCAATCGCCCCAAATAATATTTAATTTATTTTTCCTTAATTTATCTTCAATTATAGACTTTATTTCGGCCAGCCGCTTCTCGTTTTTGGCTTCCGCCCTGACGCTGATGACCGATTCCGTGTTGGAGGCTCTGATTAATCCCCAACCTTCGGGAAAAGAAAATCTGACGCCGTCTAAATCCAAAATCGTTTCCGGAGAAAATTCCTTTTTTAATTCGCCGGCAATATTTTTCATAATAGTAAATTTATCTAAAGTGGAAGGAACTTCAATTCTTATTTCCCGTGTTTCAAAATAACGGGGAAGACTGGCAATCATTTGGGAAAAGTAGTCTTTAATTTTTGAAATAATCTCCAGTAATCTTAAGGAAGCATAAATCGCGTCATCATAGCCAAGATAACGGTCGCGGAAGAAGAAGTGTCCGCTGATTTCCCCACCTAAAATTGCGTCTGTTTCTTTCATTTTTTCCGAAATATTGGGAAATCCGGTTCTCCAAAGCATTGGCTCGCCGCCGCACGATTTTATATATTCTAAAACTGATAGGGAAGTGGTGATATTCATCACCATTTTCCGGCCGGGATTTGCTTTCAAAACTTCTTTAGCAAAAACCATAGCCAAGCGGTCATTTTCAAGAAAATTCCCTTTTTCGTCATAAACGCCTAACCGGTCGCCATCGCCGTCATAAGCCAAACCGATATCCGCTTTATTCTTGACAATATCTTGGGAAAGCTTTTGGTAAAGTTCTTTTTTTTGCGGGTAGGGATCGTGATGGGGAAAGCTTCCGTCGGACTGGCAAAAAATGGGAATGACCTCGACGCCTAACTCTTTTAGGATTTTCGGGGCAAACATTCCGGCGGTGCCGTTGCCGCAGTCAACCACCGCTTTTAAAGGCCGATCAAGATGAATATCCGCTTTAATTTTTTTTAGGTAGTGGGGAAAGATATCATATTTGGTTCTCTCTCCTTTTCCGTTCAAATACTGATCATTAAGAAAAATATCTTTAATTTTTTGGGTTTCGTTGCCGTGAATAACCGTTTTATTTAAAGACATTTTAAAGCCGTTAAATTTGGCGGGGTTGTGAGAAGCGGTGACCATAATGCTGGCATTGGCGTCAAGGTCATACCAGGAAAAATAGACAAATGGGCTGAGGCAGTAGCCAAGATCAATGACCCGACAGCCGGACTCCTGTAACCCCATCACCAGGGGTTCGAAAATATCTGGCCAAGAAAGGCGGTTATCATGACCGACAACGACAGTCTTTACTCGATTTTGTTGAAAATAAGTTCCCGCTGATAAACCAATTTTTTTAGCGATTTCTGAAGTTAAGTCTTCGTTAAAAATTCCTCTGATATCATATTCCCGAAAAATTTGCGGATTTACAAACATTGATTTTATTTTAGATTTCCGTCAGTAAAAATTCAAGCTGGTGTTTAAGCGGAAATGGTGTTTGGGAAGTTTTCTGCCTAAAATCAATTTCCAAAAGTTTTTTATTAATTTCTTTTAATTTCTCTAAAGTAAAATATTTGGCTTGTTTTTGTATTTTACTTTTTTGCCAGGGAGCCAGTTTAAGCAGGTCGTTTTTATCGGAAGCAAGAATGAGTAATCGGATTTGTCTGATTAACATCAAAAACAGGTAAGCGGAGTCTACGGACTCAATGGTATCTTTGAGAAGTCTTAAATTATTTTCCGGTTTTCCCGGAGTAATCGCGTCCAGAAAAGTAAAAAGTACCTGCGGCAGTTTAAAATTTTTAAAGACAAAATTGGGATATTTAAGCTGATCGGCTTTGGAAAAATTTTTATTTTCCCAAATAACGATATCACACTCTAAATAAGAAAGGGCTTTAAGTATTTTCTCGTTTTCCTGGAACTTTTTTCCCGAAAGCAGACTGTCGATAGCCAAAAGTTTTTTTTGACCGAACAAAGAATTGGGTAGCGAATGAAGCATCAAAGTTTCTTCGCTTGCGTCTTTGCCGTTAATCCTGACAATCTCATAATCTTTATCCTTAAAGCTGTCCAGATACTCCAAAAAGGCTTTTCTGGAGGAAATGATGTCTTCACCCGAAAAAACAAAAATTTTGGTCATATCTTTAAAATTAGATATTAGAAATTAATTTATGGTGCCAAGCGTCAACTGTTTTTTGGTCAATTCTTTTAGTTCTTTGTCTGTGTGGCAGTAAAGCACCAGAAAAGTTCTTAGGAATATGTAAAAGTTCATGAATCAAAACTTTTTCTTTATCTTTTTGGGACATTCGGTCAAAACGCTCGGAAATAACTTCGATGCAATAATGAGCGTCTTTTTTTAAGGCAATCTGCCAAATTCTGGGAAGCGACCAAATTCTGGCTATTGCCCGGGAAGTAGAACCATAACTTCTGAAGGAAACAATATTTTCCGGCTTAATGTAATTTAATTCCAGAGAAACCACTATCCGTTTAAGCTCGGAGCTAATATCGGGAGCCAAATCAAATTGCATTATGATATTTTAAAAATCTCGTCACCCTCTTTTACTTCTGTATCTACTTTCAGACCGATAGTTTGTCCTTTTTTCCCTTCTTTGATTTGCTCGTGTTCCATTTGCATTGAAGATACGGGCATGGTAAATTCCTCTCCGCTATGACGGACGATTTTGATCGAGTCCCCAACCGTTAAAGTTCCCACCAGCTCGACTACAGCCACACCGATCTTGTTAAAATAATGAGTGACTTTTCCAACTTTAAAATCAGCCATGAATTTTCTTCACCCCCTTTCTTTTTTTGCTGTCTTTATTGTATTCCACTTTTTCTTCTTTGGGAAGCAGGTTCTTCTTAGCGTAACAAATACCGACCGCCAAAGCGTCGCACAAATCGTCAAAATGAGTTTTTTTCTTGTTGGGCGAACGGATGGAAAGTAATTTTCTTACTTCTTTTTTAATCATTTCTTTATCGGCCTTGCCGTTTCCGGTAACCGTGTGTTTAATTTCCAAGGGGGCAAAACTGACCACTTCCAGGTTTTTCGCTTCTGCGGCCAATTTAATTACACCGATTGATTCGGCGACTGCCATGGCAGTTTTATGATTGATAAAAAAGAAAAGCCTTTCAATGGCCATCACCTCTGGCTTATGCTCAGAAATTATTTCTCCGATTTCTTGGTGGATTTTGAGAAGACGTTTGCCGGCGCCGTCGTCTTTGGAGGTTTCAATCCAGCCGGAATAAAGATGGGTTAATTTCACTCCATCGCATTCAATTACTCCTACACCAACCGTTGCCGTTCCTGGATCAATTCCCAAAATTATCATTAAGGAAGTATATCACGACGAAGATGAGTCTTGAGACTGTTGAATATTTAGTAATATTTTACTCTGTTTTGTCATAATCTGTTTTTT
>CAYVNK010000011.1:0-11456 GCA_964452885.1 uncultured Gammaproteobacteria bacterium
GCAGGTAAAATCTTCAACTTGGCGGATAAAATTTTGTTTTTTCATCTGGTCGACTTGAATTTTATTGACTTTTAATAGTATACTGTCTTAGTTGGATAAACACGATGATCCGGTAGGTTGGAGCCGGGGAGTGGCGCAAGAGTATGCGGCGGAGGCTAAACCGTAGAAAGACAGCAAGGTGTGTCATCCCTTAAGGACGGAGCACTTAATTTATCCTAGCCGGGCTAGAAAATTGAGTGATCCGCCAAGAGGCGGATTTTTCTTTGGCTCGCCGAAGCTTTAGCGAAGGCGGCTGTTTAGGGGTGTAGTTAAACGGTATAACGAGGCTCTCCAAAAGCTTTATTGGGGGTTCAATTCCCTCCACCCCTGCACTAATTGAATTTATAATTTATTTAAGAAAATGACTAAAAAACATCGCGTTTTTTCAGGATTAAGACCAACGGGAAATTTGCACCTCGGAAATTATCTGGGGATGGTCAAGGGTGCTTTGGAATTACAAAATAGGGCTGATTTTGATTGCCTTTATTCGATCGTAGATTTGCATGGAATTACCACTCCTTATAAATCTCAAAATTATCAACACCAAATTAAGGAAGTAGTTTTAGATTTATTAGGCGCCGGACTTAATCCCAAAAAGTGTCACTTGATGATTCAATCTCAAGTTCCGGAACATACCGAACTTGCCTACCTCTTGGGAACGATTTATCCCGTTTCCCGTTTGGAGGATTTACCTACTTATAAAGATAAGAAAGCAGAAAATCCCAATTACGTAAATATAGGACTTTTGTATTATCCGGTCTTGATGGCGGCGGATATATTAATTTATAAAGCGGATACGGTACCGGTTGGTAAAGACCAGATTCCACATATCGAAGTGACCCGCGAAATGGCAAGAACTTTTAACCGCATGTTTGGTCATGTTTTTCCAGAGCCTAATGCTTATTTAACACCAGGATCTTATGTTCCTTCCTTGAAGGGTGAAGGTAAAATGAGCAAGTCAATTCCCGGCAGTTACATTTTATTGACAGATGACTTGCAGATGATTAGGAAAAGATTGGCGCCAGCCCCTACGGACAGTGGTAGGGGGTCAGCGGTACCCTGTAGTGGAGGAGTCGCCAATCTGTTTACCCTGGTAAAATTGTTTGAGGGTGAGAAAGTCTTTGAAGAATATAAAGAACAATATTTACATGAGGGGATCAGATATGATCGTCTTAAAGACAATTTGGCTATCGCTATTTATAAAGAGCTTTCACCAATCCAGAAGAGAAGAAAATACTATGAAGATAATTATTCCCTGGTTGAGGATATTTTAGATGAAGGGAGAGAATATTGCGCCAAAATTACCAAAGAAACCATAACTGAAGTCAAGAAAAAAATGGGGCTTTTATAAAAGCAGTTGCCAGACAGAGATTGTTAAAAGAGCTCAAGAGTGATAAAATTCTTCAGTATGAAATTTGTTAACCCGCCTTTTTCGGAAAAGGAAAATTCGGGCAAAAATCACCAGGAGTCTTCGAAGAAAAAAAATATTAAGAAAGTTGAGTTTCGTCTTAATTTTTCTTTCAAAAGTATTCTTGTTTGGGCGCTAATTATTTTAATGGGGCTTTCCTTAATTTCTTCTTTTAATAAGCCATCTATAAAAGCGGAAGAAATTAATTTGTCGCAGGCTTTAAATAATGTTAAAGAGGGGAAAATTAAGCAGATCCAGGTTGAAGGAGACCGTTTAGTTTTGACTTATAAAGATGATAAAAAAGCCTTTGCCAGAAAAGAAACTGGCGAAAGTTTGGTCAAAACTTTGGAAACAGCCCAAATTGACCCTAAAAGTGTTGACATAAAAATTGTCGATCAGTCTTTAACGCGGACGATTGCCGATATCGCCGGGACATTTTTACCCTTAGTCTTAATGGCGCTTTTTTTCTATTTTATTTTCCGTCAGGCCAAAGGGGCGCAGGAAAATATTTTTTCCTTCGGCCAATCGCGGGCAAAACTTTTTGACAAAGGTAAACAATCCATTACTTTTGCCGATGTGGCCGGGGTGGATGAGGCTAAAAATGAACTTCAGGAAGTGGTCGATTTTCTAAAACATCCCCAAAAATATCAGGCCTTAGGGGCCCGTACTCCAAAAGGAGTTTTACTGGTTGGCCCAAGCGGAGTGGGAAAAACTCTTTTGGCGAAAGCGCTAGCCGGAGAGGCAGGAGTGCCCTTCTTTTCCATGGCCGGGAGCGAATTTATGGAAATGCTTGTAGGTGTCGGCGCTTCTATAACAAGAGAAACCCCGGTTTTGATTAGGAAAGACGGTTGGACTAAATTAATTCCAATTGGTGAATTTGTTGATCAATATTATAAAGCAGATGAGGAAGGGATGATTAAAGAAGTAAAAGGAGTAGAAACTTTGGGTTTTGAAAAAGTCAAAAATAAGTTTTGGGGAACAAAATCAATTAAAGGTGAAAAAATGGTCTTTGAGAAAAGTTGCTTTAAAAAAGTTGGAGGGGTTTATCGGCATAAGGTAAATGAAATTTATGAAGTCGAATTTTTGGACGGGAAAATCAGAACCACGGGAGACCATAGTGTTTTTGTTAGAACACATGGCTGGATTTGTCCTAAAAAAGTCGCTGATCTACAAGAAGGCGATCTTTTAGTCGGCTTGCCGATGAATGTCAGAAAATGGGATGAAAAACAAAGAAAAACTGTTCATCAGATTAAGAAACATCAATTTGTCGATAATGTCGAGCTATCTCTTGACGTCTGGGGTGATGATCCAGAAGTTTGGGAAAAGTACGAAGAAGTTGTGGAAAACCCTCAAAGACTTTTCCAATGTCAATTGGCCGAAGGCGTCGGTGTTTGCCAAATGACTGTTTCTAATTGGCAGAGAGGAATTAATATGCCAAGAGCGGTTTCTAAAAAGATGGTGAAGCTTAATTTACCGGGAGAAGTAGCAGTCTCCCCTGAATTGATGAAGCTTTTCGGTTTTTATACCGCTGAGGGCAGGGGGACGAATAATCTAGAATTTACTTTTGGGATTCATGAGGATGATTTGGTTTTGGAGACAGCGGAATTGATGGATGAAGTTTTTAACGCCGGCAAGCCAGTTTTAGAAAAAACAAGGGACAACACGGTAAGAGTTAAATATTACTCCGCTCATTTAGGTCGGTTTTTCACCAGACATTGTGGAAACGGCAGTCATAATAAACACGTTCCTAACTTTATTTGGGATTTGCCAAAAGAATTTTTCTTGAGTTACCTTGAAGGATATGCCAAAGGCGATGGCTATATTAGTAAGTCAGGTAAACTTTGTGCTACCTCAGTCAGTCGACAGCTTGTCAGAGAACTTGCTTGGCTTTGCAGCCTTCATGGGATAAAGGCTGGTGTCAAAAGTGAGTTTCAGAAAGGTGGTCGTAAAATCAAAAACAAACCATTACCAAATTTATATTCATGGACATTGATTATCGGTAAAACCAGTAATCCTTTTTGGAAAGGGGAGATTGATTTTCCTTATCAAATTAAGCGAAGTATTGTTAAAAAAGTAAGTAAAAGTCCATATGAAGGTTATGTTTATGATTTGTGTGGAGTTGATAATGAGGGTTTTTTTGGCGGAGAAAAACCGATTCTTCTTCATAACAGTCGAGTCCGAAATTTATTCGCCACCGCTAAAAAAGCCGCCCCGTCAATCATTTTTATCGATGAGGTTGATGCCATTGGTCGGCAGAGAGGACAGGGGTTTATGACCGGCGGACACGATGAAAGGGAACAAACTTTAAATCAGATTTTAGTAGAAATGGATGGCTTTACCCCTAATGATAATGTGATGGTCATTGCGGCGACCAATCGCGGTGATTTATTGGACCCGGCTTTACTTAGACCGGGGAGATTTGACCGAACCGTGGTTTTGGATATGCCGGATTTGGAAGGAAGGAAAGCAATTTTGGCAATTCATGCTATAGGAAAACATTTTGTCAAAGGTGTCACTTGGGAAAAAATTGCCAAAAGAACAGTGGGTTTTTCCGGCGCGGACTTGGAAAATATGCTAAACGAATCGGCCATTTTGGCGGCCAGACTTAACAAAAAAGAAATTGAGGAAGCTGATATTGAAGAAGCGGCGGTTAAGGTCAAATTGGGGCCGGAAAGGAAAAGACTGCAGTCCGACGAGGACAAAAAAATGACCGCTTTCCATGAGGCCGGGCATGCGGTGGTTAATTATTATTCTCCGCATACCGATCCGGTACACCGGATTTCCATTGTTGCCCGAGGAATAAGTTTGGGACATACTTTAATTGCTCCGAATAAAGATCGTTCTCACGAAACTAAGACTAGACTTTTGGAACAGGTTAACGTGATGATGGGCGGTCGGGCCGCCGAGGAAATGACTTTTAAGGAAATGACTACCGGTGCTTCCAATGACATCGCCCAAGCAACCAGAATTGCCAGGGCGATGGTGATTGATTTTGGCATGAGTGAGCTGGGACCGATATTTTTGGGTAATCAAATTGGTGAAGACGAGGGTCGAATGTTTTATGAACCGAATAACTTATCTCCCGAAATGCAGTCAAAAATTGACAAGGAAGTTAAAAAAATTACCGATTTTGCTTACAAATCGGCCCAGGATATTTTGAAAAAGAATAAAGGTAAACTCGATAAAATTGCCGATAAATTAATAGAAAAAGAAACACTGGAAGAAGAAGAATTTGAGAAATTGATGAAATAAACAGGATTTACGGAGAGTAAATTGTGTTAAAATGGCCTCATGGAAAAAGCCAAGAGGTTGGTTTTGATAGATGGCAATGCTATTTTGCATCGCGCTTATCATGCGCTTCCACCATTAACTACCAGGAGCGGGGAGTTGGTCAACGCGGTTTATGGATTTGCCACCATGCTTTACCGGATTTTAAACGATCTTCATCCGGAATATCTGGCAGTTTCTTTTGATACCGCAAAAGCAAATTTTCGTCACATGGAGTATGTGGGCTACAAAGCTAATCGGCCCAGAATGGACTCAGAATTGGCTGGTCAAATTGAAAAAGTCCATGAACTGGTTAGGGCTTATAATATCCCAATTTTAGAAGTTGACGGATATGAAGCGGATGATGTAATAGGCACACTTGCCACGCAAGTGTTTAAAGGCAAAAGGCAAAAATCAAAGATCAAAGATGACATTGAGGTTATTATTGTTTCCGGCGATAAAGATTTAATGCAATTGGTTAACAACCAAGTCAAACTTTATATGCCAACCCGCGGGCTTTCCGAGGGACAAATTGTCGGTGAAAAAGAAGTCAAAGAAAAAATGGGAATCCTTCCGAGAGAAATTGTTGATTATAAAGGGTTGGTGGGTGATCCTTCGGACAATTATCCCGGTGTTCCTGGTATTGGCCCAAAAACAGCTATCGATTTGTTGAAAAAATTTGGGACAGTTGAAGGAATTTATCAAAAAATGAAAGAGGGTAAGGGATTTGAGGGGGTAGGGGAAAATACGGTAAAAAAATTAGCGGATGGAGCGGAAAGCGCCTTGCTTTCTAAAAAACTGGCAACCATTATTTTAGATGTGCCTATTAAGTTGAAATTAGAAAAATGTGTCGCGCGGGATTATGATAAAGAAAAAGTCATTGCTTTTTTCAAAGAGTTAGGTTTTAGAAGTTTAATCGCTAGAATGACCGGCGGGGTAAATATGAAGGAAAAAGTTGAAGAAAAAAAGGCATCCGATAAAAGGCAACAGAGTCTTTTTTAAAAATGAAAGTAGCATTAGTTCATGATTATTTAGGTAGTTTTGGGGGAGCCGAAAGGGTGCTTTACTCTTTGCATGAAATTTTTCCGGAAGCGCCGATTTATACACTTTATTCGGAAGTTGAGAAAAGCCCACTCTTAAAAGAAAAATTTAAGGACGCCAAAATTATTGAAAGTTGGTTTGGTAAACTTCCTTTTTCTCATCGTTTAATTTCTCCTTTAAGATTTTTATTGCCGGCAGTGTGGAGTAGTTTTAATTTTTCGAAATTTGATTTAGTGATTTCTTCGGCCAGCTGGGCCGTTACCAAAGGCTTTGCCCAAGGCAAAGTGAAGGAGATTTGCTATTGCCACACCCCGCCAAGATATTTATACGGCTACGAAACTTCACGCGATTGGAAAAAACATTGGTACATTAGAATTTATGCTTTAATCGTCAATCATTTTATGCGGATGTATGATTTTTACCGGGCGCAAAAAGTTACCTGGTTTATTGCCAACAGCCGGGAAGTCCAACAAAGAATCCAAAAGTTTTATAGAAGGGATTCGGTGGTCATTAACCCACCAGTGGACATACCTGAATTCATAATTCAAAATTCAAAATTAAAAATTCAAAATTATTATCTGACTGGAGGAAGAATGGAAATGCCCAAAAATTTTGACCCGATAGTTAAAGCCTGCAATTTGTTAAAAGTGCCGCTTAAGATTTATGGCGATGGCTTACAAAGAGAATCTTTAGAAGAAATGGCCGGATCGACAATAGAATTTGTAGGAACGGTGAGCGATGAAGAAAAAAACCAGCTTTTTAAAAACGCTAAGGCTTTTATTGTGGCGGCGGTGGATGAAGACTTTGGCATTACACCGGTCGAAGCGATGGCTTTTGGTACGCCGGTCATTGCTTATCGTGGCGGAGGATATTTGGAAACGGTGGTAGAAGGAAAAACCGGAGTATTTTTTAACGAAGCCACTGTTACGGGAGTAGTTGAAGGAATAGAAAAATTTGAGAAGATTAAAGGAAAAATAAAAGCGGAAAATTGCCGGAAACAGGCAGAAAAGTTTTCCAAAGAAAGATTTAAAAAAGAAATTAAAAAATTTGTGGAGGAACATGCCTGAATTACCGGAAGTAGACCCCAGTAGAACTCTTACCTCCTCGCGAGGTTTACATCCTCGCCTCGGAGGGGCGAGTCTACGGGGCAAGAACAATTAAAGGAAAAATATATGCCAGAGTTGCCAGAAGTTGAAACTATAAGATTACAACTTGACCAAGCTTTAAAAGGTTTAAGAATAACCGGGGTTGAAGTATTGAATAAAAAGAGTTTTGTGGGGGAAATTGGTGATATAAAGGAGAAAAGGGTAATAGGGGTAACGAGAAGAGCAAAGATTACCATAATCGAGCTTGAGGGCGGAGTTTACCTTGCTATTCACTTAAAGCTTACGGGACAGTTAATTTTTCTGGAAGAAAATCAAAAATCAAAAATAAGCAAAGCTTGTTTCTTTGAAATCAAAGATCAAAAAGAAGGACCTTTCGAGGTTGGAGAATTACCGAATAAGTACACCAGAGTAATTATTTCCTTCGACAAAGGTAAACTATTTTTTAATGACTTGAGAATATTTGGCTGGATAAGGGTATTGAGGGATTTGGGGGATTTGGGAGAGGATAAGTTTGGGCCCGAAGCGAATGACGAAAAGACTTTTACTCTTGATTATTTTAAAAATATTTTAGCCAAAACCAAAAAGCCGATTAAAATTGTTATTATGGATCAGAAAAAATTGGCCGGAGTCGGCAACATTTATGCCAATGAAGCGCTTTTTCAAGCAAAGATTTTGCCAACCAGAAAAGCCGATTCTTTAACCGAAGAAGAAGTAAAAAAATTAAGGAACTCGATAATAAATGTTTTAAAAGAAGCAATTTTCCATAAGGGCAGTTCTGATCGAGATGAGGCTTATCGGCAGATAACCGGGGAAAAAGGTACCTACCAGAATTATTTTTCGGTTTACGGAAAAGCCGGGCAAAAATGTCCGAAATGCCAAGGGACAATAAAAAGAATTGTTCTTGGCGGTCGGGGAACTTTCTTTTGCCCCAATTGTCAAAAATAAAGGCAGAGATGATTTTACAAAAGCTTCAGTTAAAAAATTTTCGTAATCACGGTAAAAAGGAAATTGATTTTTTGGAGAAAACAACCTTGATTGTCGGTGTTAATTCTACCGGTAAAACCAATATTTTGGAAGCAATTTATTTGCTGGCGACTGGAAAAAGTTTTCGGGTAAGAGGAGTGGAAAGCGAAATGATTAAATATGGCGAAGAAACTGGCAGGGTAACTGGAGAAGTTGAGGATAATTTTGAAAAAGGAAAGGCAACCCTGGAAATACTTTTAACCCGGGGCGAGGTGATGGGCGAGAAAGTGGCCAAAAAAAAATATCTGGAAAATGGAGTAACCAAAAGAGCGATTGATTTTGTCGGCAGACTGCGGGCAGTTTACTTTGGTCCGGAAGACCTGGAAATTATTATTGGTTCACCCAGTATCAGAAGAAAATATTTAGATGAGGTCTTGTCGCAAACCGATAAAGAATATTATCGGGCCAGTTTGTCTTACGAAAAAGGTTTAAGAAGCAGAAACCGGCTTTTAGAGGAAATGAGAGAATATGGAACTTCCGATCGGAAGCGGCTTTATTTTTGGGACCAGCTTTTAATTAAAAACGGCAATATTTTAACCACCAAAAGGGAAGAATATATTAATTTCATTAACAATTTACAATTTTCAATCTACAATTTGAAGTCGGCTTTGCCGACGAAATCAAGCTCTGTTTATTTTCAATTTTCTTTAAACTACGACAGAAGCTCGATTTCAGTAGAACGGCTGGCCCAGTATGCTAACGAGGAAGTGGCTGCAGGAACGACTTTAGTCGGACCGCACCGGGACGATTTCTCCGTTCAAATTCGAAATTCAGATTCGCCGCCTGGCGGACGAAATTTAGCCGTTTATGGTTCGAGGGGCGAACAAAGATTGGCGGTACTTTGGTTAAAACTGGGACAATTAAAATTTTTCAAAGAAAAGACGAAAGAAATGCCGGTTTTGCTTTTGGATGATATTTTTTCTGAACTGGACTCAATGCACCGCAAATTGGTTTTGGAAATCGTCAGGCAAGAACAAGCGATTATTACGACGGCCGATATTGGGATGGTGGAAAAGAAGTGGCTTAAAGAAGTCAAGATAATTGAACTGGAATAATGAATAATGTTACAATTTTATTATGGAAGGTGAAGAAACCAAAATTCCTCAGATAGAAATCCAGGAAACACCCATAAATTGTCCGGTTTGTCCTCCTTGTCCGGTTCCACCAAAAACAAAACCCGGAAAAGCTTTTTTAAAAGTTCTTTTCCTTTTTATTTTGGCTTTAATTTTAGCCGCGGTTATTTTAATTGGTTCCGGTTTTCAGATTGTCAGAAAAGAATCGCTTCTTGATCTTTGGCTGGCGAGAAACCAGGCTCCAACACCAGCGACAATAGTTAAGCCTACTCCGACTCCCGACCCAACTGCTGATTGGAAAACTTATACTAACAGTCAATATAGTTTTTTAATTAAATATCCTGATGATTATTTCAAATTTCAAGATTCACAATCAGATGTTTTAAAGAATGGCGTATTTGTGGCAACATCGGCTCCGCAGGGTGGAAATAGTCCAAAATTTTTAGGACCAAAAGACGTGTGGCTTAATGCAGGTGTTGGAGCAAATAATGTTTCTGATTTGGATCAGTATATAGATTTGTTTTCACAATCATTTAATGTTAGTCAAAAAACTCCAGTTACAATTGATGGGGTTGGTGGATATAGGGTTACCTATACAATACCCGATATGGCAGGAGCCGCTAATGTTATAGCGTCATATAACTTTGAAGTTATATTGTTAAAAAATAATAATATTTACACAATTTCTTTAACTGCTCATGATCAAGATATATTAATTAATAATCAAAAGATGTTCGATCAAATTCTTTCCACTTTCAAATTTATAACCGTAACTCCAACCAGTAGTCCCGGTATCCAAACCAAAGGGGGATTATCTCTAGGGATACCGGTAAAGATAAAATCAACGATTTTAACTACCGCAACCGGCCCCTTAGTAATTAAGGGGACAGTTGATTCTGGCTGGATGTTTGAAGGAGTAATGCCGGTTTTGCTTTTGGATTCTTCCCGAAATGAAATCGCCTCCGGTTCGGCGATGGAAACGACTCCCGGTGCCTGGCAAAGCGGGAACCCGGTAAACTTTAGCATTTCTTTTACTTTTTCGACCGAAGCAACTTCCGGATTTTTGGTTTTCAAAAGCGACAATCCTTCAGGGCTTCCCGAAAACCAAAAAACTTTTGAACTTCCGGTCAAATTTGCCCAGCGCTAAAATTTACCAATACCTGCGGATAAAACACGGAATATATGAGGAAATTGTGTTAGAATAGATCTAATAAATTTGAAATTTTCAATTTGAAATTTGAAATAAAAGATGTACACTCCGAAATTTGTAATCAATAATAAAATTCTTCAGAACATTGGAGTAATTGAGGCTTGTAGGGAAGTAATTAATAATGCTCCTTTAATTCCTTCTTATGAAAAACAATTCCAACAGGAAGCGGCCATGGCCTCGATTCATCACGGCACCCATATTGAAGGTAATGAGCTTTCTTTTACTCAAGCGGAAGGGGTTTTGGAAGGCAAAAAAATTGTTGCCGGAGAACGGGATATTCAAGAAGTCATTAATTATCGTAATGTTTTAAAGTATATTGACGAAGAAATTGGCGATTTTGTCGGCAGTAAAAACAAAGAATTCAAATATTCGGAAAAACAGGTTTTAAAAATTCATTCTTTTGCTGTCGAAAAGTTAGTGCCGGATAATCAACGGGGGAAATTTCGTCAGGTGCAGGTAATTTTGCGCAATGCCCAGACCGGAGAAATTGTTTTCCGGCCGCCGCCGGCGCCGGAAGTGCCTTATTTAATCGAAGATTTTTTGGAGTGGCTTAACTCTGCCGAGGGCAAGGAAATTCATCCGGTTTTACGCTCCGCCGTTGCTCACTACGTTATTTCTTCGGTTCATCCTTTTACCGACGGGGATGGCCGGACAGCTAGAGGATTGGCCACTTTAATTTTATTTGCCGAGGGCTATGATATTAAAAAACTTTTTTCTTTGGAAGAGTTTTTTGACAATAATGCTTATGAATATTACGAATCGTTAAGAAAGACCGATTTAACCAATGAAGCGGATTTTAACGGGAGAGATTTATCTGGCTGGATAGAATTTTTTACCCGGGCTTTATCAATTGAATTGACAAAAATAAAAGATAAAGTTAGAAGAATATCCTTGGATAGTAAAATTAAAGAAAAATTGGGAGGGAAACAAGTAGCTTTAAATGAAAGGCAAATGAAAATTATGGAGTATATTGAAGGGCGGGGACAAGCAACAATGAAAGAGCTAAAGCCGCTCTTACCGATGATTTCCGAAGACACGATTTTGCGGGAGATGTATAATCTGATGAAACAGAAACTTTTAAAGAAAAAAGGATCCCGAAAAGCAGCGAGATACGTTATTAGATAAGTTAAAAGTTAGAAGTCAAAAGTCAAAAATTAAAGTTAAAAATAAAAAGTAACTTTAAACTTTTGAATTGCAATTTTGACTTTTATCTTTTGAATTTTGAATTAATAGGATGACTTTTAAACATCTTTCGGAATATTTCCAACTGCTCGAACAAACTTCTTCCC
>CAYVNK010000011.1:11556-14294 GCA_964452885.1 uncultured Gammaproteobacteria bacterium
ATGACTTTTAAACATCTTTCGGAATATTTCCAACTGCTCGAACAAACTTCTTCCCGTTTAAAAATAACGGAAATTTTAGCCGGTCTTTTTAAGGAATGTAAAGAAGAGGAGATTGCCAAGATTTGCTATCTTTCTTTGGGCCGGCTGCTGCCTCAATATGAAGGCTCAGAATTTCAAATGGCGGAAAAAATGCTGGAAAAAGCCGTAGCTAAAGCCTTGGGCGTTGATGTTGATAAAGTAATTAAGGAATATCGGAAAATTGGGGATTTGGGGGAGGTGGCTGAAGAATTCAAAATTCAAAATTCAAAAATCAAAAGACAAAGATTATTTGAGTATTTGAGCGAGGAAAAAGACAAAGGAGGTTCTACGGTTTTAAGAGTTTATGAAAGACTACTTGAAGTGGCAAAGGAAAGTGGGGCAGGGAGTGTTGAGAGAAAGATTGATAAAATGGCGACGCTTTTGGAAGATTTGGATTCCTTAAGTGTGCGTTATGTAGTTAGGATTCCTTTAGGTAAACTGCGTTTGGGCTTTTCCGAAATGACAATTTTGGATGCTCTTTCCTGGATGGAAAAAAATGATAAAAGCTTGAGAATCAGATTTGAAGACGCTTTTAATGTTATGGCCGATATTGGGGAAATTGCTCAAAGAGCCAAAGCAAGCGGCATCCGCGGAGTAACCGGGGTAAAACCAAAACTGGGAACACCGATTATACCGGCATTGTCACAGAGATTGGGGATGGTGGAAGAGATGCTTGAAAAGGTAGGGGATATTTCGGCGGATTCGGTACAAGGGGTGGCTGTCGAACCCAAATATGACGGCCAGCGCTGTGTTGGAGGAATGACGGGGATATATTTACTTTCTAAAGGTTTTACTCCTGCGAGAGATGTTAAAACTGGTGATTTAGTCTTAACCCATAAAGGAGAATTCCATTTAGTATCTGCTGTGAATAAGCGGACGGTGAATAAAAAGGAGAAAATTTATTTATTACAAACTTTCTTGGGAGACGGTTTTAAAGTTTCTGGCGACCACCAAATATTGGTCCACCGGGGAGAAAAAGAAACTTGGGAGCCAGTTGATTCTCTTAAAGAGGACGATTGGTTGGTATTTCCTCAGCCGCAAATGCGTGGTTTTCCAGCGGCTCCTTCGAGTTTAAAACTTATTGATGATGCTGGTTATCAAAAGACAATTATTTTCAACGAAGATTTTTTTCGTTTTTTGGGCTTTTGGATTGGCGATGGGTTTACTAACAAGGATGTTGCTGATAAGAATAAAGGTAATAAAAGAATTGGAATTTGTTTTAATAGGGCAAAAGAAAGAGACTTGGCTAAAGAGTATGAAAAGATTATTAAGGATGTGCTTAAAGTAAACAAGATAAGGATTGAAGAAAGAAGGGGGGCTCTTAATCTTTATTGGTCTGACAAATTGTTTCAGCATTGGCTTTGTAAAGAATTTAGAATTAACCAGCATGGCAAAACTATTCCACCCTGGTTTTTTAATATAAGTTCTTCATTTTTCGATTCTTTCTTAAAGGGCTGGATCGAAGCTGATGGAACCGAAAGGCATAGCCATGGGATTCGTTTGACCACTAAAGAAAGAGAATTGGCTTCTTTTGTTCAGCTTTTATGTCTTTCTCTTGGTAGAATCGCCGGTTTGAGAAGAGAAAGGGTAAAATTACCTAAGAGAAATTATTCCAGAATTTACTATAGCCTTATTTTTCCCGGAACAAAGAAGTATGCTTTTTGGAAAGAAAAAAAATTATTGGTAAAAGTCATGAAAGTAAGACCTCTTCGTCGGGATCCACGCACAACTCTTTACAATTTTAAGGTAGAGAATAATGAAAGTTATGCGACCTCATTGGTGTGTTTGCACAATTGCCAAATCCATCTTGAAAATCTTGACCAGAAGTCACACATTAGACTATTTACTAGAAATTTGGAAAATGTTACCCACATGTTTCCGGATATTGTTGGGACTTTAGGTAAGGAAGTTAGGGCCAAAAATACTATTTTGGATAGTGAAGTTATTGGTTATGATCCCAAAACAAAGAATTTCTTACCTTTTCAGGAGACGATCAAAAGGAAACGGAAACATCAAGTTAGCGAAACTGCCAAGGAAATTCCTTTAAAGGCATTTGTGTTTGACATTATGTATTATAATGGCGAAAGCTTAATCCAAACCCCATTTTGGCAGAGAAGAAAAATATTGGAAAAGATTTTACCGGTGACTAATAAAACAATAATTCTTTCACCACAAATTGTTACCAATGATCCGAAAGTAATGCGGGATTACCATGAAGAGCAAATAAAAAAGGGCTTGGAAGGAGTGATGGTCAAAAAAATAAACGCTCCTTATGATCCTGGAAGGAGGGGTTTTACCTGGGTAAAATATAAGCAGGAGGAAACCAAAAAAGGAGCCGGATTGGCAGATACGATTGATGGTGTCGTTATGGGAGTAAGCCGCGGAAGAGGAAAGAGAGTGGATTTTGGTGTCGGCTCTTTTTTGGTGGGGGTAAAAAAAGGCGATGACTTTGTTACGGTAACCAATATTGGTACCGGACTTTCCGATGAACAATTTAGGGAGCTTAATAAAAAAAGCCAAAAAGTAAAAGTTAAAGAAAAACCAAAGGAATATTTAGTTGATAGAAATCAAGAACCGGATATCTGGGTGGAACCAAAAATTATAGTAGAAATTCAAGCAGACAATATTACTCAAAGTTCAATTCATACTGCCGGACTGGC
>CAYVNK010000011.1:14394-15542 GCA_964452885.1 uncultured Gammaproteobacteria bacterium
AGAAATTTCCAGTATTTACAGTCAAGCTGGAAAAACCCGAAAAATTCATAACATTGTTATCGCTCCTTCATTTTTGGTGGTGGAAAAATTAAATCAGGAATTAAAAAACCGAGGGTGTAATTTAATGTCTGATGGTCGGCCGATAATTAGTTTAAGCGCCAGAGATTTATTGGATTTAGTTTTATCAATTGACAAAAATTGTCTTTTAATTCCAGCTCACATTTGGACATCCTGGTTTTCTTTGTTTGGTTCAAAATCCGGATACGATTCAATTGAAGAATGTTTTGGCAATTTATCGAAATATATTTATGCAATTGAAACCGGACTGTCCAGCACCCCGGCGATGAACTGGCAAATTAAAGATTTAGATAGTCGCCGGATTCTTTCTTTTTCCGATGCTCATTCTCCGGCCAATTTGGGAAGAGAGGCAACTGTTTTGGAAATTGAAAAATTAGGATATAAAGAAATTAAAGAAGCAATTACGGGAATTGGAGGAAAAATTGCGAATACAGTGGAATTTTATCCGGAGGAGGGAAAGTATTATTATACCGGACACCGGAATTGCGGGATAAAACAAACACCCGAAGAAACGGAAAAATTGGGAACCACTTGTCCGGTTTGCGGTAAACCATTAACAGTAGGAGTAATGCATCGCGTTATGCAACTATCTTCGCATAAAGAACAAAGTACAGAGAACTCGCTTCGAGCGCGAAGCGAGGCGAGCAAAGTTCATAGGGATAATTTCGGAGTTAGGTGGATTGAGAAAGAAAGCCGGCCGCCGTATGTTTCTTTGGTTCCTTTAAGAGAAATCATTGCGGAAGTTAAAGGAGTAGGAAAGTTGGCAAAAGGGGTGGAAGAAGAATACCAGAAATTGATTACGGTTTTAGGGAGCGAGCTCTCGATACTTTTGAAAGTTAAAACAGAAGAAATTTCAAAGGCGGGAGGGGAAAAATTGGCTGAGGGAATTGCTAAAGTCAGACAAGGCGATATTTGCATTAATCCCGGCTTTGACGGGGAGTACGGAATGGTCAAGATTTGGTCGGATAAAAAGGATGCAATTGCAAAAGAAAAGAATGAGCAAACGAGTCTGTTTGTTAATTGACATCTTTATTTCTTTTACTGTATTCTGGTATGAGGATTAGTTATAT
>CAYVNK010000012.1:0-15168 GCA_964452885.1 uncultured Gammaproteobacteria bacterium
GCTCTGACAATCGGGTTAAAGAAACTGCCTGCCTTACCGGTATTTGTGTTGTCCAACACCATAAGATAAGCCAAAAATGTTGCAGGGGTAATTTTGAGTTGGATAGCCAGGTATGAGACAGTAAAGAAAACCTGATTCGGCATTTCCGGCACCGGTATCTTCCTTGAGAAGCATAAACCTCATCTGTTTTACAGACAGGACAGTAAATGTTTTTGCCAAAAACAATCCTCCTTAAATATTTTCTAATTTGGGCTTCCGATGGTATTTGATTAAATTGATACATGCTTACCATTTTAATAAACATGTGCCAACAAGTTTAGAGAGCCCTTAAATTCCTTGTTGACAAGGGATAGAGTGTGCTTTAAAATGGCCCAATCAGTCGAATAAAATGGTAACGGACCGATAGTGTCCGTATCTTTGGCGTCGCCAAAAGAGAAAAATTTTGGCGATATTTTTTGAACATTTTTAAAAAAGAGCCCTAAATTTTTGAAATAATGAAAGCAAAAATCAGTGAACGCGTTAACTGGGGAAAAACCTACCGCATTCTGCCGCCTTTTGATTTAACGCAAGTCCAAAAAGAATCTTGGGAATGGTTTAAAAAAGAAGGCTTGGGGAACGCCCTTAAAGAAATTTCTCCGGTGGAAGATTTTACGGGCAAAAACTGGCAACTTGATTTTTTGGACTATTCTCTAGGGACTCCGGTCAGAAGTATTGAAGAAGCGCAAGGAAAAGGTCTTTCCTATGAGCGTTCTTTAAAAGTTAAAGTTCGTCTGACCAATAAACAAATCGGCAAAGCGGTCGAACAGGAAGTCTTTTTGGGTGACTTGCCGGAAATAACTCCCCGGGCGACCTTTATTATTAACGGTGTCGAAAGATGCGTTATTAATCAGATTGTCAGAGCGCCGGGAGTTTATTTCTCCGGCGAAGTTGACCCGAATACCGGCCGCATGCTTTATATGGCGGAAGTGAGACCGGTCAAAGGTTCCTGGCTGGAATTTTTTGTCGGCAGAAATGATTCCATTTCCGTCCGGATTGACCGGAGGAGAAAGTTTCCGACCACGGTCTTATTGCGCGCTTTCGGCTTTTCCACCGACGAAGAAATTATTTCCGCTTTCGGCTCTTTGGACGAAAAAGGCCGCGCGATTATCGAAAAAACCCTCAAATACGATCCGACCAAGACCAAAGAAGAAGCCCTGATTGAAATTTATAAAAAACTGCGGCCGGGGGAACCGGCGATTTTGGAAAACGCCCAGGAATTTTTCAACAGTCTTTTCTTAAACAACCGCCGGTACGATTTAAGCAAAGTCGGCCGTTACAAGATTAACAAAAGAATGGGTCTTTCTTTTGCCAACGACTCGGAACACTGGATTCTCAATAGGATTGACTTAACTACGATTATTTCTTACCTCGTTAATCTGCAAAACGGGAAGGGAGAGGTTGACGATATTGATCATTTGGCCAACCGGCGGGTCCGTCGGGTGGGAGAACTGGTTTTGCAGACGGCGGTGCGGATTGGTTTACTGAGGCTGGAAAGAATGGTTAAAGAAAGAATGGCCCTGATAAACACCGAAGAAAAAGTTCAACCCAGTGCTTTAATTAACGCCCGGCCGCTTATTTCCTCGATTAACGAATTTTATCGCCAAGGGCAGCTTTCGCAGATTTTAGACCAGACCAATCCGCTTTCCGAACTGGATAATTTAAGGAGACTTTCGGTGATGGGACAGGGAGGCATTACACGCGAAAGAGCTTCTTTTTCTATCCGGGACATTAATTCATCGCAATATAGCCGAATTTGTCCGGTCCGTTCACCTGAAGGACCAAATATCGGTTTAGTGACTTACCTTTCTTTATATGCCCGGGTTAACGAATACGGCTTTTTGGAAGCTCCCTACCGGAAATTGGAAAAGGTTAAGGTAGACGGTAAAACCAAAGTTAAAGTCACCGACGAAATTGTATATTTACAGTCGGACGAGGAAAAAGATTTATATATTACTCACGCCGGGATAAAAGTAGACCGTTTCGGCTATATCGAGGACGAATTGGTGCCGGTCCGTTACAAAGGCGAGTTTTTGGAAGTGACCGTCGACAAGGCCAACTTAATCGATGTTTGTCCGCAGCAGATTGTGGGTGCCTCGGCTTCGTTGATTCCCTTTATCGCCAACGACGAACCGAATCGGGCCTTAATGGGTACCCATATGCAAACTCAGGCGGTGCCGCTTTTAAAACCGGAAGCCCCGATTGTCGGTACAGGTATGGAAAAGGAAATTGCCAAAGCCATGGGAATGGTCATCCGGGCCAAAAATAAAGGGAAGGTAATTTATGTTGACGGCGAAAAATTAATTATTAAAACGGAAAAGAAAAACAAGGAAAAGATGGTCGAGGATTTTTACAAAAAAGAAGGCGATCTGGAAACTTACAAAATCGTCAAATTCCAACGCACCAATCCGGTAGGCACCTGTTACTCACAAAAACCTTTGGTAAAAATTGGCGAGGAAATCAAGGCCGGCCAGATAATTATTGACGGTCCTTCCTGTGAACATGGCGAACTGGCTTTGGGCCAGAATTTGCTGATTGCCTATTGTCAGTACGAAGGCTTGGGTTTTGAAGACGCAATTGTCGTTTCCGACCGGCTGGTGAAAGAGGATTTGTTTACTTCAATTTCGATTGAGGAACATGAAGCGCAGGTGGTGGATACCAAATTAGGACCGGAAGAACTGACTCGGGATATTCCCAATGTCAGCGAGCAGGATTTGGCCAATTTGGCTGAGGACGGCATCATTGTCGTTGGCGCGGAGGTTGGGCCGAACGATATTCTAGTTGGTAAGATTGCTCCCAAAGGAGAGACGGAACTTTCTGCCGAAGAGAGACTTCTGCGGGCGATTTTTGGCGAAAAAGCGAGGGAGGTCCGGGATACTTCCCTAAGAATGCCGCATGGTGAGAGGGGAACGGTCGTGGGGGTGCAAATTTTGGATCGGGAGAAGAACGACGAACTTGACCCCGGGGTTAATAAAGTGGTTAAAGTTAAAGTGGCCCAGATAAGAAAAATTGCGGAAGGGGACAAATTGGCGGGCCGGCACGGCAATAAAGGGGTAATTTCCAAGGTCGTTTCCGTTGAGGATATGCCGCATTTGGAAGACGGCACCCCGGTCGATATTATTATTTCCCCGCTTTCGGTTCTGGCCAGAATGAATTTGGGCCAGCTTTTGGAAGCGCATTTGGGTTGGGCGGCCCAAAAATTAGGTTATCGTGTTGCAGTTCCGGTTTTTGAAGAATTTTCCGAAGCCAGAATGGAAGAAGAGATGAAAAAAGCCAATATCCCGATTAACGGCAAGGTCAAACTTTACGACGGCAAGACAGGGGACCTGATGGACGGGGAAGTGACGGTCGGTATTGCTTATTTAATGAAGCTGATCCACATGGTTGAGGACAAAACTCACGCTCGCTCCACCGGACCTTACTCTTTGGTGACGCAACAACCTTTAGGAGGTAAAGCGCAAATGGGTGGTCAGCGGTTGGGAGAAATGGAAGTTTGGGCCTTAGAAGCGCATCAGGCGGCGCATGTTCTTCAGGAAATGCTGACCATTAAGTCCGACGATGTTATCGGCCGGGCAAAAGCATTTGAAGCGATTGTTAAGGGAACCGATATTCCCGAAGCCTCCGTTCCCGAGTCGTTCAATGTTTTGGTGAATGAACTTAAGGCGCTGGGCTTAGATATTATTCCTCAAGGAGTGGTGGAAAAATCAGTGGAAGAAACGGCGCTTGAAGAAGAAAGAAAGACAGAAAAAGAAGCCGAAGCTTTGGCGGAAGCGGCCGGTGCGACCTTACAATTTGATAAAGAAAATAAAAAAATTATGTCGGAAAAGGAAAATATTGGAAACATTGGGGAAGGAAAAGAATGATAAAAGGAATTACTGATTTTAAATCACTTTCCATTAAAGTTGCTTCACCGGAGGAAATTCATAGTTGGTCTCACGGAGAAGTAACTAAACCGGAAACAATTAATTACCGAACATTAAAGCCGGAAAAGGACGGTCTTTTCTGTGAGAGAATTTTTGGTCCGACCAAAGACTGGGAATGTTATTGCGGTAAATATAAGAGAATTCGTTACCGCGGCATTATTTGCGATAAATGCGGCGTCGAAGTCACTTTATCGAGAGTGCGCCGAGAGAGAATGGGTCATATTGATTTGGCTTGTCCGGTGGCTCATGTTTGGTACTTTAGGGGTTCGCCTTCCCGGATTTCCTTGCTTTTGGATATTCCGGCCAAGAGCTTGGAAGCAGTTGTTTATTTTGCCCAATATCTAGTGGTAGAAGTGGAAGAAGAAAAAAGGAAAAAAGCGATTGAATCTTTGGCTGAGAATTATCAGAAAAGAGAAAAGGAAACGGAAAAAGAGATCTTGGAAAAAAAGGACGAGTTGGAGGATGAGTTTAAGAAAAACAAAAGCGAACTTTCGGAAAAAATTAAAAACAAAGAAGCTTTGGCGATGGCAGAAAAAGAGTTGGAATTGACCAAAAAACAAAAAGAAAAATGGCTTAACGATCGTTGGCAGACAGAGCTTAATCAACTGAAAGAAGAGCTATTGATTCTGACGGAAAGAGTCCGCGGCCTGAAAAGACTTTCCACCATTTCCGAGGAAGATTATTTCCGCCTTAAGGATGTCGGGGCGACCAGCTTTTTTAGGGTAGCCATGGGGGCGGAAAGTGTTCTTGCCGCCTTAAAACAAATTGACCTGAAAAAATTGGCCAAAGAGCTTAAAGAAGAAAGCCAAAAGTCTTCCGGGCAGCACTATATTAAAGCCGTTAAAAGGTTAAGACTGGTGGAAGGAATGCTGCGGTCCGACCAGGAACCGTCCTGGCTGGTGATGACGGTGTTGCCGGTAATTCCGCCCGATCTTCGGCCGATGGTCCAGTTAACCGGCGGTCGTTTTGCTACCAGCGATTTAAATGATCTCTATCGTCGGGTAATTAACCGCAATAACCGGTTGCGTCATTTGATGGATTTAGGGGCTCCAGAAATAATTCTCAGGAACGAAAAAAGAATGTTGCAGGAGGCGGTTGACTCTTTGATTGATTCCACCAAAAGCGTCCGGGAGAAGAGAAACAGAAAAACCCCGGCTTTGCGTTCTTTGTCTGATATGCTGAGGGGGAAACAAGGACGATTCAGACAAAATTTACTGGGTAAGAGAGTGGATTATTCCGGCCGTTCAGTAATTGTGGTCGGTCCGGAATTAAAGCTAAATCAGTGCGGTTTACCCAAAGAGATGGCCTTGGAAATGTTTAAGCCGTTTGTTTTAAGGGAAATGATTGTTCGTGGTACGGCTCCCAATGTCAGAAGCGCGAAAAATATCCTGGAGAGAAGACCGCCGGAGGTTTTTGATATTTTGGAAGAGATTACCAAGAACCATCCGGTTTTATTAAATCGGGCGCCGACTTTACACAAGTTAGGCATTCAGGCTTTTTATCCAATTTTAATTGAGGGTAGTGCGATTCGGATTCATCCTTGTGTTTGCCAGGGATTTAATGCCGATTTCGACGGCGACCAGATGGCGGTTCATGTACCGCTTTCGCAAAAAGCTCGAGAAGAAGCGATTGCTTTAATGATGCCGGACGATAATATGTTGCGTCCGGCTGACGGCACGCCCATCAATACGCCCGACCGGAAGGAAATTGCTTTGGGTATTTATTACCTGACTTCATTTGATATTACTTTGTCTTTGGTGGAAGGGAAAGTTTATTCCCCAAAAGAAGCCATACTGGCTTACCAGTGCAAAAAAATTGGTTTAAGACAACCGATTAAAGTACAGATTTCCGGTCATGAAGTGGCGGAAACTTCGGTGGGTCGTTTACTCTTTAATGAAGCTTTGCCGGAAAGTTTGCGTTTTGTTAATATTCCGGTTCAACAAGGAACCATTAAACAACTCTTTACCAAAGCCCTAAAGCAGTGTGAACACAGTGAAGTTTTGACTTTAACTGATAGTCTTAAGGATTTGGGCTTTTTTGCCGGCACCGTTTCCGGAATTTCTCTTTCCGTCCGGGATTGCCAGATTAGTCCGGATAAAGAGGCGATTATTGGGGCTGCCGATAAAAAAGTGGCGGAAGTAGAGGAAACTTACCGCCAGGGCTTGATTACCTTGGAAGAACAAAAAAGACTGGTGCGGGGTATTTGGATAGAAACGACTGAAGAACTGGCTGAGAAAACCTGGCAGATTATTGACCCGGCCAATCCGGTTAAATTAATTATCGACGCGAAGGTTGGCCGTGTTTCCAAGGATACGATTAAACAAATTTCCGCCATGAGAGGACTGGTGGTCGATCCGATGGGGAAAATTGTTGATCTGCCGACCAAGAGTAATTTCAGACAAGGGCTTTCGGTTTTTGAATACGTAACGACTGCCAGGGGTTCCCGTAAGGGTTTGACCGATTCGGCTCTTAAAACTTCTGACGCCGGTTATTTAACCAGAAAACTGGTGGATGTTTCCCACGAAGCAATTGTTAGGGAGGAAGACTGCGGTACTAAGGAAGGCATTGAAATTTCCAAAGAAGGGACGCGGGCTAAGGCTTTTGGTGCTAGAATTTTAGGCCGTTTCTTGGCGGAGCCGGTAGTTGATCCAAAAACCAAGAAGGTTCTTTTCAAGAGAAATGAAGAATTGGATGAACAGAAAGTAAAAGAGATTGAAGAGAGTGAAGTTCAAAGCGTGACCGTGCGTTCCCCACTAACTTGCCAAGCCCGTCATGGAATTTGTGTTAAATGTTATGGTTGGAATTTTGCTAACCGCAAAGTAGTCGATATTGGCGTGCCGGTGGGAGTTTTAGCGGCCCAGTCGATTGGAGAACCCGGAACACAGTTAACCTTGCAAACCAAACATAAAGCCGGAGTGGTTGGTTTGGATGTCACTCAAGGCTTACCAAGAGTCACCGAACTTTTTGAAATCAGAATGCCCAAAAATGTCTCTCCTTTAGCCGAGATTTCCGGGAAAGTGGAGGTGACCAGTGAAGACCAAGGGTATCGAATTGTGATTACCGAAAAGAAAAAAGGCGGGGAGAAGAGAGAGTACTTAATTCCCTTAACAAGTACGCTTCAAGTGGAAGACGGCGGTGAAATTGCGGCTGGGGCGCAACTCTCTTCCGGAGCTTTGGACGTCAGAAATGTTTTGCAAATTAGAGGGTTAAGGGAAGCGCAGAGTTATTTGGTTGATGAAATTCAAGCAGTATATGATTCACAAGGGATTCCCATTAACGATCGTCATTTTGAAACGGTCGTCAGAATGATGAGCGAAAATGTCAGAATAAAAAATCCGGGTAGCACCGTCTTTTTGCCGGGCGATTTGGTAAATAAACAACGGTTGGAAGAGGAAAATAAACTGGTAAAGAAAGAAAAAGGCACGCCGGCAATAGCGGAACAGATTATTTTGGGCATTACCAGGGCAGCCTTATTTACCGAATCCTGGCTTTCGGCCGCTTCCTTCCAGGAAACCAGTAATGTTTTGGCTGATGCGGCCATCATGGGTAAAGAAGACAAACTTTTAGGCTTGAAAGAAAATGTTATTATCGGCCGCTTAATCCCCGTTAACAAGGAAAGGGCCATGATTAAGCCTTGAAGCTGGGGTTAGATTTTGTTAAAATAGCCACTGATGCCAACCATTTCGCAATTAGTTCGTAAAGGTAGAAAAAAACTGGCCAAAAAAATAAAAGCCACGGCGTTGCGGCGTTCCTTTAATGCCAGAACCCGTCGGATGAACGATTCCTTAAATCCGCAAAAGCGGGGGGTGGTAACTTTAGTAAAGACTCTAACACCGAAGAAACCAAATTCCGCCTTGCGCAAAGTCGCTCGGGTCAGACTTTCCAATAAACAGGAAGTAACCGCCTATATTCCGGGTATCGGTCACGACCTTTCCGAACATGCCATTATTATGATTAGAGGCGGCCGGGTTAAAGATTTGCCGGGAGTTAAATACCATATTATCCGCGGAAAATTTGACACTTCCGGCGTAGTCGGCAGAAAAAGCAGTCGTTCAAAATACGGAGCAAAGGCTGAAGGCGGTAAAGTTTTCGCTAAACCGGCGGCGGCTCCTACCGCTTAATATTGTTGTTAAAATTTAATCTTTGATTTTTTAAAATGCCAAGATCAGGACAAGTTAAAAAAAGAGAGAGCCTACCAGACGCAATTTTTGGGGATAATTTGGTGGGGAAAATGATTAACCGGGCTATGCGCAACGGTAAAAAATCAGCGGCGGAAAAGCAGGTTTACCATGCTTTGACAATTATCAAAACAAAGTTAAATCAAGATCCTCTTTTAGCTTTTCACCAAGCGATTGAAAATGTTAAGCCGCCAATGGAAGTCCGTTCCCGACGGGTCGGCGGAGCTGCTTATCAAATACCGACTCCAGTTAGAGGAGACCGCAAAGAATCACTGGCTATTCGCTGGATAATTATTTCTGCGCTTAAACGGCCGAGTAAAGAATTCCATTCTTTTGCCGAAAAATTGGCGGCCGAACTTCTTGATGCATATAACAATGTTGGCGGAGCGGTTAAGAAAAAAGAAGATACTCTCCGTATGGCAGAAGCGAATAAGGCGTTCGCACACTTCCGCTGGTAGAGCCTTATGAAGCCCTGTTAACCGCTCCGTGAGCCGTGTTCGAATAGAACAAAAAGGCGAACGGTAAGGTTATGTAGGGCAAACAAAGCCTTCAGTCATTTTAGATGGTAGTTTCACCTTTTTACGACTGTCACGACAAGGTGCTTTTAAGCAGGGAAAAAGCATGGCCGACTTCTTTATTTTCCAAAATGACGGTGAATTCGGAGAAAGTAGAAACTACTTCAACAACATTGATTCCTTCCCAAGCAAGATATTTAAGAATTGTGTAGTAAACACCAGGGGTAAGAACTGTTTTGCCCGGCAAGCGGATAGTAATGGAAGAGAGATTGTCAAATTGAGAAATAACCTTTCCTTTCCCTAGAATTTCCTCAATTCTTTCTTTTAACTCTTTGCTGATAATAATGGTAGTTTCAAAAACTCCTTGAGTAATAGTCAGAAAATATTTTTTAGTTTCTTCGGCCTCTTTGATGATTTTTTTGTGTTTTTCTATAGAAAAATCCGAGTTGAGCACAGTAAACTCAGCCAAATTAGATCTGGCAATAAGATCATGGCTTTTTCCCAATACATCTTTAATTCGGGAAGCTGACCGAAGTGTTTTCGGCAGTCTTTTTAGAGCCATGAGAATTGCCCCTTCTTTTACTTCTTTAAAAGTCAGCTCTCTAACCTCTGGAAGAATCAAACGAGCCAATGAGGATAAATTTATAAGCTCTTGTGAGAAAGCTTCTTCAATAAAGGGTCTTTTTTTAAGAATTTGTTCAACAGCGGAAGGAACCGTGATCATGTTAATAATTTAACAAATTGTATTGAAAATGTCAAGATACTTTAAAAATTTGACATTAAGTTAAGGGCAGGTAAAATCATTGGTAGCTATTAATTTAGTTTTTAATAAATTTTATGTCAAAAAAAGTTGCCGTTTGCCCAATTTGCGATGCCCAAGTTAGTCTTGCTCAAGATGTAGAGGAATCAGAGATAATTACCTGCTCTGATTGTCGTTCCCGATTAGTGGTGGAAAAGGTCAAAGGCAGTAAAGTTAGTCTTAGTAAAGCTCCTGAGGTGGAGGAGGATTGGGGGGAATAAACCATGAAGCCGACTATCGGTATTTTTCATTCGACTATTCGTGCTGACGAAAAGCTGATTATTGAAGCGGCGGGGGAAAGAGGCGTTAAAGTCAAATTGATTGACATCAGGGAGGAAATATTCGACCCGAAAAATTACAAAGTTGATTTCGACATTGCCTTGGAAAGGTCTGTTTCTACGGTTAAAGGAATGTATGCCACAGATTTTTTAGAATCACTGAGGGTAAAGGTAGTAAATTCGTCTGCAGTTGCCAGAGTTTGTGAAGATAAATTTTTAACCTCCCTTTCCCTGCTTAAATCAGAAGTTCCTACTTTGAAGTTTGCAGTGGCCTTCAATTTTGCACAGGCCGCTTTAGCGGTTAAACATTTAGGAGGTTTTCCTATTGTTGTCAAGCCTCCCCTGGGTTCTTGGGGTAGACTTTTAGCTAAAGTTAATGACCTTGATAGCCTAGAAACAATTATTGAGCACAAAGAGGTTTTAGGATCACCCCAACAAAAAGTTTTTTATCTTCAGGAGTATATCGAAAAGCCCGGCCGCGATATCCGCTCTTTCGTTATAAGAGGAGAGACTGTTTGCGCTATTTATCGAAATTCTTCTCATTGGATTACCAATACCGCTTTGGGAGGAGAAGCGACAAATTGTCCGGTCACGAGTGAACTGGCTGAAATTTCCAGAAAGGCGTCAGAAGCAGTTGGGGGCGGAATATTAGCGATTGATATTATCGAAACAAAAGATGGACTGAAGGTGAACGAGATAAATCATACCATGGAGTTTAAAAATTCTGAAGCTCCTACCGGTGTCAGCATTTCCGGGACAATTGTTAATTATTGTTTGCAACAACTTAAGAAAATGTGATTGAAGTTTCAATTTTAGGAGGATCAGGTTACGCTGGAGGCGAATTACTCCGTCTTTTATTGTTCCACCCAGAAGTCAAAGTTAAACAAATAACCAGTCAGCGTTTTTCAGGACAACCTGTCAGTTTAATCCATCCGAATCTAAGAAGTGTTTGCGATCTTGTTTTTTGTCAAGCAGAAGAGTTAAAGCCTTGTGATTTGCTTTTTGTGGCCTTGCCGAACGGAGAATCAATGAAGTATATGGCCAAATTAAAAAAGCTATCTGCTAAAATTATTGATTTGGGTGCTGATTTCAGATTAAACGATCCTCGGGTGTGGAAAAGTTATTATCATACTCCTCATCTCTTGCCAAAACTTATGGGTAAGTTTACTTACGGTATTCCAGAAATTTATAAAGAGCAGATAAAGAAGGCTGATTTAGTTGCCGGACCAGGATGTGAGGCAATTGTTTCTATTTTAAGTCTTTATCCATTTATTAAAAACGATTTGATTAGAAAAGATTTAATCATCATTGATGCAAAAATGGGTAGTTCTCAATCCGGCAATAAGGCGACTCCTTCTTCTCATCATCCGGAAAGAGCCGGAGCAGTTAGGTCTTACCAGCCGGTTGGTCACCGCCACGTCGCCGAGATAGAGCAAGTTCTTAATGAATTTGGCCAAGACGTTGTGGTAAATATCTCAGCAACGGCAATAGAAATGGTCAGAGGGATTTTAGTTACTATTCATACGTTCTTGAGGGATGATGTCTCTGAAAAAGAAATCTGGAAGGTCTTACGAAACGAGTATAAAGATAAACCTTTTATCAGAATTGTCAAAGAGGAACAAGGCCTATATCGTTTTCCTGAACCAAAAATACTGCAGGGAACTAATTTCTGCGACATTGGTTTTGAAAAAGAGATTCGCGGAAACCGTTTAGTTATCTTGGGCGCGATTGACAATTTGGTTAAAGGCACCGCGGGTAACGCGGTTCAGTGCATGAATTTAATGTTTGGTTTTAATGAGATATTATCATTGGAGTTTCCGGGCTTACACCCGATTTAAATTTATGTTGATAGTTAAAGTTGGTGGCGGAAAAAATATTAATTGGGATTATATTGCGGAAGATCTTGTCAATTTAATTAAAAAAGAGAAGGTTGTTCTTATTCATGGAGCAAGTAGTCGACGGGACGAGATTGCCAATTTGCTTAATCGTAGGACAAAGACGGTTGTTTCTCCTTCTGGTATCAGTAGTGTTTACACGGACAGTGAAGCCTTGGAAGTCTTTTTAATGGTTTACGCAGGGTTAGTTAATAAACAAATTGTCGCTAATCTGCGTCAATATGGTCTTAATGCGGTTGGGCTTTCGGGGGTGGATGGAGGACTTTGGCAGGCAAAAGCAAAAAAGGAAATTTTTATTAAAGAGGGTAAGAAAGTCAAACTGTTAAAGAATAATCTAACCGGGAAGGTAAAAGAAATTAATATTGGTCTAATAAATCTTCTCTTGGATAACAATTATTTACCAGTTATTTGTCCTCCGGCAATAAGTTACGAGAACGAGATTGTTAATACTGATAATGATTGGGCAACAGCCGTTATGGCGGGTTCATTAAAAGCTGAGGAAATTGCAGTTCTTTTTGAAGCTCCGGGATTGTTGAGGAATGTTTCAGATAAGAAGACGCTGATTGAAAGAATTGACAAAAATAGGCTAGAAGAATATTTGGCCTATGCCAATGGCAGAATGAAAAAGAAAGTTTTGGGTGCGAAAAAAGCCTTTGATCTTGGAGTAAAGAAAATTTATTGGGGCGATGGCCGGATAAAAAATCCGATTTCGTCTGCCTTGGCAGGGAAAGGAACAGTGATACTTTAAAATGAAAGATTTTCAATTTTTGCAGCAAAAATATTTGGTTAATACTTACCCAAACCGTCAATTGGTATTAACAAAAGGCGAGGGAATGTATCTTTATGATGAGAATGGAAAAAAGTATCTTGATATGATGAGCAATTATGGAGTAGATATTTTCGGTTACAACCACTCGTTTTTACTGGAAAAACTGACCGGACAACTAAAAAAACTTTCTACACTTCATTGCAGTTTTAACAATGACACTCGCGCTTTGGCAGCTGAAGCTTTGGTGAAAAGATGTGGGGGCGGTTTAGTTCAGGTGTATCTTTCCAACTCAGGAACAGAAGCAATTGAAGCCGCTTTAAAATTTACAGTTTTAGCAACAGGTAAAAAGAAATTTATTGCTTGCCGCAATGCATATCATGGCAAGACACTGGGATCTTTGTCAGCAACTTCAGAAGAAAAATATCGAGCACCTTTTGAGCCGTTGCTCTGGAATTTTAATCATGTTTCTTATGGTGATTCTCAAGAACTAGAAAAAGCGGTTGATGAGAAAGTAGCGGCCTTTATTGTCGAACCGATTCAGGGCGAAGGGGGAATAGTTTTACCCGATAAAAATTATCTGACAAAGGTGAGGAAGATTTGTGATCGAACAGGGATTTTACTCGTACTGGATGAGATTCAAACGGGAGTGGGTCGGACTGGATACTTTTTGGCTTCTCAAAAAGAAAAAATTAACTATGACATTGTTTGTTTGGGAAAAGGATTGGCTGGTGGAATACCGATAGGGGCAACTTTAGTTTCTCAGAAGGTGGCAGGAAAAATTCCCAAACTGATTCACAGTTCCACTCTTGGCGGCAATCCTCTTGCTTGTGCTGGAATACTGGCGGTTTTGGAGTTGCTGAATGAAAAAATGCTTAAAAGAGTGAGAGAACTTGGTGATTCTTTCCTTGAGCAGTTGAGAGAAATCAGATCTCCTTTAGTCAAAGAAGTACGCGGCAGGGGCCTAATGATCGGTCTTGAAATTAGAGACAGGAGGAATGAAATTTTAAAACAGCTTCAGACAAACAAGATTCTGGCCATACCTGCGGGAGAAAATGTTGTTCGTTTCTTGCCTTCTTACATTATTGAAAGTGAGCATCTGGATTTTGTTATTGATAATTTAAAGAAAATTTTAAGGTCTTAGATGTGCCGTTTTTTAATCGCTAAATTTGAAAGTCCGACAAATTCGGGAAAAATTTTGAAAGAATTTTCTTTGATGGCCAAAAACAGCCAGGCTTTTGACGGTGATTGGCAAGGTGACGGTTGGGGAGTTTCTTGGATTGACGAAATAGGCAGCTGGCAAACCAGAAAATCTCTTTTACCAATATGGGAAGGAGAAAAATTGTTTGCCAGCTTTCCCAAAACTTCTTTTCTCGCAGTTCATGCGAGAAGCGCTTCTTTTCCCGACCAAAAAGACATCATTGAATATAATCAACCTTTTGTGGAAGAACCCTATCTCTTTGTCTTTAACGGACTTTTAAAAAAAGTTGCTCTTTCTTCTTTGCCGGGAAGAATAGGTAGCCAGAAAATCTGGTTCTTGTTGAAGAAATTGTTGAAAAGGTTAGAACCCAAAGAGGCGCTTTTGAAAATTAAAACAGTTTTATTAGAAAATACTGAAAATATACAGGCTCTCAATATTGGTCTTTGTGATAAGGGGAAAATTTATTCTTTATGTTATTTTTCTAAGTACCCTGATTATTACCAATTAAGACATTTTCAAAACTCAGACGTAAAAATAGTTTGCTCAGGGGAATTAAGAGGATATGGCGAGTTTAAACCTTTAATTGTAAACGAAGTCTCGGAAATATAATTTTGGAAACGAGACACTCACAGGGTAGCCGACGCCAACGAAACTTTTGTTCACTTCAGGTAGTAATTTTCCTCTTTTCTTTTTCTTACCTTTCTTTTGTGTTACTCTTAATCTAAGGAAAGGGCGCCTTTGTTAAAACTTCGGCGACCCAAAAGGAGGTGAGAAAAATGTTTAAAGTCCAAAAAAAAGATGGCCGGCTGGAAGATTTTGACCGCAACCATGTTTTTCAGAGTGTGGTCAAAGCGGGCGGGACAAATGAAGAGGCGGAAAAAATAACCGCGGAAGTAGAAGCTTGGCTGCCGGGAGCAGTTGTTGCCGGAGTAATTCCTACTCCAGCTATCCGTGAGAAAGTTCTGGAACTTTTAAGACCGCTTAATCCGGTGGTTGCCGGAGATTTTGAAGTTTACAAGAAGCAAGTTTGAGTGATTTTTAGGAAGGTTTAGCGGAAAATATGAAGATCTTAATAACCGGTGGAGCGGGATTTATTGGATCCAATTTAACCAAAAAATTACTTGATTTAAAGAATGAAGTAATTTGTGTTGATAATTTTGATCCTTATTATGATCCTCGGGTAAAAAAAGAAAATATTAAACCATTTTTAATGCTTCGCAATTATCACTTTTATCACGAAGATATCTTAAATGTTGAAGGATTAAAGAAAATTTTTGACAAAGAAAAGCCGGAAAAAATTTGTCACTTGGCGGCCAAGGCCGGAGTCAGACCCAGTATTGAAAATTCCCAAATCTACCAAAAGGTAAATGTGGAAGGAACTCTTAATCTTTTGGAATTGGCCAAAGAATTTAAAATTAAAAATTTTGTTTTTGCTTCTTCTTCTTCAGTCTATGGCGAAAGAAATAAGGTTCCTTTTTGCGAGGACGACAATACCGATTTTCCTTTAAGCCCCTATGCCGCCACCAAAAAAGCCGGAGAGGTTCTTCTTTGGACTTATCATCATTTATACAATCTGA
>CAYVNK010000013.1:0-14579 GCA_964452885.1 uncultured Gammaproteobacteria bacterium
AAACAACTTAAAACTTATTGCGATTTACCCAAAAGATCTTTTCCTTATCTCAAAATTAGACTTTGTATTAAAGGAGTTACTAAATTAAGTTTAGAGGAGAGTTAGAGGAAGAATTAAAGGAAATCAAAAGGGGTATACTTTAATTAATGGATAAGAAGTTTATTGGCAAAATACTTCCTTTTTTAGGCTTTTTTCTTTTTATAATCTCGCTGGTTTTTAATGTTTTACAATATTCTAAAAACAAATCTCTTTCTCAGGGAACGAAAGTTATTGGGGTTATTGACGGGGATACTATTGTTTTGGAAGGAAAGGCTAGACTGCGGTTGAGAAATATCGACGCGCCTGAACTTGGGTTTTGCGGAGGAACGGAAGCCAAAGATTTATTGGAAAAATTAGTTAATAACAAAACAATTATTTTTAAGGAAAAAATTCTTGATCAAAAAGGCAGGGCCATGGCTCTAATTTATATTGATAATCTTTTAATCAATAAAGAAATGCTCAAATCCGGCTGGGCAAGATATCACTCTGACCAAAGCACGGCAGCGGAAGAATTAAAAGCAACTGCCAATAAAGCGAAAACAGATGGTTTAGGAATTTTCAGTTCTAAATGTTACCAAATTAAAAATCCTGATAATCCTAAATGCGTTATAAAAGGCAACATTGACAAAAACTCCGATCTCAAAAATTATTATTTCCCAGGTTGCCCTCAATACGAATTCACGATTGTTGAAAAAGATTTAGGCGAAAACTGGTTTTGCACCGAAAAAGAAGCCCAAGCCGCCGGTTTCACCCGTGCCAAAAACTGCCCAAAAGACCTGTAAATAGGGCTTGACAATAGACCATATTAATTATATATTCTAAGTTATGGACACCATTTCTATCAGCCAATTAAAAGCAAACCCTTCAAAAGCGATTTCCAGCGCGGGTGATTATCCGTTGATTGTCAAAAATCGGGGGGTGACCAAAGCCTACATCGTCGGTAAAGAACTTTTTGAAAAATTTGTTTCCTGCATTGAAAACTACCTCGACAAAAAGGCAGTCCAGGAAACCGACTTTAGAGAAGGAAAAGATTTTGACCAGGTTGCCAAAGAGCTTAATATATGAAGCTGGTTATTTCTTCAAGAGCCGAGAAAGAGCTGAAAAAACTTTCAAAAATTGATCAAATTGCGGTTGCCAAAAAAATCAGAAGTTTATGTTTACCGCCAATATTGAACGAAGAGAAACTTTCAGGCTATAAAAACATCTTCAGGGTAAGAGTGGGAAATTTTAGAATTGTATACCAAAGGACTTCCCAAGAAATCTTTATTGTTTTGATCGGCCACCGGAAAGAAATATACAAACTTTTAAAACAGCTGTTTTAATTATTGAAGATATTTAAGGATATTCTCTTGGTGTTCTTTATAGGTTTTGGCAGTATGAATCTGTTTGTCGGCAGAATGAAGATAATATAAAGCGTCGGTTTCGGTAGAATTAGCAACGGCTTTTATTGAGGAAAGACCGGGTGAACAAATCGGACCTGGCGGTAATCCATCATTCAAATAAGTATTGTAAGATGAATCAACAGTTCTTACTAATCCCGGACCTAATATTGGCCAAAAATTAAAATCTTCAAGTGATTGAAGACCGGTATCGGTTAATTTTTCCGAAGCAATGGCATATTGAACAGTGGCATCAATCTCCAGTTTCATACCCTTTAAAAGCCGGTTCCAAATTATTCCGGCAATGATCGGTTTATCACTATTTCCGCCGCTTTCTCTTTCAATTAAAGAAGCAATTTTAATGGCCGTGTCATTACGGATATCTTGTCCCAACAATTCTTTTTGTAAACCGGCATCAAATTTTTCGTTGAAATTTGTCATTAATTTTTGGACAACTTGTTGTGGATTAGCATCAATATCAATCAAATAAGTATCGGGGTAAAGATAACCTTCCTCGGCAATATCGGCAAAATTTCTGGCCGTACTAAACGGCCAATTTAAAGCTTTTTGCACAATTAAAGCAACTTGCTCTTTTCTTTTTCCGGGTAGAATAATCACCCACTTTTGATATGGTCCGGCAATTAAAGTTTGCGCCAGTTTGAAAACATTCATTCCCTTGGAAATTTGATAAGCACCAGGGTCAATTTTATTTTGCCAATTTTTAAGAGTTAAAATTGTTTTAAAAATAAATATATTTTTTACAAAACCTTTTGCCTTTAAATTGTTAATTACATCTTCAGGGGAATCTTCCAGTCCAACCACCAATCTTTCATTCTCTCCATTTTTTTGCGGACCGGAAAATTCTCTGAAAAGAATGAAGATAAAAATGACTAAAAGAAAAAAGGGAATAAATTTTATTAATTTCATCAAGATAAAAGGGGATTATTCCCGACAGCAGTCGATGGCTTTCTTAATTATTTCTCCCAGTTTACCCATAAAACCACGACGGGAATCTTTATCATCGACCGATTCCTCAATTTCCGTAGGTTTCAACAGTTTTAAATTCAACCCCCAAAAAAGAGAATATAACGAGTAAGCCATTTGAAAAAATTCTTCCGCTTCTTTTTTATCACCTTTGGTTAAACTCTTGGTTCCCACTTCCATCAAACGCATACAACCAGCCAGTAGATGTTTGGAAATACACCATTCTTCACCTTCATAATTTTTAATAATCTTTTTTAGGAGTGTCTTGCGCATTTCGCGAACTTGATTTAAAAGTTCGTAGTATGAAGATTTGCCGGTTTTCACTCCCGAGAAAAACAAATGCTCCTCAATAGAAATCAAATTCATAATTGCGATGGAAAGATCTTCATCAGAAGACAAGTCAAGCTTTTCGCCTTTCTCAACCGCTTTTACTTTGTCAAGTAATTTTTGAACTTCGTTTTCGTTTTTCATCTCAAAATTTAATCTCGCAAATTTTGGCGCCTATTAGAGTCGCCATTAATAATAATACCACAGGAAGAACTACTCTTTGGTAAGGGAAAAGGGCTTTGCCCGGGTTTTTTTTATTTAATTTTCTTAAAATAAAATCGATACCGTAGGCCAACAAGAAAACGAGTGTCCCGGCAATAATTCCAGTCAACAGCTTATCGTGACCATGTATTTTACAAGTGGGGTTGCCGATAAAGCCCGCCTGCTTTAAACCTAAGACCGTTGTAATCCACAAAATCGTGGTTAAAATCCAATTTTGTCCTTTAATAAAAGTCTTTTTGATAAAAGTAGCTGTCCAAAGCCCCAAAGAAAGAATAAGCCCGCCTGCCCAAATTCCAATTATTAAATCATCGACCCCTAAATAGCGGGAAAGAAGAACGCTACCGCCGATGGTAACCAGACAAGCAGGACATTGGGCGCTAACAGGAGCGGCTAGAAGTAAAAAGAAAAAAGAAAAAAAGAAAAAAAAGATAATAATTTTTTTTACCATGTATATCAAAAATTCTACCTCTTTGGAGATTGTTTCCTGGCGCGGGCGCCTTGAGCCAAACCAAATTTTCTTCTCTCTCTTTCGCGGGGATCTCTAGTTAATAGTCCATTTTGTCTTAAAATTTTGCGAAAATTTTCATCAATTTTTACCAAAGCCCGGCTGACTCCCAAAGTAAAAGCCCCCAGTTGGCCTTGTTTTCCACCACCTTCAATTTTTGCTGTCACATAAAATTTTCCGGTTGTTCCGGTCAATTCAAACGGCTTTAAGAAATAAACCGGGGAAATATCCTTAAAATAGCGCCCCACCGGCATATCGTTTACCAATGTTTGGTCTTTGCCTTTCAAAAGTCTTATCCGGGCAACACTTCTTTTTCTCCTTCCCAGGGCATAAACATATCCTTTGGTTTTTTTAGTGGTTTTTGGCATTTTCCTCCTTTTCGGGCTTTAATTTATCGGCATAAGGATGCTTTTCATCAGCAAAAACATGAAGTTTACTCATCCAAAGCGCTCTTAGCTTGTTTTTGGGCAGCATATTGAAAACTGAAGCTTCAATAATCCTCTCCGGATGGGTTTCCCTCATTTTCGCTACCGTTGTTCTTTTAAGACCGCCGGGGTAACCGGAATAATGGGTATAGATTTTTTCTAATTCTTTTTTGCCGGTTAAAACTACTTCTTGGGCATTGATCACAATTACAAAGTCGCCGCAATCCAAATTTTTGACAAAATAAGGTTTCCCTTTCCCCAAAAGCAAAGGGGTAATTTTGGAAGCCAAACGGCCCAAAATCTGGCCCTTGGCATCAAGCAAGTGCCATTTTCTTTTAATCTCTTCTTTTCGGGTTGCTTTTATCATTTCTTTTTCACTTCTTCAACCGCTTCTTTTTTAACTTCCTTAACCGTCTTAAGAACAATTTTGTTAAAATCTTCGGTAAAAGAAATCTGGGCCATAGGAGCAGTGTCTCCTTTTCTCTGACCAAGTTTAATTATCCGCAAATAACCGCCGGTTTTCTCCTTAAAAAGAGGAGCAATCCCTAAAACCAGTTTATTAACCAAAGACCTTTTAGTCAAAAAACGCAAAATGATTCTTTTATCATTTAGCGTGCCGGCTTTGGCTTTAGTAATTAATTTCTCCACTTGTCCTTTAATCGCCTTGGCTTTAGGCAAAGTGGTAATTACTTCCCCTTTCTCCACCAACGAAGAAATTAATCCCCTAAAAAGGGCGAGTCTTTGGTGTTTGGTCCGGCTAAATTGACGGCCAAAAACTTGTTTTCTCATATGAGATTAATCCTCAAGTTGAATCCCCTTTTCTACCGTGGCGGCTTCAATAATTTTTAAAGATTTATCACCCAAATTTTTAATTTTGGCAATCTTTTTACGACCGGCCTTTTGCAACTCCGTCACATTTTTGATGCCAACTTTAAGAAGAGCATTAATTATTCTTGTTGGCAGTTCCAACTCCTCGATCGTCAAAGTTGATTCATCACTTGGTGTTTTCCCTACCAAAACAGCTTCTTTTGCTTCTGTTTTCTTCGGGTTGACTACTTGATCAAAAAAGGCAGTTAAGGTTTTCCCTGCTTCCATTAAGGCGGCGTGAGGGGTAATTGAGCCGTCGGTTAAGATCTCTATCGTCAGTTTATCGTAATTGGTCACTCGGCCAACCCGGGTAGCGCTGACATGATAATTGACTCTCTGAACCGGCGTAAAAATGGCATCCAACGGGATTATGCCCACTTCTGCCCCGCCTCTTTCTTCCGAAGGAACATAACCATATCCGGCTTCGACCAAAAATTCCGCCCTTATCCGGGAAGTCTTATCGGCCAAAGTTCCCAAAACTAAATTTTTATTAATCACTTCCACTCCTGCCGGCAGTCCAAAATCGGCGGCGGTTATCTCGCCGGGACCGGTTTTATCCAAAGTGATTTTGGCCGGTTTTTCACCGGAATATCTAAGGCAGACTTGCTTAACTTTTAAGGTAAACTCCACAATGTCTTCTTCAAGCCCCTTAAGCGTCGAAAAGAGATGCTTAACTCCGGAAATTTTTGCCTGAACAATCGCGGCTCCCGGAAGGCTGCTTAACAGCACTCTTCTTAAAGCATTACCCAAGGTTTGACCATAACCCTGTTGCAAGGGCTCAAGGACAAAAACACCAAAATCAGCGTTTTCCTTTTCTTTTTTAATTTGGAAGGTTGGCGTGATCATAAAACTCCTTATAATAAATATTAAAAATTACTAATTAAAAAATTATCTAGAATAATGTTCAACCACCAGTTGCTCGCTGATATTGGTTCCAATTTCCTCTCTTTTAGGATATCGGGCAAATTTACCCACTGGTCCTTTTCTTTCCATCCAAGGAGGAATCGTCAGGTCCTTTTTGCCCAAAAGAGCTTTAATTTCAGTCATGTTCATTGCCCGACTGTCAAGATTAATAATACTGCCGGGTTTAATTCTTGCCGAGGGGATATTAACAATTTTTCCGTCAACTAAAACGTGTTTGTGACTTACCAACTGCCTGGAGAATCTTCGGGAGGGAACCAATCCCAAACGATAAACCACATTATCCAATCGACTTTCCAAAGTTTGCAAAAGCACTTCGCCGGTAGCGGCTCCTTTCAACTTCTTTGCCTGCAGGAAATATTTTTTTAAAGTATTCTCGTTGGTCAGATAAGTTCGTCTTAATTTTTGTTTTTCCGCCAAACGGATGCCGTAATCGGACAGTTTCCTTCTCCTTTTGGCTCCGTGCTGTCCCGGCGGCACCGGCCCTTTTTTGTCAATCGGACATTTGGTCAGACATCTTTGTCCTTTCAAAAAAAGTTTCATTCCGGCGGCCCGGCACAAACGACATTTTTTAGTGTAATCTTTAATCATTTTTTGTTTTAAACTCTCCTTTGTTTTCTCGGTTTCACTCCGTTGTGAGGAATCGGGGTAACATCGGCAATTAAATCAATTTTTAAATTGGCGGCGCGGACCGCCCGCAAAGCAGCATCTCTGCCCGCTCCCGGGCCTTTAATATAAACCTCAACTTCTTTTACGCCCATTTGCTTAGCTTTAACCAGGGCCTTTTCGGTAGCAATGGTGGCAGCATAAGGGGTGGATTTTCTTGCCCCCTTAAAGCCTAAAGACCCGGCCGATTCCTGCAAAAGCACTTGGCCCTCCATATCGGCAACCGAAACCACGGTATTATTAAAAGTCGCCAAGATGTTGATTTTTGCTTTTGGTTTAACTTCTTTTTTTGCCATATATTCAAATTTTTTGAGCAGGCACTTTGGCAGCCACGGCTTTGGTTTTCTTAGCCAATTCTTCTTTTTTCAAAGCACCAATCGTCACTCTTTTACCCCGTTTAGTTCGGGCGTTGCTTCTGGTCCGTTGTCCCCGAACCGGTAGATTGGCCACGTGGCGTTTACCCCGGTAACAGCCAATCTGTTTTAGCCTTTTAATATTCTCCTGAATCTCTTTTCTTAAATCTCCCTCAATCTTGAAATTAGCTTCCACGACTTTTTGCAAGCGGGAAACTTCTTCTTCAGTTAAATCCTTGACCTTTTTTCCTGACTCGATTTTGGCACTTTGCAAAAGTTTTTTTACATTTTGCCTACCCACCCCATAAAGAGCCGTTAAGGCAACGTCGATTCTTTTTTCGTCCGATAAATCAACTCCCGCTATTCTTGGCATAATTTATCCTTGTCTCTGCTTGTGTTTAGGATTCTTGCAAATAATATAAACTCGTCCTCTTCGTCGAACAACTTTACATGAGCGGCATCTTTTTTTGACTGATGGTTTTACTTTCATTTTGTTCGATATACAATTCTGCCTTTTTCGGCATCATAGGGCGTCACGACAAATTTCACCTTATCGCCGGGCAAAATCCGAATCCTGTTCATTCTCATTTTACCCGAAAGCGTACAGCGGTATTCTCTCTTATCCAGACCCTCCACCTTAAAAGTAGTGTTGGGTAATTTTTCCGAAACTATACCTTCAATTTCGATTTCGTCTTTTTTTAACATAAAAAAGTTCCCCTCTTTTCTGGCTACCCCTTTCGGTTTCCCACCGGGGTTAATATGAGGGGTCCTTCACCCGTGATGGCTATTGTTTTCTCAAACAGCCCTGATATTTTACCATCTCTGGTAGAAATAGTCCAGCCATCATTTTCAAGAACTATTTCAGGGCTTTTTTCTACATAAATCACTTCAATTGCCAGGGTCATGCCCAATTTAAGCTCTGGCGTCTTCTCCAGGCTTCCCCTAAGGACTCCGGGAATCATCGGTTCCTCGTGAAGCTTCAAACCAATTCCGTGGCCGGTAAGAACTTCCACCGGGCAAAAACCTGCTTTTCCGACCGTCTCTTGAATCTTTTGACTGATATGGCCAATCCGGTTCCCCAATTTTGCCGTTTTAATCGCCTCTGCCAGAGCTTTTTCACCGGTTTTTAAAAATTCTTCATCGCGGGTAGTTGACCGGGGATCTTTTTTAACCTCTACCGTCCAAGATAAGTCACTATTAAAGCCCCGCCAAAGCATACCCAAATCAATTTTTAAAACATCGCCGTCTTTTAAAATCTTTTCTTTTTTGGGGATACTGTGGACTACTTCCTCGTTAATCCCTGTGCAAGATGCCCAGTAATAATTGGGGACCATTTTAAAAGCTGGTTTCCCGCCAGCCAGAAGAATTCCTTTTTCAATCCAGTGATCAATCTTCCAAGTGCTCAAGCCTGGTTTAATTTTGGTTAAAACTTCATCCAAAACCCTACCCAGCTTAGTTCCTCCCTCAGCCATAATTTTTATTTCTTCTGGTGTTTTAAGAGAAATTTTAGGCATCTTTTATCAAATTGCGTTTTTTTAATCTCCCAATAATATCTTGAAAAATTATGTCAATTGGCCGATTGCCGTCAACTTCCTCGACAATTCCTTTTTCTTTAAAAAAGTTAATCATGGGAATGGTTTGTTCCTCAAATTGACTCAGCCTTTCTGAAATTTTTTCCGGCGTTTCGTCAATTCTAATGATTAAGTTTCCTCCACAAAAGTCACAGATCCCTTCAACTTTTGGCGGTTTGGTTAAAATGTTAAAAACTTTGCCGCATTTTTCGCAAGTCCGGCGGTTAGCCAGTCTTTTAAAGATTTCTTCCCGGGGCAGTGTCAAAAAAATGACCACGTCCAATTTTTTTTCTTTCTCAGCCAAAAATTTTTCAAAATATTGCGCCTGAGATAAAACTCTGGGAAAGCCATCAAAAAGAACATTTTCTATCCTGCCGAAACCCTGCAAATAATTATTCAAGACTCGAATGGTTATTTCATCGGTAACCAATCTTCCGTTATCGATAAAATTCTTGACTTGATTACCTAAAGGCGAATCTTTTCTAGCTATAGTCCGTAAAAGTCCCCCCATTTCAATATGGGCCATTTTAAATTTTTCAATCAATTTTTCTGCCTGAGTTCCTTTACCTGAACCTTGAGGACCAATTATCAAAATATTCATATTTTTTTAAAACTTTTCTAAAAATTTATCGTAACCCCGCATTTGCACCATATTTTCAATCACCTTAAATGTTTCCAAAACAACAGAAACCACAATTAAAATACTGGTCCCTCCCACCGTCATTGTGGTCACTCCGGTCATTTTTTGCACGATTGAAGGCAAAATGGCCACCACTCCCAAAAAAACCGCCCCTGCCAAAGTAATCCTCGTTAAAATATAATTTAAATAGGTAACAGTTGAACTTCCCGGCCTGATGCCCGGAATAAAGCCGCCGTGTTTTTGAATTTCTTCGGCAATCTTTTTGGGATTAAAAATTACCGCGGTATAAAAATAAGTAAAACCAACCACCAAAATAAAATAACTCAAATTATAGATAACTCCTCCGGGGGTAAAAAAATTTGCCAGACCCAAAGCCATTCCGGCAACCACTTTATTAGGAACTTGAGCCAAAAATTTTCCCACCATTGAAGGAATTAAAACTAAAGAAACCGCAAAAATAATGGGAATAACCCCGGCTTGGTTAATTTTTAAAGGCAGAAAAGTCGTTTGTCCCCCGTATAATTTTCCGCCCATTACTCTTTTAGCGTATTCAATTCTTACCTTCCGTATCGCTTCGTCAATAAAAATTACTGAGGCGATAACCATCAGGGCCAGGACGGCAAAAATGAGAATACTGAAGATTTTTCCGCTTTCTGCAACCGCGGCGGTCTGGCCGAAAGAAACCGGCAACCGGCCAATAATGCCGGCAAAAATCAAAAGGGAAATGCCATTACCGATTCCCTTTTCCGTAATCAGTTCCCCCAGCCACATCAAAAAAATTGTTCCGGCGACCATTGTCACAATGGTCGCCACAATTTGCAGGAAGGAAGCCTGGGCAATAATGTTCTGGCTCTTAAGCAGGGCGTACATCCCGATGGACTGTACTGCCGCTAGGGGAATCGTCAAAAAACGGGTATACTGATTGATTTTTTCCCAACCGTATTCCCCCTCCTTGGAAAGTTCTTCCAATTGCGGAAGAACCATCTGTAAAAGTTGCAAAATAATTGAGGCGTTGATATAAGGGCCCAACCCTAAGGCCATAACTGAAAAATTAGCCAAGGTCCCCCCGGAAAAAATATCGAGTAAACCCAAAAATTGATTTTGACCAAACAGTCCTTTAAGTGCCTGAAGATTTACGCCAGCGACCGGAATATGCGCAGCTAAACGAAAGATAAAAAGAATTAAGGCGGTAAAAAGAAGTTTCTTCCGCAAATCAGGAATTTTGACGGCTGTTTTTAGTTCTTGCAGAATTTGGCTAACCACTTACTTTCCTTTCACTTTTTTAGTTTTAGCTTTAGTACTCTTTTCTTTTGGATTTTCCTTTTTGTTTTTTATCTCCTCTTTTTTTATCAAGATTCGACCGCCGGCTTTTTCAATTTTTTCCCTGGCTCCTTTGGAAATCGGCAAAGCAATAATTAAAGGAACTTTTATTTCCCCCTCGCCAAGAATTTTAATCTTGGTATCTTCAGATAAGTCTGCCGGCAAAAATCCTTTCGCTTTCAATGAAGATAAATTAACCTCTTCATCTTTGGCAAACAGATTTAAATATTTTAAATTAATAATAATCGGTTTTCCGGATTTTGCCCGAAACTTATCTTTGCCCCTGATGAAAGGCAAACGTTTAATTAAAGATTTTTTAACTTTTGTCCCTTGAAAGAAAAGGCTGACTCTGGTTCTCGAATTTTGGCCTTTGGTTCCCCGGGTCGCGGTGTGGCCGCCACGGCCGGAACCGTGACCCCGACCGATTCTTTTTTTACTTTTTTCTTTAATTTTAGGCAAAGAACTTAGATTCATTTTCCTCCTTAAACTTATTATAATTTATGTAACTCCCTTAATGCCTGCAAAGAGGCATAAACATTTGAAGCTTGATTCTTGGTCCCCAAGACTTTTGAGGAAATATCTTTAATCCCCGCCGCTTCCACTACCGCTCTCACCGCCCCTCCCGCAATTACGCCCGAACCCATCGGCGCCGGCTTTAAAAGTACTTCCGCCGCTCCCAATTTAACTCTGACGTCATGGGGAATAGTCGTTCCGTGAAGCGGAACAATAATTAAGTGTTTTTTGGCGTAATCGACGGCTTTGGCGATTGAAGAAGAAACATCCTTGGCTTTGCCCAAGCCGACGCCGACTCTTCCCTTTCGGTCACCCACGACGACCAAAACCGAAAAACTGATATTGTTTCCGCCCTTGGTTTTTTTGGAAACACGGTTTACCTGAACAACTTTTTCCGCAAATTCTTTTTCAATTTTTGGTTCAAATTGATTATTTTTTAGCATTTTTTTAATTAAAAATTAAAATTCCAATCCGCTTGATTTAAGTCCCTCGGCAAAAGCTTTAACCCGACCATGAAAGCGGCAAGCTCCCCGGTCAAAAATAACTTTTTTAATCTTTTTTTCTAAAACTTCCTTGGCGAACTTTTCACCAAAAAGACTGGCTCTTTCAACCTTAGTTTTTCCCTGGGTTTCCTTGGCATCAAGCATTTTTTTGTCGCTTAATCCAAGAATTGTTTTACCCGACCCAAGCTCAATCACTTGAGCAAAAAGAAACCGGTTTGAACGGGAAAGAGAAAGCCGATACCCTTCTTCAGGCATCTTTCCCCGAACTCTTTTTTGTCTACGTAAAATTCTTTCTTTTTTGTCTTCCATTTATTATTTCCCTCCTGCCGCTGCCCCGCCCGGACCGGCTTTAGCCGCCGCTTTGCCTGGTTTAAGTTTCAGTTTTTCTCCCTGATAAAGAATTCCCTTCCCTTTATAGGCATCCGGCTTTTTTATCTTTTTGATATTACTGGCGGTCCGAGCAACCAATTCTTTATCCACCCCGAAGATTTTTATTTTTCCTTCAATAACCTCTATTTTAATTCCTTCCGGAGAAGGAAACCTAACCAAGTGGGAAAAGCCTAACGCCAAAACCAAATCCGTCCCTTCCATTTGCGCCCGAAAACCGGTCCCGACCACTTCCAGGACTTTGGAAAATCCGTCTCTTGTCCCTGAAAGAGCATTAGCAATTAAACGTGCCAAAGTTCCGTGGCTGGACTTGTTTTTTCGGGTTTCCGAAAACCGGCTTATCTGCACTTTTCCTTCCCCAATCTCCGTTTTTATTCCCTCCGGAACCGAAAGTCTTACTTCTCCCAACGGTCCACGGACGACAATTTGCCCCTCTTCCCGGGTAATCGTATTTCCTTCCTTGACAATAATCGGTTTAACCCCTATTTTTGACATTTTTTAAATTATTTTACAAATAACTTCTCCGCCCATCCTTGCCTTTAACGCTTCCTTATCCGTCATCAAACCCTTGGGGGTAGAAATAATCGTTATCCCCCGACCGCGTCTAAAAACGGCAATATTTTTGGCTTTAAGATAAACTCTTTTCCCCGGTTTAGAAAACAATTTAACCGTGATAGGCTTAATTTTTGTTCCTTCTTCGAGCAAAGAAATCAATAAATCTTTTTTTGATTTCTCGCCGGAAACTTCCACGTTTTCTATTAGCTTTTCCGCCTTTAAAACTTTAGCCAAATTTTCCTTAAAGCAGGAATAAGGAACCAAAACGTTCTTTTTCTTGGCCAAAGCGGCGTTTTTAATTCTTATTAATAAATCGGATATTGGATCGGAAATCATATTTTTTTTACCAACTGGCTTTTTTAACTCCGGGAATTTCTCCCCGACTGGCTAATTTTCTAAAACAAAGTCGGCATAAACCAAAGAGACGGATATATCCCCGCGGCCGGCCGCACAGTTGACAACGGTTATGCGCCCTAACCTCGTATTTTAACATTTTTTTGTTGCCTTCTCTTAATTTTTTAGCATTGGTGGCCATGTTACTTTACCTCCTTAGCAAAAGGCATGCCTAACTTTTCTAACAACAGTCTGGCTTTTTTATCGTCATTGGTATTGGTCGCAATCGTTATTTGTAATCCTCTGGTTCTATCAATTTTAGAAAAATCAATCTCGGAAAAAACAATTTGTTCACTAATCCCCAAATTATAGTTGCCGTTGCCATCAAAACTTTTAGGGCTGACACCGGAAAAATCTCTAACTCTCGGTAAAACAATCCGGAAAAGTTTTTCCAAAAAAGCAAAAGCTCTTCCGCGGCGCAAGGTTACGGAAAGACCAATCGGTTGCCCTTTGCCGAGTTTAAAGCCGGCAATCGATTTTTTTGCCCGGCAAACTTTCGGCTTCTGACCGGAAATTATCTTTACTTGTTCGCCAACAATATCAATCAATTTTTTGTCGTCTTTGGCTTCTTTCAAACCGATATTAATAACCACTTTCACTACTCTCGGAACCGCCATCGGGCTTTTGGCTCCCAGTTCCTTTTGCAGTTCAGGAACTATTTCAGTTTGATATTTTTCCAGTAAATTCATTTTAAATTTCCGCCTTGCAAATTTTACAAATTCTGACTTTCATTCCTTTACCCAAAAGAAAACCGACCCGGGTAATTTTTCCACATTGGGGACAGATTAAAGCGACTTTGGCCAAATTAAGCGGTCTGACTTTATCGACAATACCGCCGGAACTTTGATCTTGCTCGCTTCTTGGCTTTAAATGTCTTTTATAAAGATTTACTCCGGAAACCAGAACCAGGCCTTCTTTATTAAAGACACGATCAATTGTCCCGGTTTTACCCCGATCTTTACCTAACATTACTTTTACTTTGTCGCCTTTTTTTAATTTCATTTTTTCAAATTATTGTTTATTATTTTGAAAAATCAAGCTTTGCTTATATTTTTTATCTTTTATTTTTTATTTAATTTAGTACATTTCCTTGGCAAGCGAGGCAATTTTATTAAAACCGGCCTCTCTCACCTCGCGGGCAATTGGTCCGAAAACCCGAGTTCCCCTGGGATTGCCGTCCTTATCAATAATCACTCCCGCATTATCGTCAAAGCGGACATAGCTGCCGTCGACCCGACGCACTTCTTTCCTCGTCCGGACAACCACCACCCTTACCTTTTCACTGTCCTTGACCACTCCGTTGGGATCGGCTTGATCAACCACCGCCGCCACGACATCGCCCACCGTTCCGAAAGTTCTTTTAAAGCCACCGTAAATATGAATTACCCGCAGTTTTTTGGCTCCGGTGTTATCCGCCGGTGTTAAAATCGTTCTTAATTGAATCATTTTTTTATTTCCTTTTCGCCGACAATTTCCAGGATTTTAAAAGAAACTGTTTTTGCCAATGGTTTAATTTGGGTAATTCTAACTATTTGTCCCATTTTAGCGCCAATTTCATTTCTGGCGTGGATTTTTTTCTTCTTGGAGATAATTTTTCCATACAAAGGATGGCGGGTTTTTCTTTCCACCAAAACCACTGCGGTTTTTGCCATTCTGTCGGAAATAACTACTCCCTCAAAAGCTTTCATTTTTTAACCTCTTTTCCTGCATAATTGTTTTGATCATTGCCAACTCGTCTTTTTTAACGTTAAGCAAACTGGTATTTTTCACCCTGCCCATTTTAATGTCCATGGAGAGTTGCGTCAACTCTCCCTTTCTTTTTTCCGTCTCTTCTAAAAGTTCGGTTAGTGACTTTGCTCTCAGTTCTTCCTTTTGCTTTTTTTTCATTTTTGTTAAAAATCAAGCTTGCTTATTCTTTTTTTATAAATCTGGTTTTAATCGGCAATTTATCGGCGGCTCTTTGAAATGCTTCTTTTGAGACTTCCTCGGTAACACCAGCCAATTCAAAG
>CAYVNK010000014.1:0-14371 GCA_964452885.1 uncultured Gammaproteobacteria bacterium
ATTCATGATTTAATGAATATGAGTTCCGTTACATAATTTCATGATTTAATACGTAACGATAATAAGTTCAAAAATCAAATCTTAAAAATCAAAACCATAACTAAAATTTAAAATCTGATTATCTTTAAGTTCAGATTTGATATTTGATATTTGTGCTTTGCGATTACTGGCTATTTATATAAAAGAAACGATATGTTATTATTTAGGTGTTAAATTTAATTAAACTTTATGCCTAAACGGACTTATCAACCCAAAAAACTAAAAAGACTTCGTGTTCATGGATTTCGGGAAAGAATGAAAACTCATGACGGAAGAAAAGTTCTTAAGCGTCGCCGGGCTCAGGGAAGAAAAAGGCTTTCTGTTTAACTAAATGCTTCCGAAAAAAAATCGTTTAACCAAAAAAGAGATTTTTCTTTTAAAAGAGAAACAATGTAAGGTTATTCAGGGAGAATTTTTTGGCCTGATTTTTTACCCTAGTTTAGAGAAAAAATTTGGTTTGATTATTTCCGCCAAAATCGCCAAAAAAGCGGTGGAGAGAAACAGAGTTAAAAGACTGCTTTACAAAGTCATTAAAGAGAATTTTTGGGACAGTTCGGGTTTTTTTCTTTTTTTAGCCAAGAAAAACTGTTTGCTTGCCGACGATGAAAAGCTGCCAAAGGAAATTTTATCTTTTAAACAAAAGGTTCTGCCCGTCAAATGAAAAAGACCATTCTTTTTTTGATTCGTTTTTACCAGAAATATCTTTCTTTTGATACTGGTTTCTTAAAGCGGCTTTTTTTAACCGATAAAGCTTGTCGCTTTCAGCCGAGTTGTTCTGAGTATTGCTACCAGGCAATCGAAAAGTATGGTATAATTTCTGGAAGTTGGATAGGTATAAAAAGAATTGTTCGGTGTCACCCTTGGAATAAAGGCGGCAGCGATCCAGTCAGATAACCTTCCTTCTAAAAGTATGTTTCAATTTTTAAGTCAACCAATTCTTAATGCTTTAATTTTGCTGTATAAAGTTTTGTTTTCCAATTTGGGTTTGGCGATTCTCGCCTTGACTTCAATTGTCCGTTTGGCTTTGATTCCCCTTACTAATCCCCAACTGAAGTCTGCGCAGAAAATGCAGGAAATTAATCCGGAGTTGGAAGATTTAAAAAAGAAATTTAAAGACGACAAGCAAAAGTTGATGCAGGCCCAAATGGAGCTTTATAAAAAACACGGAATTAATCCCGCTGCCGGTTGTCTCCCTCAAATTGTTCAATTTGTCATTTTAATTTCTCTTTATCAGGCTTTTAACCAGGTCATTAAGCCGGATGTCGGTTTGGTAAATAAACTTAATCAAAATCTTTATCCGATCGCCAAGTTAGCAACAGGTTCGGTTCTTAATTTAAATTTTCTTTATTTAAATTTGTCTAAGCCGGATTTAATTCATCTTCCCGGTTTTGTCGCCTTACCCGGACTTTTTGTCATTTTAGCGACAATTTTTCAATTCCTTTCCTCAAAGATGATGATGCCAATGGCTAAAAAAGAAGAAAAATTAGCCAAAGTAACTGAAGGGAAAACCGATGATTTTACTTCCTCGATGCAAAAACAAATGCTTTATCTTTTTCCGATAATGACCTTAATTTTTGGTTATACCATGCCGTCGGGAGTGATGCTTTATTGGTTTGCCTTTTCCTTTTTTTCTTTTCTTCAGCAAATGTTCATTGTCAAAAAAAATAAAAACAAACTGGCGGTGACAAAATGAGCGAAGAGCAACTTAAAAAAATCAAAGAAATTATCGAGGGGTTGATTTCCGACCTAGGACTTTCGGCCGAGGCCACGGTCCAGCAGGAAGAAGAACAGATTAACATCCAAATCGAGTCGCCGGAGGCAGCCGCTTTAATTGGTTTCCATGGGGAAAACCTGCAGGCGATTCAATTGGTGCTTTCCTTTATGATCCATAAAGTTTTAGGTAAATGGACAAGGGTTAATGTTAACGTTGGCGACTATCGTCAAAAAAGAGAAGAGCAATTAACCACATTAGCTTTGAGTTTAGCCACCAAAGCTAAACTTTCTAATGAAACTCAGATCATTCCTAATCTTTCCGCCTCGGAAAGAAGAATTGTCCATTTAGCTTTGACTAATCACCCCGACGTGATTTCTGAATCTGAGGGTGAAGGTCGGGAAAGAACTTTAACGATCAAACCTAAAGTTAAACCTTAAGGTGATTTTAGAAATCCTTTTTTTTACCCTTATTCTGCTTCTGCCCCTGCAATTTGGCCGTCACTTTTGGCCAAAGGCCAGTTTCCTTTTTGGCCTGAAAATCGACTTTCTCTCCCCTACTATTTATTTGCAAGATATTATTATTGTTCTCTTACTTATTTATTATCTTCCAAAGATTATCCCGCAGATTCTTAAAGATAAAAAGTATTTAATTTTGTGCTTATTATACCTATTATTTGCTTTCCTTAATATTTATATTTCTCTGACTCCCCTATCTTCTTTTTTTTCCTGGCTAAGAATTACGGAAATGATTTTACTGGGCTTAATGGTTATTAAAAACTTGAATCTATCCTTAAGATTACTGGAAAAGCTTCTTCCTTTTAGTTTAATTTTTGAACTGGTTTTGAGTCTGGTCCAGGTAGTTAAGCAGTCTTCCTTAAACGGCCTTTTTTGGTTTTTAGGGGAAAGGAGCTTTAACGTTCTTACTCCCGGTATTGCCCGGGCGTCCTTTTTGGAAAAAGTTTTTCTGCGGCCTTACGGCACTTTTTCCCATCCCAACAGCCTGGCGGGTTTTGCCTTGGTCGCCCTCATTTTGGTTTTTACCAAAGGACAATTAAAGATTTCCGATAAAGTGGCGGTTTTGGCGGGTATTTTACTGATTTTTTTAAGTTTTTCGAGGACGGTTTGGTTAACCGCTTTTATTTTGGGTTTAGGCTATTTTCTCTGGCAGTTTAGAAAAAATTGGCGGAAGAGGACCTTTAATCTTTCTTTCCTTTATTTAACCACGCTCCTTTTTCTTCCCGTCAGCCTCTTTTTATTCAGCCGAACCGTGGTTGACCCCTCTTCCTTTTTCATTCGCCAGGATTTGGCGTATTTTGCTTTTTTTTTAATTAAAAGTCACTTCTTACTGGGGGTTGGCGCCGGCCAGTTTGTGGTGGCGCTTTCACAAAGTAAAGTAATTTGGTCTTCTTTGTACTGGCTGCAGCCGGTTCACAATATTTTTCTTCTGATGGCGGCGGAAACAGGCATCTTAGGTTTGGGTCTTTTTTTGGGAATACTGCTTTTGGCGGTAAAAAAACTCGTTTGTTCTCCGGTCTTCAATCTTAAATTCAGGCTACTGGTCTCCTTATTGGCAATTTTACTCACCGGACTTTTTGATCATTATTCCTTGACTTTGATTCAAAACCAACTCATTTTTGTCTTGGTCTTGAGCTTATCTTTAGCTTCTTAATCGTGTTAAAATGAGGCAATGAAGTCCGGAATTCGGGTAGTGGTTAATACTTTCTCTCAGGTTGCCAGTCGGGGATTGGTCGTTTTAATTTCTCTTTTAACTACAGGCTTATTGACGCGGATGTTTGGTTCTACCGGTTATGGTAATTATATTTTTATTACTTCGTTTATTTTTATTTTTATAAGTCTTTCTGATTTAGGAGTAACTTTAACTGGGGTTAGAGAGTCTTCTGCTAAAAAAGACGAAAAAGGAGCGGTTTTTGATCAGATTTTGGCTTTGCGGTCAATTTTAACCCTAATGTTGTTTTTTCTCTTTAATCTGGCAATATTGTTTTTGCCGCAGTTTGCCGGTTTGCGTCTGTCCGCCTTTATTGCTTCCTTTGTCGTCTTTTTTCTAACCTTGCGCACGGTGAGCCAGGGAGTTTTACAAGCCAATTTACGTCTGGACTTAGCCTCGACTTTGGAAATTTTTGCCTCGCTTTTATTTTTGATCTTAATTTTTGTTTTTAAAGTATTAGGAAGAAGTGTTTCCTTAAATTTACTCATGTTTTTTTGGTTAACTTCAGCTTTAGTTTCAGCGATATTAGGTTGGTTTATTAGCCGTCAATACCATTTTTTAAAGCCAAGTTTTGTTAAAAAGGAAATGGTTCGCCTTTTTAAAGAAGCCCTGCCTCTAGGTGTTTATTTTTTAATCTTTTCTGTTTACGACCGGGGGATTGACTCCTTTATCTTAAAAACATTTTTTCCCATTAGTATCGTTGGTTATTATGGTTTAGCCTATAAAATTCACGGCAATCTGGTTTTGGGAGCGGCTTTTTTAATGAACAGCCTTTTTCCTCTTTTATCCTCATTAAAGGATGATTTGAAAAAATTGAGACAAATTTATGAAAAAGCTTTTACTCTTTTATTGCTCTCCGGTTTTATTCTTTTAAGCGGGGGATTGATCTTCGCTCCTTGGGTGATTAAAGTAATTGCCGGCCCAGGCTTTACTCCCTCTATTTTAGCTTTACGTTTACTTTTGGGGGCGACTTTTTTTTCTTATCTTAATCACTTAACCGGATTTTTGATGATCGCTTTGGGAAAGCAAAAAAAATTATTGGCTTTCTCCTTGATCGCCTTTTTGGTTAATTTGTCCCTTAATTTGGTTTTTATTCCGCTTTTCTCTTTCCCGGCCGCCGCCGTCATCACCATTTTGACCGAGCTGACTATTTTCATTTTTACCCAGAATTTTTTGGCAAGAAACTTTAATCTGCGCTTTTCTCCAAAGGCTTTTGGGGAAAATTTAGGTAAACTCCTCAACAAAAAAGAGCATTTTTTTGATAAGTTATAGCCAGTTCAAAACAGAAGGTCATATTTCCATTTGTTTTGAATATTGATATATCGCTATCAGACTGGTTAAAATGAACCCAACATCTTGGTTAATAAGTTACAAATTGGAGAATGTTGGGTATAGTTATTAAATGAAAAAAGTTTTTTTAATTCATACCGATGGAGGAGCCAGGGGCAACCCCGGACCGGCCGCGATTGGAGTTTATATTACTGATGACGTCGGTGGGGAAGTTGTTAAGTTTGGCAAGAGAATCGGAGAGAGGACCAATAATCAGGCGGAATACCTAGCCGTTATTGAGGCTTTAAAGTGGATAAAAGAAAAAGCGAAAGAGGGAAGACCGGATCTTAATTTTTTTCTTGATTCTTTGTTGGTGGTAAACCAACTGAAAGGACTTTTCAAAATTAAAAATGCCATTTTGAGAGATTTTTTTGTTCAGGTTAAAAAGATGGAAAAGGAAATTGGCGGGAAAATTTCCTTTCAGGCGATTAATCGCAATAAAAATAAAACGGCGGACTTTTTGGTCAATCAGGCTTTAGATTTTTCTTTAAATACTTCGAAAAAATAGGTAAACTTGAAAAAAAATTCTCCCTTAAAAAATAATTATAGGCCTTTCACGTCTTTTTTTAGAATTGTCATAACGCGATATTTAGTTTAGAATATTTTTAATGCCCGAAAATATTTTAAATTTAAAAACGGAGTTTGATTATTACACCAATGTTTTGGTAATTGATGAGCTAGGCGAGATATCTATTAGGTTGGTTGATGCGCTTCTTGATCATGGTTGCCTGGTTTACTACTTTGGTAAAGAAAAAAAAGAGACATTTTACTATCTTCTTGAGAAAAATAATTTTGTTTTTTTAAATTCAATTTCCGAGATTGAAAAAATAAACAAACTTAGTTATCTTTTTCATTTTCCCGCGGAAAACGAAATTTTACTTTCTTGTGCTGACGAGATTAACTGGCTGACGGAAAAGTATTTGTGCAAAACTCTGATTTGTTGCTCGATCGAAAATCCCGGTTTGGAAAAATATTTTAACTTAGTTAAGGAGGGAGATAAAAACCGGCGTTTAGTTGTTTTTGAAAATATTTTTGGTCCGAGAATTGAAGAAGGGCTTTTGGCTAAGTTTTTTAAAGCAGGAATTTGGGAAAACAAAGGAGCAATTACCGAAAACAAAGAGAAAAAAGTTTTTCCTCTTTTTGTTGATAATTTAGTCAAGGAAATGGTCAAAACAATTTTTATTCCTGAGACTAAGTCAAAAGCCTATTTTTTAAAAGGAGAAGAGATTTCTTTTCAAAAATTTGGGGAACTGGCGGCTAACTATTATTCTTCTTTTCATCCTAATTTTTTAGGAAAGGAAATAAAGATAGAGAAAAAAAAGTTTCCTTTTGAAGAAATTTGCCTTACTGACGATTTAAATGAAGAGGTTGAAAAAACCGTTAACTGGTTTAGAAAAAATATTCCTCAAACAAAAGAAAGCCTCTCTGAAGAAACGAGATCTAAGGCTCCCGTTTTTGAAAAGGAGATTAAGCCATTAGTAATTAAAGATAAAGACAAAGAAAACTTGAATCTTTTTTTCAAAGAAGAGAAAAGGGCAGCACCCCAAACAAGGAAAATTCTTTTTGGTATTTTATTATTTCTTGGCTTAGTCTTTTTTTCGTTTGTGGTTCCTTTGGCTTTGGCTGGTATCTTTGGCACTGCGGGAATAAGGGACGTGCAGAAATCCCAAGAAGCCATTGATAGGAGCAATTTTTCTCTGGCTATCAAAAAAAATGAAAGCGGCGGAAGAAACCTTAACTTTGCTCGGAAAGTGGTTTTAACGACCAGCCCTTTTTATGGTCTTCTTGGTTTAGACAAGGAAACCGAGGCAATTAACGAAACCCTGCTTTTTGCCCAGAATTTAAACGTTACCTATAAATTCGCTCTTTTAGCCAGTCGGGATTGGTCTGCTTGGATTAACGATTTTATTAATGGAGGAGGAGGTAAAGAAGAAGCCTTGGGGGCGATTAAAGCCAATTTGGGTTTTGCTTATGAACGGGCTTCCTTAACCCAAACTTCCCTGACTAAAGTCGAGCCGGTTTTTCGGTTTATTCATCGGGACGACCTTTTCGAAAAAATTAAGAAATATTTACTGGAGTCGCGGGAAATTCTTTTAAAAGGTCAAAACCTTCTGGGAGTGATGCCGGAGATTTTGGGTTTTAAAGGCCGGAAAACTTATTTGGTGCTTTTTGAAAACAACGCTGAACTAAGACCAACTGGCGGCTTTATCGGTTCCTTTGCCGTGGTCAGCTTGGAAAAAGGTCAGCTTTTAGACTTTGAAGTTTCTGATGTTTATCAGGCTGACGGTCAGTTAAAAGGCCATGTTGAGCCGCCGGCAAAACTGAAAGAATACTTGGGTGAAGCTAGTTGGTATCTCAGGGATTCGAACTGGGACCCCGATTTTAGTGTTTCCGCCCAAAGAGCCCAGTGGTTTTTGGACAAAGAAATGCAAGTTTCGGTTGACGGAACGGTTGCCGTAACTCTGGAAGCAGCGGCCAAAGTCATGGGCGCCTTAGGGGAAGTCGCTGTCCCGGAATATCAGGAGAAAATTAATAAAGATAATCTTTTCCAAAAGGCGGAGTATTATGCGGAATTGGCCACTTTTCCCGGGTCGACACAGAAAAAAGATTTTTTAGGCAGTTTGGCCCAAGCCCTTTTTGAAAAAATTAAAAATACCAAGGGAAAAGAGTTAATCAGTGTCGGGGGAGCGGTTTTTGCCGGTTTGGAGCAGAAGGAAGTTTTGGCCTATTTTGACAGTCCCGAAATAGAGAATGTTTTTTCCGGTTTGAACTGGGCAGGAAAGATTCGTGAGTACCAACCAGTGATGACCAACCAGCCGATTTTTGCTGATTTCCTTTTAATTAACGAAGCAAACGTGGGAATCAATAAAGCCAATTATTTTGTGGAAAGAAAAATCAGCCAGGAAATCTCTTTACTGCCCGACGGGGGAGTTTCGGAAAAATTAACTGTTGCCTATGACAATAAAAGCCCGGCCGAGACCTGGCCGGCCGGACGTTACAAAAATTATCTGCGGCTTTACTTGCCTAAAGGAGCCAGGGTTACCGCTGTTTCCTTGTCCGACCCGAAAAATTCCGATCTCTGGCTGCCCTACGATTTTAAGAATTTTGAAAACACCGAAGACCACGAAAAAAGCCTTTTTAGCTTTCTTTTGGACGTACCGATAAAATCACAGCAATCAATCGAAATTAAATATGAGCTTCCGCAAAAAGTTGATCTGTCGAAAAAGTTAAGTTCGTACCTGCTTTTATTGCAAAAGCAGCCCGGCGCCTATCCTTCGGACTATACTTTAAGTTTTGTTTACCCCGCAGGTTTCGTTCCCTTGAGGGTTATCCCGTCCGCCGTGATTGGCGAAGGTAAACTTTTAATCCAGGGGAAACTGGACCGTGATTTAATTTTTCAAATCGACCTGGCCCATTAGAGTCGGTTGCAATAACCAGAGGCTTCTGTTAGAATTGCATTTATGCAGGAAACCAAGCTCAAGGCAGAAAAAAGAACTATTTGTGGTCGAAAAGTTAAAAATCTCCGTAAAGAAGGTTTAATTCCCGCCAATGTTTACGGTAAAAAAACTGCTTCGGTTTCGATTTCCTTAAAGAAAGAAGAATTTCAGAAAGTTTTTTCCGACGTGGGGGAAACGGGTATTGTCAAGCTTAATATTGAAGGCGAAAAAGAAAAAAGGCTGATTCTTATCCAAAATCTTCAGCGTGACCCCTTGTCTGGGGAGACTCTTCATGTTGACCTAAGACAAATTCTTTTGACGGAAAAAATCAGCGCCAAAGTGCCGGTGGCTCTTTCGGGTGAAGCTCCGGCCGTCCAGCAAAAACTGGGAATTTTGATTCAGACAATTTCGGAAATAGAAGTCGAGGCGCTACCTTTGGATTTGCCGGAGAATTTTGTCGTGGAGGTAAATAAACTGGCCAATGTCGGCGACCAGGTGCTTCTTAAAAATCTGGCTTTTGACCGCACCAAAGTTAAGCCTTCTCTGGAAGAAGAAACGGTTTTGGCCAGAATTGAGCCTTTGGCGGCCGAAGAGAAAGTAGAAGTTCCGGTAGCTGAAAAAGTTCCGGTTGAAGGTGAAGTTCCGGTTGAAGGGGCGGAACCAAAGACGGAAGAACCAAAAGAAGACCAGAAAGAATAACTCTCCTCTGGTCACCTCATTCTTCGAGTAATTTTTCCAAAGAGGGGAGCTCTTCAAAATTCGGGTCAATTTTCTTAGCGTTATTAAAAGCTTCCTTGGATTTTTTAACATTACCCACCTTGGCGTACAAAGAAGAAAGTTGTAACCAACCGTCACGGTAATCAGGCTTTTCTGCTAAAAGTTGCTCCCATTCAAAAATTCTTTTTTGGTCAGCCTGAAGTTGAATATTTATCCCTAAAACCCTTGCTTTTAAACGGTGGTTGTAATTATCTAAAAAGACAAGTGAGATAAGAAAAAAAAGAAAACCGACCAAAATACTTTTTGGAACTTTATTAACCTTAAATCTCTCTTTTTCTTTTTGAACCATCAGTTCATTTTAGATTTTGAGAAGAAAATTTACAATGGAGGGCTAAGTTTTAGGCCACTCGGAAACAATAAGAGGCTTTTGCGGTTTATTTGGTAATTGTTGCCAAATAGTTTCGGTCACATAAGGCATGAACGGATGGAGAAGCTTTAACGAAGTACAAAGGACAGAGTACAAAGTACAAAGAGCTGATTCATCGGGTTTAAAATCGGGATTATCTTTGGAAAAAAGGCGTGGCTTGGTCATCTCGATATATTTGTCGCAGAAAACATGCCAGAAAAATTCATAAAGGGTTTCTGCTGCTTGGCCGAAATGATAAGTTTCAATTTGTTTGGTGACTGTTTTGGTAATTTTGTCCAATTCGGAAAGAATCCACTTATCATCAGAGTTCTCTGTATTTTTCCAAATATTTTCCTCTTCAATTTTGATTTTTGAATTTTGATTTTTGAGTTCGAGATTTGTGATAACAAATCTCGCTGCATTCCAAATTTTGTTGGCAAAATTTCTCATCGCCATTATTTTCTCTTCAGAAACGACGATATCTGAAGCTGGAGCAATTCCAAAAACTAACGACATTCGTAAGGCATCTGTACCATATTTTTTCATCATTGGAATTGGATCAATAACGTTGCCTTTGCTTTTGCTCATTTTTTGGCCATGTTTGTCAACCACTCTCGCGTGGAGGTGGACTGTTTTGAAAGGAACATCACCTGCCAAATATAACCCAAACATGGTCATTCTGGCAACCCAAAAAAAGAGTATGTCCCACATGGTGTCCATTACGCTGGTGGGATAAAAATATTTAAAGTCTTCGGAGCTTTTTTCAGGATTTTCAACATTAAAACCTAAAGAATTTAATGGCCATTGACCGGACAGAAACCAAGTATCGAAAGTATCGGTTTCCTGAAGAAGATGATTACTTTGGCAGTCTGGACATTTTCCTTTCTTTTCTAATAAATATTTTGTATCAACAGGAGCAGTTAAAGACTGTAATCCATTTTTAATTTCCTCGAAACTGTATTTGTCTTTAACTTCCACAAAAGTACCAGAAACAATTTTTTTATCTTTACCTAAAAAATTTAATTTTATTTTTGGATTACAATTTAAACAATACCAAGCAGGAATTTGTGGACCCCAAACAATTTGCCGGCTGATATTCCAATCCCGGATATTTTTCATCCAGTCTAAAAACGTTTTTTTGAAACGTACCGGAAAGAATTTAATTTTTCCTTCCTCAACTGCTTTAATTGCCGGTTTTGCCAAAGAGTCAATTTTTACAAACCATTGAGGCATTAAAAGCGGTTCGATGACATTTTTGCAGCGATAGCAAAAACCAACTGTATGATGAAGGGATTCTGTTTTAACTAATTTTCCGGCTTGCTTCAAAAGCCCGATTGTCTTTTCTTTGGCTTGTTTTAAAAAAAGTCCTTCCAACTCTGGTATCACGTTAATCATTTTACCGGAAAAATCAATGCAAGAAATTACCGGTAAATTATGTTTTTGACCAATTTCAAAATCAGTCGTATCGTGTGCAGGGGTGATTTTTAAAGCGCCGGTTCCAAACCCAATTTCAACCAATTCGTCGGCAATAATGGGAACTTCCTTATTAATTAAAGGGATAATAGCTTTTTTCCCGACAAGATCAAGGTATCTCTGATCTTTTGGATTGACTGCCACGGCGACATCGGCGAAAATTGTTTCTGGTCTAGTGGTCGCGATTTGAATTGGGCCGTAGTCAAGATAGTAAAGGAATTCATCTTTTTCCAGATGGTCAACTTCCAAATCCGAGAAAGCTGTCCCGCAAAAAGTGCAATAGTTGACAATTTTTTCTTTTCTGTAGATGAGTCCGTCTTTATAAAGTTTGCGGAAAGTGGCAAAAACATTTTCTACGATTTTTGGTTCTAAACTGTAATGATATCTGGTCCAATCCATAGAAAAGCCTAACTTTTTCATTTGAGTAACATTTATTTCCCGGTTTTCCTCCACAAAATTCCAAATCATTTGGTAAAGGGTTTGCCTGTCAAAATCAAATCTACTTTTGCCTTCTTTTTTTAATTTCTTTTCAAAAACAAATTGGGTTTCAATACCGGCGTGATCGGAACCGGGAAGCCATAAGGTTGGTTCACCAAGCATGCGGTGATAACGGCACATAATATCTTCAATAACAAAGACTGCGTGACCCATATGCATGGGATCACTGGCATTTGGTAAGGGAAGAATAATAGCAAAGGGTTTTTTCTTGGAATCAATTTTTGGTTGAAAATACCCGCCTTTTTCCCAAAGAGAATAAATTTTATCTTCAGTATTTTCCGGATTGTAAGTTTTATCCATTAGGCGTATTTTACCATTTGGATTGGCTTTGTGCTACAATTTACGCAGGATGAAAAAAGTTCCTAAAAAACTTCAGCCGTTTCTTTGGTCAGTGAAAACAGATCAATTAGATCTCCAAAAAGACAGAATTTACATTGTTAATCAGATTTTAGCCTATGGGGGGATGGAGGAGTTTAAATGGTTATTTAAAAACTATCCCTTGAAAGTGGTTAGAGAGATTTTTTTACACCACCCGATAAAAGCTTACCGTCCATCAACTTTTAATTTTGTTAAAGAAATCTTACTGGAGATGGGCAATACCCCTCTTGTTAAGGAAAAATATGTCGTCAATACACCTCGAATTATTAGATAAAGAGAGAAGAAAGGTTTTTGAGAAGTTAAAAATTTTCTCCAAAACAGCTATTTTAGGAGGCGGAACCGCTTTGTCTTTACAGATTGCCCACCGTCTCTCTTTTGATTTTGATTTGTTTTTAGAAAGACCGCTAAAAAAAGAAGACCTTTTGAAAATAAAAAGGACTTTTAAACTAGCGGAAATCCAAATAAATACCCTCGAACAATTGACGGTTATTACTAATAACAACGTGGATATTACTCTGCTTTATTACCCGTACAAATCAGTATTTCCTGAAATTGTTACTTCGTCTTTGCCTCTTTACGCTATTGAAGATATTGCCGCCGATAAAGCCTATACTGTTGGCCGCCGGGCAGCTTGGCGCGATTATATTGACTTGTTTTTTATTCTAAAAAATAAAACTGTGGATATTTTTGAATTAATTAGGTTAGGCGAGAAAAAATTTGGGGTAGAATTTAATCCAAAACTTTTTTTAGAACAACTGATTTATTTTGAGGATATTGAAGTTTCAAAAATTTCTTTTGTTAAAGAAGAACCTTCAGTTTTGGAAATTCAACATTTCTTAAAGCAACAGGTGAGGCTTTTCAGAAAAAAAGAACTGGAATTTTAACATTTTACCCTCATTTTTGCTATAATTGACTTATGTATAACTGGTCAACGGACGAGGAAAAATTTAAAAAAGAAGACCCGGAAGGGGATCGGGTTTGGCGGCTGACGCAGTTGATAAATTACGGCTTAGATGGGGAGAAATTAAGTAAAAGTGAAATTAAAAAAAATTGGTCAAAGATAAAAGAGAAAGTTGATTCTAAAGAAAGAAGTCTAATTGAGTTTTTTTATGGCACAAACCATACTCACCCAAGCCCAAAAAGTACTTTTGGGAAAAATAAGCCAGTATTCTCCAATCACCAAACGGTTTTACTTTACTGAAGGAACTGCGTTGGCTGAATTTTATTTGCAACGTCGACTTTCTGAGGATTTGGATTTTTTTTCTGAAGAAGAGTTTGATACAACTTATATCACTATTTTTTTAAAAAAGAATACAAATGCCATTGGACTACAAGATATGGATATTCTTAGGAAAGACGGGAATCGTTTTATGTATTTTCTGGATTTAAAAACCCAAAAACTGAAGGTTGATTTTTGTTCTTATCCTTATCCGCAAATTAGAGCTGATTTAGGTAAGAAGATAAACAACTTGAAGGTCGATTCCGTCTTTGATATAGTCACCAATAAAGTCTTTACTTTATTCTAACACCCAAGACTGCGGGATTATATTGATCTCTATTTTATTTTTCAAAAAGAGAAAGATTTTACCTTAAAAGAATTGGTTTCCTATGCAAGAAACAAGTTTGATTTGCACGTTGACCCGAAAACATTATCAAGACATTTTCTCGATGCCACGATACTCGAAGAAAAAGATTTCCCCAGAATGCTTAAATCCTTTGACAGAGAAAAAATGAACCAGTTTTTTCTTGGTTTAGCCAGAAGTTTAGAGGGAGAGATTTTTAAGGAGTGAAAGTAATATTTAATTGGCAATGAGAATTGTTTCTTGGAATGTTAACGGACTGCGAGCTGTTTACAAGAGAAATTTTTTAGCTTGAGCTGTTACACCTTGAAGGTCGGAACTCTTGGACCCTTTTTGAATTAGTGGAAAGCGGCCTTTCTTTCTTTTAAGAATTGTCTCCAGTTTTCAATAAAATCAATTAAAGTTTTGAACGGGGTTTCGATAATCACGTTAAAAAAGACGGAAACCACATTGTATTCTTTCCATTTTGAGGCAATCCATGAGCCGATCTCCGCAATCGGCAGGGAGATGACGTCCAGTAAAAATTCCCAAAATGACGATTTTTCCTCAACCGTCAGTTCTCTGGCTTTATTCCTGACGATTAAAGCGGCAAAGACATTTAAAGCAATCCCAATCGTATCCAAAATCACTGAAGAAAGGGGAATCTGCGCCAGAAAAAATACTCTGGCGATTAAGTAAAAAGTACCCAGACAAACCGAAAGATAAATCAGAGAAATAATAAAAATAGTTAAAGGCCTCTTTTTCTTTTTTAACTTAATTTCAAGAATTTCTTTCCCCTGGTCAATATAAACAAATTGGTTTGTCAATCCGATTACTTTATTTAAATTACTTGACGGAGGCGGTTTTATTAGAGAGACAAGAAAGAACATCACTGCGGTGGGTAGTAAAAAATCAACCGAGGCCGCCAGTAAGTTAAACCCCTGGTAAAACAAATGAGCGACGGGAACTTCCACCACAAAAAAAGTAAACCAATTGGCGACAAAAACAGACAAGGAAGAAAAAATCGCCAACTTAAACAGCCTGTTTTTAAGGGTGGCGATGCGGTTATTATATGCTTTAGTGATGAGGGCCTTAA
>CAYVNK010000015.1:0-14086 GCA_964452885.1 uncultured Gammaproteobacteria bacterium
TCATTTTTCCGCTTCTTCCTTGCTGGTGTGTTAAAATCAGGGCAAGATGGATCAGATAGAAGAAATCCGCTCAAAAATTGATATGGTTCAATTTATCTCTGAATTTTTGCCTTTGAAAAAAGCGGGCCGGAATTTTAAGGCGCTTTGTCCATTCCACGATGAAAAAACCCCTTCTTTTATGGTTTCTCCCGAGCGGCAGATTTGGCATTGTTTTGGGTGCTCTCGTGGAGGGGACATATATGGCTTTTTAATGGAAATGGAGCGAATGGAGTTTGGTGAAGCTTTGCGAACTTTGGCCAAAAGGGTCGGTATCACCCTGCAAAGTTATCAACCGACCAAATCGGAATCGGAAAAAGAAAAACTTTTTCAGATTAACCATTTGGCCGCGGAATTTTTCCACTACCTGCTTTTGAACCATCAAGTCGGTAAAAAAGCCTTAAGCTATATTCTGCAACGGGGGATTACCAAAGAGTCTTTGGCCACTTTTAAGCTCGGTTACGCCCCGGCGATGTGGGACGGACTGCAAAAATTTCTAGTCGGTAAAAAAGGCTATAAAGTTGAGGATTTAGAGCAATCCGGCTTGATTATTAAAAGCTCCCAACCTCTACCAGCTAACTACTATGACCGTTTCCGCGACCGGCTGATGTTTCCGCTTTTGGATCATCGGGGCAACGTGACTGGTTTTGCCGGCCGGGTTTTAGACCCTGAGGCAAAAGACCTGCCTGCCGGCAGGCAGGAGCCAAAGTATGTTAATACTCCGGAAACTCTTCTTTATCACAAAAGCGAGCTATTGTACCCTTTGCAAATCACCAAAGAAGATATCAAGAAAGAGAATAAAGCGGTGGTAGTGGAAGGGGAACTGGACGCGATTTCCTCTTATCAAGTCGGGATAAAAAACGTGGTGGCGATTAAAGGCTCGGCTTTAACCGAGCCGCAGGCCCGGCTTTTGAAAAGATATGCCGACAATCTAATTTTGTCTTTGGATGCCGATAGTGCCGGAGACGCGGCTTCCCGGCGGGGAATCGAAATTGCCGACCAAATTGGTTTTAATATAAAGGTCGTTACTTTGGAAAAATACAAAGATCCGGATGAAGCCGCCCAAAAAGAACCGGATTATTTAAAAGAAAGAATCGAAAAAGCGGAAAATATTTATGATTTTTATCTTGATTCCGCTTTCAAGAGATTCCGCGGCCAAACTCCGGAGGAAAAAAAGAAAATCGGCCAGGAAATGATCCCGATTTTGGCGAAAATTGAAGACCAAATTGTTAGAGATGTTTTTATCAAAAAATTGGCCAGTCGGCTAAATGTTAATGAAGAGTCAATCATTCTACAGATTGAAAAAAACCAGACATCAAAATCCTCAAGCCCCGTACCAGTTACCAAGGAAGAGATTAGACCCAGAAGAGAAATTTTAGAAGAGTATTTCTTGGCCTTGGTCTTGCAAAGCAAAAAAGTGAACTTTCTTTTGGAGGAAGAAAGTAAAGCCTTTTTGCGATTCTCGGTCAATATAAAATTAGTGAGTGCGCTTGAAAATTACTGCCGGGAAAACAAAAAATTTTCCTCGCAATTTTTCTTTAAAACTTTGCCGGCCGAATTGCAGGAGAGTTTTAACCGACTTTATCTGGTGGATTTCGGCGAAAGAATTGAAGATTCCGAATGGGTGGAGAAGGAAATCAAAAAAACAAAAACACAAATCGCCATTTTACAGTCCAAAGAGGATTTGCAGACGTTATGGCAGAAAATCCGTACCAAAGAAGGGGAAGAATCGGAAGAGATTTCCGACGGCGATAAGAAAAAAATTCTTCTTTTAACCCAAAAGCTCTCTGAATTGGAAAAAGGAAACCTTTAATTTTGCCTCTATTTAGAGTAAAATAGTGCCGATGACTGGTACTGATTCGCCGCCGGACCCAAAACTGATTAAAAAACTTTTGGAGCGTGGGAAAAAAGAGGGTTTTATTACTCAGGAGGAGGTCTTGGCGGTTTTTCCCCTTGCCGAGGAATATTTGGACGAACTGGACGATTTTTACGAGAAAGTCATTGAAAGCGGCATTGATATTTTTGAAAGTATTTCTGAGGAAGAGATTAAGGAAACCGAGAAAATAGCCAAGGATTTTGCCCGCGAAATTGAAGCTTTAACTGCTTTAGAAGCGCCTTCAGTTTCCGACCCGGTAAGGATGTATTTAAGAGAAATCGGCCGGATTCCTCTTTTAAGCGCGGACGAGGAAATTAATTTAGCTCAAAGAATTGAAAAAGGGGAAATTGCCGCAAAGAAAAAACTGACAGAATCAAACTTGCGTCTAGTTGTTTCCATTGCCAAGCGTTATGTCGGTCGGGGACTCACTTTGCTTGATTTGATTCAAGAGGGTAATCAGGGACTCATTCGGGCGGGGGAAAAGTATGATTGGCGGAGAGGTTTTAAATTTTCGACTTATGCGACCTGGTGGATTCGACAGGCAATTACTCGGGCAATTGCTGATCAGGCAAGAACCATTCGGGTACCGGTGCACATGGTGGAAACCATTAATAAAGTAATGCGCACTTCCCGAAAATTAATGCAGGAATTGGGCCGCGATCCAACTCCCGAAGAAGTGGGTAAAATTATGGAAATTTCTCCGACTAAGGTTAGAGAAGTTTTAAAAATTTCTCAAGGGACAACTTCTTTGGAAGCGCCGGTAGGAGATGAAGAAGATTCACTTTTAGGAGATTTTATTGCCGATACGGCGCCTTCTCCCTACGACACCGCTTCCAAACAGCTTTTAAAAGACAATATCAAGGAAGTTTTGGAAACTTTATCTCCCAGGGAGGCTAGGGTTCTGGTTTACCGGTTTGGGCTTGAAGGTGGAAAACCAATGACTCTAGAAGAAGTAGGCAAGAAATTTGGTGTTACCAGAGAGAGAATTAGGCAAATTGAAGCGAAAGCCTTAAGAAAATTAAAACACCCTTCAAGAAGGAAAAAACTGCAGGATTATTTGGAATAGTTTTGATAAGATATAGTTAGTGCGAGCTTGGCCGAGAATAAGCTAATTTTTGATGGCACTTTTACTTCTAAAGAGCGCTTTCTCAAAAGCCCGCTTTGTCACAAGGCGGAGTTTTATTTATTCTTTACAGTATCAATTGAAATCAGGTTCATAATACCAATGGAAAGATCTTCGTCTGAAGAAAGGTCGAGTTTTTCTCCTTTTTAACTGGTAATGAGATAAGCATAACTTGCATCACTTAGTAAGGAACTCTCCAGCCTTTCTTGCCAATCCAATCCGCCAGCCACAATCCGCTTGAAAGGATTAAGCCTCCAATCCAGATACCAGTTACGCTGTCATCGATACCGAGCCAGCGAGAGATACCGAGTCCCGCCCCTACTGCCACCGTGCAGATAGGACAAACAGCATAAACTTTTGCCGGGAAAACCAGAAACAATAATAGGAAATGTCAGGCGTGCCAATAAGACACTCTCCATCTGGGGTATACAAAAACGGCACACCAATGGGAAGTATCCATCCCACAACTTTCTGCCACCTTCGACAGCTCAAGGGCATTAGTATTATCGTCATATACTTCCTTTTTGACAATTTCAATAGCTGTTGCTATACAGTGATTGGGATTAACTACGCCACTTAGAAAAATCTGGAACTTTGTTCATAACCTTCCTTAAATAATAAATTTAATAAGATATTGGGTGTAATATAGTCCCACCATCAAAAAAGTTGAGGCGACTATCACCCTAGTAATTTTTTCAATTTTAGAAACAATGGCAAACGCTTGACTCATTTTTTGGATACTAAAGGCAATAATAAAAGAAAAAATAATCACCGGCAGCCCTGTTCCTAAGGCAAAGAATAAGTATCAATAAGATAATTAATTGTGTTCATGATGATTTGCCCAATAGCGTATTTAATTTTTTCTCAAAATAATTAACAAATTGACTTTCACTGATGGCGACTATCAAAAATAAAACGAGCAGGATTTTTTTGTTCATATATTTATCTATAAATTATAAAATTGCATTAAATATATAGCCCATAATCATAATTCCAACAATTGTGATGCCAAAAAACATGGCTAATAGTTGCCATTTCATCACTTTTTTTAAGATCATAGATTCGGGTATGGAAACAGTTACTATGGCGGTCATAAACGCAAGTGCTGTTCCGAGCGGAACCCCTTTACTTACTAATGCCTCCATTACAGGGATCACACTAACGGAGTTGGCATAAAGAGGAGCTCCAAGCATGGTGGCCATTGGAACTGCATACCATGCCCTATTTGACAAATATTTGGCAACCAAAGATGCAGGAACAAAACCGTGGATAAGAGCTCCAATGCTTACACCTAAAATTACATAGGGGAAAACTGTTTTTGTTATTACCATGCCATCCTTCCAAAAATAGGGTATGAGTTTTTTCCATGCTAAGGAATTGCCGCCATTTTCTGCTTCTACTTGATTTCTGGATTTAAACTTCAGAAGTTCGGGTTTGATATATTTTTCCACACCCAATTTCTGAATAAGCATTCCTCCTAAAATCGCAATAGTCATACCAACTATGTTGTAAATTATCGTAACCTTCATCCCAAACATCGCCGGAAAAAGATAAAGAGATGATTCGTTAACCAGTGGTGAACTGATTAAAAAGGCAAAGGTAACTCCGAGTGGTATTCCGGCATCGACAAAACCGATAAAAAGCGGTATTGAGGAACACGAACAGAAAGGAGTAACTACACCCAAGAGAGCAGCAAAAAGGTAATCCAGTCCAAACCAACGCCGTTTGGTGAGCATGTCCCGCACTTTCTCCATCGGGAAGTAGTAACGGGTAATTGCCATAATGTAGTTAATGACAATCAAGAGCAAACCAATTTTAATCGTGTCGTAAATAAAGAAGTTGACAGCGCTACCCAAATAAGATTGCTTGCCTAAACCAAACCATCGGTAGGTAGCCGCATCAGCAAAGGATTGAATTGGCTGAAAAATACTCATAGTTATTTACCTGCTTCCCCTAAAAGATTTTTTATTTTCTCAACCTCTGGCAGCTGGCCCACTAAAACAGGCTTGCCGTCAATTGCCAAAACCGGGCTGCTCATTACTCCCATTTCAATGATCTTTGAAATATCAGTAACATACTCCACCTCCTCGTTGAGATTAAGCTCTTTCACCGCCTGCTGGGTCAATTCATATAACTTTTTACAAGTAGGACACCCAGAACCCAAAACTTGAATTTTCATTTTTTCTCCTCCTTTTGGGGAATACTAAACAATAAATTAGTAATGTGCTTACCTTTATCAGTGAGTGAGTAGTACACCTTCAAACCACGTTTATCATCCATAACCACACCGGCGTCTTTTAGGTCTTTGAGATGATGGGAAATAAGACTTTGAGAAAGGTCTACTTGTTCCATCAGTTCGCAAACGCAGTGTTCCCCCTTACGGAGAATGCACAAAAGTTTTAACCGACTTTCTTCCGAAACCAGCTTTAATAAACTTGACAGCCTGGCAATCTCTTTTTCTTGCTGGCTTAATCGTGAACAGCAACTGTATGAACGCATGTTCATATAATACAAGCACTTCCTAACTTTGTCAAGGAGAAACTTTGAAGAGGGATTTACTCTCAACGCTTTTCTATCCTGATTGCTTTGCCTTTGATAATCGCCTCCGCCACTTTTTTCTGACCACTGCCTAAAATTCTGGCAAAAGTGGGCTGGGAAATCTTCATTTTCTCGGCAGCCTGAGTTTGTTCTAAACAATCAACCTCATAAAGTTTCAGCGCTTCAAGCTCGTCGGCTCTCAGCACGACTTCTTCAAGCATCCGCAAGGGGATACCTTGTGGCTTAAAGTAAATAACATCTGGGTTGAACCGCAGACAGCGGGGGATTCTTGGTCTGGGCATAGTTTAAAATTAAATTGTTTTTCTCATAAGAATAACTGAAATCAAAAACAATACCGCGCTGGAAACGACGACCATCGGACCGGTCGGAAGATGGACAAAACGAGCAATAAAGATCCCTAAAACTGCAGAAACTATTCCAAAAAAAGTTGCCAAGATTTTATATGAAGGTAAATTTTTGCTGATATTTTTTGCTGTCGCCGCAGGAATCGCCACTAAAGCAGCCGTTATTAACCCGCCAACCAAATAAACGCCCAGGCCAATAACAACGGCAATGCTTAATAAATAGAGCAAATTGTATTTATGTACTTTTACTCCTTCCGTTATTGCCAAATCTTCATTAACGTTCATTAGCATCATTTTCTGATACAACCGACCGACGACAAAAGACACCAACAAACTTAAAGAGATTACCAGCGCTGTTTCTCCAAGAGAGATTTTGTCAATACTGCCTACCAAGGCTTCTTCTGCTTTCCCGATCGGCAAAAAAAGCAAAGCGGTACCAACTCCTATGGCAAAAATAATGGCGGCTAAATTTTCCAGCGGCAACTTTGTTCTCCCCTCCAAAAGCCAAATAAGAATTGCCCCCAAGAGAACAAAAGGGAAAACCCCCAATGAGATGTTAAATCCAAAAATTAAAGCCAAAGCGACTCCGGGAAAAGCCAAGTGAGCCAAGGGTCCGGCAACAACCGACATTTTTTTAGAAAGCATTAACGTTCCCAAATAGCCGGCGATTCCGCCAATAAAGACTCCACTGATTAAAGTTAAAATAAGTTGATATGGCATCATACTATAAATTACTTGTGCTCATAAATTTTAATTTCTGTACCAAAAACTTGCTCCAGTATTTTCGTGTTTAATATTTCTTTTGGCGCCCCATAACAAGAATGGCGTTTACGGGTTAAGCACAAAACATTAGTTGAATGTTTATAGACAATACTTAAATCATGAGTAACAAGAAGCATGGTTAATTTCTCTTTTTTCCAAATTGTATTTAAAAGGGAGTAAATTGTTTCTCCTCCACCAATATCTATTCCGGTTGTTGGTTCATCAAAAAATATAATTTGGGGATGAGAAATCAAAACCCAGGCGACCAACATTCTTTGAAATTGCCCGCTGGATAAATTGCCAGCCGTTTTATCTAAAATGTCTTTTTCCAAACCTACCAACAGTAAAAACTTGGTTATTTCTTCAAGAGAAGGGGCCGGGTTTTTTAAGGCAAAAAAATCAGCCACCGTCAATGGATAATTTTTAACGCTGAGCTGATTTAATCCTTGAGGTAAATAACCTATCTTTGGCTTTCGATGCCAAAGAATTTCTCCTTCATAAGGCAAAAGTCCCAAAAGTGTTTTTAGGAGCACACTTTTGCCGGCGCCATTGGGGCCCAAAATTGTCAAAATTTCTTCCTCCGAAACACTGAAGGATAAATTCTCTAAAACCTTTTCCCCGTCTAAATTAACAGTTAAGTTTTTAACCTCCAAAAGAGTTTTCATTGTCTTTCTAAGTTAGTGTCACAATTCGGGCATTTTAAAGTAGAACATGGGGTCCCGTGTTGATGGACAACTTTATAACCGCACTTGGGACAAACACACCAACCACCCGGACCCTTACCGGCAGCTTCCTTAATCTGACCTTTAAATTTGCCTTTTCTTTGCCAACTAAAACCCCGGCCAAAAGCAGGTTTGTAAAATCCGGTTTCCACCTCATGACTAGCAATCTGAATAGACACATAAGAAAGATTGTCAATTTTTTCCATCAGTTTTTCCCTTAAATTACCGGAAATTCTTGTTGCCTCTTCAACGCTCAAATTTTTAGGCAAAGTTATTTCCAAATTGACAGTGACTGCCGAGCCCTTTTTTTGTGTCTTCAAAGAATCAATGCCGATATTTTGTTCTTTGGCAATTGACCTTATCCTTTCTTCAATCTCCGCTCCAGCAGAAACATCAAGTAAAGAATCAGTGGCTTCTTTGCCCAAAGAAAACGATTCTTTAATAATATAAAGTCCAATTAAAAACGCCAAAAAGGCATCGGTATAAACCCAATATCCGGTCAAAAACAAGCCCACAAAAACCGCCAGTGAAGCTAAAACATCCACGCGGGAATGAACCCCGTCAGAAAGAAGACTGACTGAATTCTCTTTCTTCCCAAAATGAATTTTCAGGTGAGCCATCCCTTCATTAACCAAAGTTGAAAAAAGCATCACGGCAAAAGCGGCAAAAGAAAGTTTAGTTGACGATGGATTCAAAAATTTTTGATATGCTTCATAAACAATCCCCATCCCTGTTCCTGCCAGAATCAAAGTAATTAAAAAACCAGCCAAAACCTCAAATTTATAATGACCATAAGGATGCTTTTCATCAGCGGGTTTCTTGGCAATTTTGATTCCTAGATAACTAATCACCGAGGCAAAAACATCCGTAAAAGAATGAAGTCCTTCAGCCAAAATCGCACTGGAGAGGGAGACAGTTCCCACCACAATCTTACTTATGGCTAAAACAACATTGGCGAAAACTGAAAGCAGGGCAATTTTTTCTTTCATTTTTTCTTAAGGTCGATTTGGTCAATAATTTTTTGGAATAATTGCCGGTACGTGTGATTTATTTCCGTTACCGGCTTCATCTTTATAGTCGAATCAAGAAAGTCCTTTCCATAATTAATTTTACCAAGAATGGGAATTTCTTGCTCTTGAGCAAATTCTTCTATCTTTAGGCAAAAATCCTTTGAAAGATCAAACTTATTGATAATAATTCCATGCTTAATTCTGAAATGATTGGCCAAATACAAAACTCTTTTTAAGTCAAAAAGAGCAGAGGGTGTTGGTTCGGTCACTGCCACGATATAATCAGTACTGACTAATGAAGCGATTACTGGACAACCGATTCCCGGCGAAGAATCAATAATCATTGTCTTCGCCTTAACCTTTTCATTAATCTTGTCGGAAATTTTTCTTACTTCAGCTACTACTTCACCGGAAGCAAGTTCTCCCAATTTAAGCTCACCCGAAACCAAGTTAACATTATAATTCTTACCGGTATAAATTATGCCTATTTCTTTTTTAGTTTCCGTTATGGCTCCAAACGGACAAGCAACAATACAGGCTTTGCAGCCAACACAAGCATCTTGGACAAAAGCCGGATATTTCCCTTTGACAAAAACAATGGCATTTTGTTTACAAACCGAAGCGCATTTGCCGCATTTTGTGCATTTGGCAAAATCCCATTTTGGTATTGGCTGATAAACGGTTGTATATTTTTTTCTTTTTATGGAAAGCAAAAGGTGATCATTAGGGCATTCCGCGTCTGCATCCACGAGCATGGTTTTAATTTTTCTGGCAAATTCTACTGCCAAAGAAGTCGCCACCATTGATTTTCCAACTCCACCCTTACCCCCTGTAATTGCGATCTTCATAATTTATGCTGTCCGCAGGTATTTTCCGCACTTGCTTTTTTAATTTTATTATTTTTCCACATCTCAAAAATCTCTTTGACTTTTTCAGCTTGGCAAACATATATTTCTATTCCTAATTCTTTGCATAAAGTTAGTGCTCTTGGTCCAAGGTCTTTGCAAAGCAAAATATTTGCTCCGTGTTTTTTCATTAACTCCGGCGGCAAACCTATACCGCCCATATGCTCACTGATATTGTCTATTATCTCCATCACTTCACCATTCTTGTTAAGAAAAGTATAAGTATTACATCTGCCAAAATGTTCTGCTATGTCATCATCTAAACCATTGTTATTATTGGTTGGAATTACTATTTTTATCATTTGTTTATTGAATTTTTTCAAGTTTTCCTTCTATAAATTTTTGGGTGACTTCACTTAGAAAACCGGCGCCCTTATAAATTTGAATATTGAACTGTTTTAATACCGCCAAAGCTCTTGGACCAATAGTCCCCGTTACAACTGCGCTCACGTTTCTTTCGGCGACCATTTGGGCGGTAGAAATTCCTGCCCCGCTTGTTTGGTTTACGCTTGTATTTTCTATTACCTCAAACCCCTTTATTTTTTTATCGTCAATTTTCACAATAAGAAAGTAAGGGCATCGCCCAAACACTTCGCTCAAATTACTGTTAATATTTTCTCCGCAAGAGCTTAAAGCTATTTTCACTTTTCAGCCTTATCTATCTCTTCCTCTTCTTTTTTAACATCCTCAAGCTCTTCTTCTAAAGATTTTTTATATTCGGTAAGGGCCTTTTTTTTGTCTTCTTTGGTCTGAGGCCAATTCCAACCAAAATAACGGCCTAAACCACGGCCAGCGCCAAATCTTCTACGCCAACCCAAACCTAGTCCACAAGGCCCAAAACCTCTACCGGTCATTAGTCCCGCACCCATTGGTCCTGTTTTATCAAATCCTGGCATATTGTCCACCTCCTTTCAAATTTGATATTGAATATATATTCATTATATTCTGCGGGTAAATCTTTGTCAAGAGAGCAAAAAGAAAGTATAAAATGGAAGAGGACAAACTTAAGCTTTAAACCAACCAGTTTTTTCCACTAAAAGAGAATCTGCCTGACAATTAAGCAATATTTTAAAAAAGGTTACTTTACAAACAGCCTGACCAACCAACCAAACAAACTTCTGGTTTGCTGTTCGGTGGCAATCTTGTCCTGTAAAGAGGTGTTTTCTTGGCTTAAAGACCAAATCGTCTCCTGCACCGCGGTTTTATCCGCCTGATTAGTCAGCTGATTTTCCAATTGCTCAAGCTGTCGAATCCTCAATTGATTTTGCCCAAGCTGTGTCTGCAAATTCTTAATCGCGCCATAATCAGTGCCAACCAAAAGCCTGACAAAGTGTCCTCTTGAGTCAATCTTTTTTAATTGCTCTTGGATTTGGGTTTGGGCTTGTTGCTGCTGCTGGGCAATCTCGCGTACCTGTTGGCCGATTCCGCCGCTAGTTCTGGCTTGCAAAAGTACCTGCACTGCTTTAGCAACAACGCTCATGTGCTCAAGAGCGGTCTGGCTGCGGATTTCCAATCCTTCGCCTGATCCGGTTCCTTCTTTGGCTTTTTCTTCTTCCTGATTTTGAATCTTCAATTGAGATTCTTCGCCTTTGTTCTGAGTTTTAACCTGATTTTGGTTTTGAACCTGGTTACCAGATGGGGATGGAGATACTTGTGGTTGGCGCTGAGTTTGGGTTGTTGCTTCTTGTTGAGAAGCCCCTGTGCCTTGCTGTGCGTCGGTTCTATTTTTTGCCGCATAAACGACTGAGCTCACTGTCAAAAAGATAACACTTATAACAAGAATAGAAAGTTTATTCATATTTTTCACCCCCTTTCTTTATCTTTTTGTATTTTATCATAAAATCAGGTTCTAAAATTGAAGACTCCGCTCCCTAATTCTAGTATTAATCTTGCCTGTCGGCAGACAGGTCTGACTATCGCTTTTGATTGTATTATAAAGGCTTTTCAGAATCTAATCTGGGCTGAGCAAGCACGCAATAGATTGAAACAAATCAAATTACTTCAACAAGGGTAAAATAACTTGACCAATTGATCTCAAGAGTTGGGCAGCTCCACCAATTGTCGAAACTACTTGAACAGCATCCCAAACTTTTTGAAGAATTGTTTTATCCGGAGTAGGCTTAATTATTTGAGCTTTTATTGTCTCAATGTCTCCGATTAATTGTCTCTTTTTGGTTTCATCAAGATTAGATTGACTTACTATATGTGTTAATTTCGATATGTTGTTTACAGCTTCTACTATTGTCTGGTTTATAGTTCCAAAATTGTTTAGCTCATTTAAGTGAATAACATTATTCCCTCCATCAGCACTTATCCTTTCCCCTCTGCTCATATTAAAGTTTTCCGCCTGAATAAAAATACTCCCGCCACTTCCCGGTTGTCCAGACCTACCGGGTTCTCCAAATTTTAATTTTGGATATGTTTTTGAACTTGGAAACGGACTATTATTGGAAAGTGTTTCTTCCCCAAGAATTTCAACTTCTTGAATTAAGGCTTTTAATAAAGCTTCTGCTGAATCCAAGCCCTCATTGAGAGCTTGTTTTAATTCTTCACCTTCCCAAGGACCTATTCTGTTCGGCCAAAAATTGCAATAGTTGAGATTTTTCTTATCTTTCCCTAATCTCTTTTCTATTATCGCGTTGGTTAATTGTTCCCATTCTTTAAATTTAGGGTGTTCAGAGCTGGGTAAATCTCTTAATTGAGATATTAAGTCAATCTGTTTCTGTAGTAGCTCTATTGTGGTTGCCATAAATATAAAAATTAATCTTCCATTTCAATCCCAATATTATCAATTACATTGGGTGAAAGACCTTGTAAGCCATCAACTTTTGTAAATAAATCCATTAAATCTTCTACCGAAATAAACTCACAATAATCACTCAAGCCAATTTTCCTAAAAGTTGGCTGGGTAATTTTTTTCATAAACTCTGTCTGGCGTTTTCTTAAAGCAACAACATATAGTTTTATTTTTAGGGCTGGAACTACTGATAACAAATCAGACATCCTTAATAAACCCTCATACATCGGAGTTGTCGACTCTATCTCAAAGGCACAAATGGGAGCTCCTTGTTGAATCCACAAAACATCTATAAGAGAGGTTCTGTTTATCGCTTCGTCACTTAATCCTAAACTAGGAAATTCTTCCAAACATCCCTCATTCTTTGTATTTTTCTTATCATTCCTAGCTGCCCAGACAGAACAGCCTGAAATTTTGCCTAGTTTGATTAGTATTTTTTGAATTTTTTTATGCAAGGAGTCGGTTGTTTGGTCGTCTATGCTTTCTTTCTCTATAGTTTCAATTATTTCTGTTCGTTTTCTTGGCCTTTTGGTAACCTTTGTTTTTTTAGAATCCCTTTGAAGCTGAGCGTCCTTAACTAATTGGTCAAGATTCAAGTGGATTTTTTGGATGTTATTTTGAGAAGCCAATATTTTATTTACAATTATGGAGGCCGTTTGTCCTTCCAATAATCTTTGATTGAGAATGCCCCAACCATAACTTGGACCCCACTCAGAAGTCAAAGCGTCTCTTATTTCGCCCAAAACAGGAAGTCTATTTTGGGGTAAAGCCACATACTCAAATTTTATCGGTATTCTATGTGGAAATATTCCATTATCCCATACTTCTTTTTTAGAAAAGAAGGGTTCTCCTGAAACTCTTGCCAGACCAGCTACAGTTTTATCAACTAAGAAAACTAAATAGTCACCAACATTCCACTTATTTTTACCCGTAAAACGGGCTGTTTTACTGCCCCAAACACTATTTTTAAAGCACGTTAAGAATTGGAGCTCGTCTACAGACACTAACCTTAAATTCATATTATTTTGTTATAACTTTGGTTAGATTAAGAGAATTGAGCTTCCCCTAAAGGACTTATTCGTTAATCGTAAGATAGAGATAGATATTGACCTATCGCAAATAAAAACGGTCTTTGAAACCTTTAATCTACCCTTTGTCCCGCAACCTATTTTCAATCAAAGCAATCAATAAAGGAAACTCTTTATATGGCTGCTTATAACTATCCGAACCCATATGACCTTCTTCATTGACAATTAAGGTTCCGCCCAACTTTTCAAACATCTTTCTTCCCTGCTTGTCGTTGCAACCCCAAGGATCATTGACCGCATTGATAAAAACAAACTCTTGGCAATGTGCTTTTATTTTCTTCCAATCATATTTGTCTTGCAAAAACTCTTTTTGCCATTTAGTAATAGCATTATCATTAGTTGATGGTTCCGTCAGTCCAGCTACCATCACCGCCTTTTTAATTTTTATCTTAATGTTCTCAAGAACACTTAATATAAAAGGCACTCCGGCTGAATGTCCAATCATTATTGTTTCTTGATTAAATACGCCTTTTTTTAAGATAAACGGCAATATCTCCTTGAGTTTTGGGTTATCAATCCCCGGAAGTTGTGGTAACCAAACTTTATAACCCCTTTTTTCTAACTCTTTCTTTACATATGGAAGCCAAAAAGATTCTTGTGTTTCACCTGCCCCTTGTAAAAGTATTGCGTTTTTCATACTAATTAACAGATATTTTATAACATTAAAAATATACCAGATAAAGTCCACAGAAAATTAAAACGATAGAAATTAGTTTGTTAGCGATTACTTTTTTACTAATATCCTCTTTAATTATATTTGGAAACCTTTTGGTAAGAATATAGCCTTCACCCAAAGACAATACCGGCTGAATAGAACCAATGAGATTTACCAATGGAACAGCTACTAAAGAAATTGCGTATGAT
>CAYVNK010000016.1:0-3152 GCA_964452885.1 uncultured Gammaproteobacteria bacterium
CGATTATGAACTGCAAATGTCCAACTTAAACTTTTCTGCCGGAGTTGGTCTTTCTTCCGGTGATTATAAATTGGGTTTTACCGGCGGCCAAAACATGCCCGGCCCTTATACTTCCACCGGTTTTAAGGTTTTAGCCGGGTTTTGGTATCTAAAAACGATTATTCCTTTTACTTTTTCCATTTCTAATCAGGTGATTGATTTTGGCTCGTTAAATACCGGCATTGGCCAAACTGCCTCGACTATTTTAACTGTTTCCGCAGGAGGCGCTGGAGGCTATCAAGTTACTGGCCAGGAGAACCATGAACTCTTGGTTGATTCTCTAGGAGCGATTCTTCCCGATACCACCGGAGACAATGGCGATATTACGGAAAGCAACGCCGGCGCCTGGGCGCAAAATACCACTTACGGCTTTGGTTACACAATGTATGGCAATGACGTACCCACCCCCTTCCCCACCGCCGCTCCGGCCGGCAATGACTACAAGCAATTTGCCGATATTTCCAAAAACGAATCCCCGCAAGTAATTATGTCCTCTGTCAATGTCGGGAAAAACCGCACGGCAACGCTGACCTACAAAATTAATATTTCCGCCTCCCAAATTTCCGGAAGATATCATAATGTGATTACCTATATTGCTACACCGGGATACTAATTATAAATTATAAATTATAAATTATAAATCAAAACTAAATTATTAAATGTTTAAAAAATTGAAAATTAAAACATTAAAACATTCATTTAAAATTTACAATTCCTGCCTCGCCGGCAGGCAGGTAAAATTTATAATTGTCCTGCTGCTAACTACCATTTTCTTACTTATTGTTCCTGAAGCGGTACATGGTCAAACCCTTTCTCTTTCCCTCTGGCCTCCTTTACTGGAGGTGATGATGCAACCCGGTCGGACAATAACCCAAGTTTACAAACTAACCAACAATTCCGACCATGATTTAAAAATAGTCCCCCGGATTTATCCTTTTGAACCTTCCGGCACCGCCGGCCAGATTAACATCAAGTTTCTTGCCTCCCTTCCAAATTTTATTTCATTTGACTCCGGAGAGAAATTCGGCCAACCGTTCCCTCTTTTTGTCGGTCAAACCAAAGAAATGGTTTTAAAAATCAGTCTTCCTAACGAAAATCCGGAAAAAGACTACTACTGTACTCTGCTCTTTTCCTCCGCCGAAGAAACTTTAAAAGGCAAAGACGTTCAGGATAAAAGCCAAACCGGCTCCATCACTCAAATCGGCAGCAACATTTTAATCACCGTCTCAAAATTAGGAAAACCGGTTTTGTTGGGAAAAATAACGGAATTCAGCAGCCCAATGATCGTCGATTCTTTTTCTCCCGTTCCTTTTAATGTCGTTTTAGAAAATTGGGGCAATACCTTATGGAAACCTTTTGGCCGAATAGTGATAACGGGAATTTTCAAACAAAGGGAAGATTTAAAACTCCTCGAGCAAAATATTTTGGCCAATTCCTCGCGGCAGTTGGCCATTCCCCTTTTCCGGCCCAAAATTCCCCTCGGCCCTTATAAAACACTTTTAGAATTTACCTTAAACGAAGACGGGCCTAAACTTTTTACCGAGATCACTTTCTGGTATCTGCCCGGCAAAGCCTTGGGGGCAATTGCTATTTTGTTGTCCGTTATTTTTTTGGCAAAAAAGCTCAAAAAAGGACAAAAAAAGATTAAAAATAAGCCCATTCCCCCCCCTTGACAGAGAAGCTTAAATTATTGTTTAATTAAATATAGAAATGAAAATTAAATATTTTTTCTGGCTTTTCGCCGGTATTATTTTGGTATTCTTTTTCTCTTTCAAAAGTGCTTTGGCAGCTACTTTACCTTTAGCTAAAGATACAATTTCCACCTCCCGGCCATCGGTTTCTACCACTCTAAATGTTGGCGTCAGTTCCGGAATCAGTCAAGTAATTATTAATACACCATCTTCTAACGCCGGCCGTTTTATTGCTTCGGACTCAGCCTATCTAATCGGCGCTCCCGGCGCTAATGAAACTCTGACGGTCGCTTCAATGTCTGCCATCGCCGGCAATACCGCGGCCTTGTATTTTTCCAGCGCTCTTACCGGCAATCATAATATTGGCGCCAGCGCCATGACGGCGGTGACCGCTCAACATATCGTCAGCTTTAAAAATGTCAGCGCCATTCCCGCCGGCGGCAGTATTCAAATGCTCTTTCCTGTTGGCAATTCCTCTGCTCAAAGCCTTCCCTCGCCTAATGGATTTTCCTTCAATAATCTTGTTTCCGGTAACTTGTCCGCGACTTTTAGCCCGACCGGGCCGACCTGCTCTTCTTGGACAATTACTCCCTCTTCCGGGTTGATACAATGTAATATTGGCACGGGCGTTACCGGCGTGAGCACTATCACTTTAAATATTGGTTTAACCGGTACTAATCCTGTTTTGATTAACCCCACCAAAACGGCTGTTGCCGGAACAGCGGATACGTGGACGGTAACCTTAAAAACCAAGGATAACTCTGGTGTAGAAATGGACACTGCCAAAGTGAGAATCGCCACTATTGATTCGGTCGAAGTTTATGCCACGGTTGACCCCTACATCAATTTTTCCATTGCCGGGATTGCTAATGCGACGGCCATCAACACCGGCAACACCTCCGGGTGCACCAACACCGAACTCATCAATACCGGTATTGATTCCACCACGACAGCGGTAAATTTAGGGTCACTGGGCGCGGCGCAAATTAATTTGGCGGCGCAACTCTTAACTATTGCCACTAACGGCAATAATGGTTATTCCTTAACTGCCACCGCTTCCGGTCATTTAGTCAATCCGGAAACCGCTTATTGGGTCGCTGATGCTCAAGGTACACCGACGACCAATGACACCCCAGTACCAGTTGTTCTTACGGCCGGAACTACTGCTTATGGTATCCACTCTTGCGGACAGGACGTAGCCGCAGGAACTTGGGGAACCGGTACCACCGGCGGGGGCGCTAATGCCAAATATGCCAATCCGTCAGCAACTTACTATTATACTTTAGCCAGTGATACCACCGGCCCAATCGGCAGCGGCAGCGGCGACGGTTATGGTGATGGCTTAGTCAGCGTGGAATACGCCGCCACAATTTCTACCATTGTTCCCGCTGGTACTTATCGAACAGCAATGACTTATGTGGC
>CAYVNK010000016.1:3252-7566 GCA_964452885.1 uncultured Gammaproteobacteria bacterium
CTGCCCAAAACAAAAAATTATTTTTAACCTTAGCTCTAGCTTCTATCTTCTACTTTCTATCTTCCGCAACGGTGTTTGCCCAAAACACCAGTAGTTTTACCGTTTCTCCGCCGAGTTTGGATTTTTCTTTAAAACCGGGTCAAAAAGTTGAAAGAACCATTAAAGTAACCAATACTTCCCAAGAAAAAATGGATTTTACAGTTAACATTGAGGATTTTGTGGTAACCGATAATAAAGGCACGCCGGAATTGTTAGCTCCCGGAGTTTTACCCAATAACCGTTTTGCCGCTTCCAGCTGGTCGGTGGCCATTCCCGATAGCTTTTCCATTGAACCGGGGAAATCACAAACCACCGTTATTTACATTAATGTTCCCAAAGACGCCAATCCGGGTGGCCGTTATTTTGCGGCCGCAGTCCGCTCCGTCAATGACAGTACTCTCACTTCCACCGGCGCAAAAGTTAATACTGTTGTCGGCTGCTTAATCAGATTAAAAGTTGACGGTGTTATCAAAGAAAATGCCCGTTTGGTTTCTTTCTTAGCTCCCATTTTCTCTGAATACGGTCCTGTTCCCTTTACGACCGAAATCAGAAATTTCGGCGATATTCACGCTTCCCCACGGGCAACAGTAGAAGTTAAAGATTTGTTTGGCCGGAAAGTTTACTCTTTTGCTTTGGACAATTTAAATATCTTTCCAGGAACTGCCAGAATTTATAAAAACTCATTGGAAATCAAATGGCTTTTGGGCCGCTTTACTGCCAAACTGGAAGGATACTACGGCACCGGCAATAAATTGCCGCTTTCCGCCAATCTTGCTTTCTGGGTAATTCCTTACAAACTGATTATCGCGGTTTTATTAGCCGTTGCTATCAGTATCATTGCCTATTCTTACTTCAAGAAAAAACAGGAAGCCAAAGAGATTATTGAAGAAGAGAAATAAGACTTCATATCTCAAACGTATTTAAAAATTGCCTCTTCGCAGAAACTGTAGAACTATTGAAAATTTAAAATTACAATTTGTTTCTTCTGTTACAATTAATTCATGCTTCGATATTGGAGAATATTTCTAATTGTTATTGTATTTTGCTCTTTAGCGTTCACTGCCTGCCTGACCCTGCCTGCCGGCAGGCAGGCGGCAGGCAGGCTTCTTACTTCTTCAATCGGCAAGCCTAATGTTCTTTCAACCATTTTTCAGAAAGAAAGAGAAGTTGACGTTACCGCCCGTGTCGGCAAATACAAAATCGAAAAGTTAACCGGTTGGAGCTCCCCTTTTTCGGAAATTACTTTAAGCTCACGTTACACTTTCCGGAAAACCAGCGCGGATGAGAAAGGTTTCTTTGCTTTCTATTCCATTCCCATTGACGAAACCCGGGGACTTTGTTTAATTAGCCAGGATGTTAATCTGTTCCCCTCTTTTCCGCTTTGTTTGGCGCCTTTGGCGGAAAATCAGGATATTATTATGGAAAATGTTTTACTGTCACCGACAATTTCTATAGAAAGTAATCAAATTCTCTTCGGTAAGACCACTAAAGCCTCAGGGATGACCTTTCCCGATTCACCGGTAGATGTTTACTTCTTCACCGAAAATAAATACAATTTTCAATTTTTAAAATCAGTATATGCTGTTGGATTGCCTAGATATAGAGTTAAGAGTAATGTCAACGGTTATTTCGAGTTTTCTCTTCCTCCCAATTCCCCTTCCGAAAGCCGGGTTTTTGTCATTGCTAAAAAACAAGGACCTTGCCCTTTCGAAGTCCGGCTTTGCCGAGACGAAGGAGGGTCACCCAAAAGCAATACTCTTTCTTTTCAAGCCTTTAATCTTTGGGCTTATTTAAAAATAATTTTTGGTAATTTTAAAATCAATTGCAGCAGACTATTTATATTAATTGTTATAGAGACTCTTATTTTGATAGTGTTATTGGGTTTATTTTTAGGCAAAAAGAAAAAGAAAGAATATCTTTCCTGTCCTTTAATAAAGAAAGAAAAATAGAATTATAAATTTTAAATTTTAAATCAATTATTAAAATCTAAATTTTCAAATTTTAAATGAATTACGATTTAGAAGAACGAACAGCTAAATTTTCGGAAAATTTAATTGAACTTTGTAAAAAAGTTCTTAAAAATACAATTACAATTCCAATCATCGATCAATTAATAAGGAGTGGAACAAGTATCGGTGCAAATTATGTTGAGGCCAGCGGTGCATCAAGTAAAAAAGATTTTAAAAACAAAATTTATATTTGTCTTAAAGAAGCAAAAGAGACAAAATACTGGTTAAGACTGCTTGCCAAGGCAGAAGAAAGCAGTAAAGATGAATGTCGTAAATTATGGCAAGAAGCACATGAATTGACCTTAATATTCTCAAAAATTACCCGCAGTACTATTTAAAATTGAAAATTTGAAAATTAAAGAATTGATTTAAAATTTAAAATTTATAATTTATAATTAAGGTATGCTCGCAAAGATCCTGTCTGTCGCCCATTTTGGCTTAAAAACAATCCCCGTTGAAGTTGAAGTTAATGTCGCTACTATAGGCTTTCCGGGCTTCAGTATTATCGGCCTTCCCAATAAAGAAATTGAGGAAGCCAAAGAAAGAGTCAAGACCGCCCTGGCCAATTCCGGCTTTGCCTTCCCCACCGCCAAAATTGTCGTTAATTTGGCGCCAGCCGATATTCCCAAAGAAGGCAGTCATTATGACTTGCCGATTGCTCTTGGGATTCTTCATTCCATAGGCGCAGTTGTCCTGCCGAAAGAGCCAAGTTTTTATTACGGTGAACTTTCTCTTGACGGCAGTCTGCGCCATTCAAAAGGCGTCTTTTTATTGGGTTTGGCGGCCAAAGAAGAAAAAATAAAAAACATTTTCGTCCCCTCTTTGTCGGCCAACGAAGCAGTGGTCATCAAGGGCATTAATGTCTTTCCGGTCAACAGTCTCAAACAGTTAATTAATCACATTAACGGCCTTGATGTAATACAAAAACTTGAGAAAATTGAGGCGGAAGAAATATTGGAAGAAGTCCCGGTTGACTTTGATTTTGAAGAAATTCTTGGGCAGGAACAGGCAAAAAGGGCTTTGGAAATTGCCGCTTCCGGCGGACATAACCTTTTTATGATGGGACCACCCGGATCAGGAAAAACCATGCTTGCCCGCGCTTTACCCGGCATTTTGCCTCCTCTTAATGAGGAAGAAAGTTTAGAGGTGACCAAAATTTATTCTTTGACCGGCAATATTCCTCCCGGCGGATCGCTGATTAAAGTCCGGCCGTTTAGGTCCGCCCATCATACCACCTCACGGGTTGGACTTATCGGCGGCGGATCCGATCCTCATCCGGGGGAAATCTCGCTTGCCCATCACGGGGTTTTGTTTTTGGATGAACTGCCGGAATTTCCCCGCTCCAGTTTGGAGGCGCTAAGGCAGCCGATGGAAGACGGGACAATTAATATTTCCCGCTCCGCCGGCTCGAGTTCTTTTCCGGCGCAGTTTATGCTGGTCGCCGCCGCCAATCCCTGCCCCTGCGGTTATCTGGGCGAGCCGAAAAGAGAATGCAAATGTTCTTCTCGCCAGGTTCTACGCTATCAATCCCGGCTTTCCGGGCCGTTAATGGACCGAATTGATCTTCATCTTAATGTTCCGGCGGTGGAAACGGAAAAATTAATCAGACCCTCCGGTAATCAGACGGCCGGTGACAGTTCAAAAATAATCAGGGAACGGGTTCTGAAAGCAAGGATGATTCAAAATAAAAGATTTGCGGGATTAGGCATCCAGGTTAATGCCAAAATGAGGAATAAAGAAGTCAAAAAATTCTGCCCCTTAAGCCCTCCGGTTCAGCTTATTCTAAAACAGGCAATTAACAGCTTCAGGCTTTCCGCCCGCGCTTACTTCCGGGTCATTAAAGTCAGCCGGACAATTGCGGACCTTGAAGATAAAAAAGATATTGAACCTCAACATGTAGCTGAGGCCTTACAATACAGAGCAAAGGTAGACGAATAGACTATAATTTTAAATTATAAATTGTAAATTGTAAATCAAGCTAAAATGATCAAATTATAAATATTAAAAATTTAGACATTTAAAATTCGCTCTTTTGATTTTCCCGCCTCTGGCGGGATCCCGCCAACGGCGGTGAAAAATTTAAAATTTAAAATTGATAATTATTGAAGGTGAAACAGTTTAACTATACAAAAGGCAAACTTGGGGAGAAGATCGCAGCCGGGTATTTAAAAAAGAAAGGCTACTGCATTATTAAATCAAACTACCGGACAAGGTTTGGGGAACTGGATATAATTGCATCAATAGATAAAATATTGGTCTTTGTGGA
>CAYVNK010000016.1:7666-9463 GCA_964452885.1 uncultured Gammaproteobacteria bacterium
AGTTGAGTGATCCTCCCAAACAACTTTACTACCGAGGCAAACTTGACCCTGAACTTTTTAAAAAGTCTCTGGCTATTGTCGGCTCAAGAAGAATGACCAGTTATGGTGAAAGAGCTTTGGAAATGATTGTTCCCGGTTTGGTGGTAGAAAACGTGACTATTATTTCCGGCTTTATGTACGGGGTTGACACCAAAGCCCACCGAGAATGTTTGGATTGCGGAGGCAAAACCATTGCTGTTTTGGGCGGAGGCTTGGATGTTTTGTATCCGCCGGAAAACGAAAAACTTTATTCTGAAATTATTGAGAAAAACGGACTCATTCTTTCTGAATATGAACCCAAACAGCAGCCCCAGCTTTGGACTTTTGTGCAAAGAAACCGGATTGTGGCCGGTCTTTCAACTTTGGGAGTGCTGATTATTGAGGCGGGTGAAAAAAGCGGCTCGCTCGTGACAGCAAAAATTGCTAAAAAATTAGGCAAGCCGGTTTTCGCGATTCCCGGGCAAATAACCTCTTCCGTCTCAATTGGCACCAATCAATTAATCAAAGAGGGTTTGGCAAAAATGGTTTTAAGGGCCAGCGATATTGTCGGAATACCATCCGTCGCGCCCAATCACCCTACAGATAAAATATTAGATCTTTTATCGGCAGAACCGTTAACACTGGACGAATTGGCCATTAAATTGGGCAAAAATGTCATTGAAACCGGACAAATTCTCACTATGCTTAGCCTCAAGGGTGAAATAGAAGAAAGAGGAGGAAAATATTATCCTAAATAAACCTGATATCCAATTTTTTATCCAGCGCTTTGGCCATTCTTTTTAAGAAATCAATTGAAACATTAGTTCCCCCAGCCTCAAACCGAGATAGTGCCGATTGAGTCGTGCCCATTTTCTTTGCTAACTCTTCCTGATTAATTTTTTCTGCCTTTCTTAACTTAATTAAATCACCAATCATTCTATACTCCACTTCCATCTCGTCATAGTACTTTTTTACTTCAGGATCTTTTAATATTTCTTTTTTTACTTTATTCCAGTCGTCCATAAATTAATATATATCATACTTGCTATATTCTTGTCAACATTATTCTGGCCAGTTTCGCCTGGGTCTTTTTATCTAAACCCAAAGTGAATTTTTGAAAAGCATTAACATCAACGATTCTAATATGCCATTCCATATTAATAGTTTAGCACTGAAGTTCTTTAGGAAGCCAAGGCCACTTTTTCCAATTTAGAAATTCTTGCTTCATGATTCTGAAATTCTCTTGCTGTCGGAGTATCAGCTTTAAGATCACGGACATCATTTTTAATATACATAACTTCTACTTTTAAATCCCTTACTTCTTCCCTTAACTCACTTATTTCACCTTTTAACTCACCTCTTAATTCACTTATATCATCTTTTAACTCAGTTTTTAACTCACTATTCATATTATTCATATAAGGAACCATTACTCCTTCAAAGAAATGTAAAAGCTCGTCTTGAATTTTCATTTTTTCTCCGTTTTTATTGTCCATATTAAGAAACTATAGCAACTTTTTCCAGTTTAGAAATTCTTACTTCATGATTTTCAAGTTGATCGGAATGATTAGAAAGACGATTTCCGGATATTTCTTGTGTCTCCCTGGAATCTTTAACCTCTTTCATTAATTTATCCATAGAGTCAAAATATTCATCTTTAGTGGGTAATAAATTTATTTTACCCTTAATCTCAATAAGTGTTTCATTCATATCTTGAACTTTTTCGACTAACTGTCCAACCACGCCACTAATTCGGTCAATTCTACTATTCTGTCCCTT
>CAYVNK010000016.1:9563-11546 GCA_964452885.1 uncultured Gammaproteobacteria bacterium
ATTGTTACTGTTTGAGGTATTGCGATGCCTTCTGATGATGCTTGCAGTTCGTATTGGCCAGCCACTGAACCGGAAATATCAAAGATGGATTGTCCTAAAGAATCGGTCTGTGGTTGAACGTCGGAAAAAACAATACCGTTGGTCTGACAGGAAACTGAATCTCTGCAATTAACAGTTACCCTTTTCCCTGCAATCCCCTTACCTTGACCATCTAAGATAAAAACCGTTACCCGGATTTTGTCGCCGCCGACTCTCGCCGACAAAGGAGAACCAAAAACATATGAATTACCGGCAGAAAAAACTCCGGAACCGGCTGCTTTACCAAAAAAGACTGTTCTACCCGCGGAAAGATTTAAAACGACAAAAGCAACCGCCAAAAGAAAAAAAACCAAAAGAACATAGATTACTACCGATTTTTTCATTTAAAATCCTGACTACAATTAAAAGATAAGATAAAAGAAAAGAAATGTCAAGGTGTCTAATAAACCTCGTCGTGAGTTCCAATTCTTAACAAGAATATATTTTCACCCTCAAAATGCAAAATAATTCTAATGGATAAATCTATTGAAACAGAGTAATTTTCCGTCCCGGATAGTTTGTGCAGTCTTAAAGACGGATGTTTACAATTTGTTTGAAGTAAAGAAAGAGTTTTTTCTAATTTAACTTTATATTTAGAATCTTTTTTAAAAAGTTTTTTAGCTTCGCCAACAAACCTTTTGGAAGGGATTATGATCATTTAGGCATTAGCGAATTAACGAATTTATTTATTTCAGTTTTATTATTTAAAGCTTTAGTCTCTCCTTTTTCATACTCTTTTTTTGCCTCTTTTGCCCACAAATCATACTTTGATTCTGCTAACAATTTTCTAATAGCTGTTCTTACTAAATCACTAAAGGAAACATAGTTTCCTGTAGCAATCAAACCTTCAGCCTCTTTTTTTAATTGGGATGGTAAGGAAACATTAATTGTATCAATCATGAGTCAATATTAGCAATATTTATACAAATGTCAAGGGACTGGACCATCTTGACTTTTTTACCTTTATTAATCAAAATCAGAATATGTTGGACAAAGACGACAAAAAATTTATCAAAGATGAAATAACAGAAACTGTTGAGACGGTTGTCGGTCAAATTGTAGGTGCAAGCGCCAAAGAATTTGAAAGAATTGATAAAAGATTTGACGGACTAGAAGAAGATGCTCCTTAAACTGGAACAAACAGTTTTTCCCGCCTGAACACCAAAATTTTCCTCAAATACTTCAAATTTCCTCTAAAAAATTACTTTGTAATTTTCAAAAAACCAAAACAAAAATAATGCCGAAGTATCAAAGTAATTTAAGCAAAAAAAACCTTAGCATAAAAATAAAATAATTGCTAATTAAGGCTAATTATAAATTATAAATCAATTTATAAATTTTACAAAATTAAATTCAAAATTTAAATAAAATATGTTTTTTATTATTAAAAATTAAAAAATTCGCACATTTTGATTTAAAATTCCTGCCTGCCGGCAGGCAGGGACAATTTAAAATTTAAAATTATCATAAATCCTCCAAAAATACCCAAAAATCTCAAAATAAACAAAATAATCTCTTTAATTTAATTTCCGCAAGGTAATTTTTTGCGGATATAGATAAATAATGATTGATATAAATAGATAGTTAATGACAGATGTTAAAAACACCGTGGAAAAATCAGTGAAAAATATCATCTAAAAAATCTTATAAAATTAATTTTTTAAATTTTTAAAAAAAGTAAAAAAATGAGGCTAAAATAGGTTATTTTTTAATTAGATAATTTAGCCTTAAAGTACTTCTTGACATGCTGTTTCCTTTTTATATATAGTAGTTATAATGTATAATTCGTATAATCTTAAGGCTAACTATAGTTCTTTATCTTCTTCATTTTCTTCTGAAATTATTAATATTATTTTTGACTTTAAAAAATATTTGTTACTGCAAAAAATTTCTTCCGGCTCTTTA
>CAYVNK010000016.1:11646-13587 GCA_964452885.1 uncultured Gammaproteobacteria bacterium
TCAATCTTCCACCTTCGGTTCTTTCTTTTATCAACGAACCAGTCGTTGAGGCTTACAAAAACTTTCTTATTAAATCCAATACTCCCCTTAAAACAATTAACCGCCGCTTTTCTTCTCTCCGGAAGTTTGGCATTTTTTGTCAATCACAAAAATGGTGCTCTTTGTTAGTTTTTGATACATTAAAAAATATTCCAGCTGAAGAAAAACCTTTCCCTGAAGACTCTTACCACCTGGAAGAATTCCGGATTAACCTCTGGAAAGACAGAGCTTCCAAAGCAACTATCAAAAATTATTTGAATGATGTTAAACAGTTCCTTGTTTGGACGAGAGACACTAGACTAATTTAAAATTTGAAATTTGAAATTTGAATTCAAAAGAGCGAATTTTTAATATTAAAATTTAAAAACTTTTAAATTTTGTTATTTCAAATTGATTTCAAATTGATTTCAAATTGTAAATTGTAAATTTCAAATTAAATAATTTAAAATGACTGCCCAACAAGACATAATCAAAAAGTACCAGGAGCACCTCACCAAGCAGGGCCTTTCTTCGGCTACCATTGACCGCAAGCTCTCTTCCCTACGCCAATATTTGGCCTTTATAGAGAAAAAAGGCTACTCTATTCCCAATCTTCCACTAGTTCAAACTATGTCAGTTAGTGAAGAAGAGATGGCTAAAAATGAAGAAACAATCGCCAAATTAGCCAAACTGGGAATTTCAATAAAAGCTCCGCCGAGAAATATTTTAGCCGATCTCTTGCTTGTCAGATTAACTAAAAATGCCATACAAGGGATTAAGTCGCTTCCAAAATTGCGTTATTCTCTTCCTTATGCTTTAAAATACAGCCGACCTAAATGGTTTTTAAGGTATCAAAAGTGGTCAGGGAGCCGTTTTTTAAATTTGGCAGTTCTTTTAATCGCCTGCTCGGCTTTAGGTATCGGCGGCTACTATCAATTCTTCGGTAAAACCAAAGAAGGCAAGATTTTAGGCAGTGTTCCCATTAATATGCCCCAATTTTTGTCCTTTCAGGGACGGTTAGTTGACAGCAGTAATAATCCGATTGTCGTTCCCTCTCATTTTAGATTTTCAATTTATACTGACCCTACTGCTTCTGCTGCTGCCCAACTTTATGAAGAAGCCAAATGGATTGCTCCGGACACTGACGGTATTTTCAATACTTTAATTGGCGACTCCACTACTCTTCCCGCTTCTTTGTTTAAAGATAATGCCAGTCTTTGGTTAGGGATTACTGTCAATGAAAATGCCGAAATGACCGACCGCCAGCAAATCGCGACTGTCGCTTATGCTTTCAATTCCCAATATTTGCAAGGCTATGGCGTTGGCGCCACTAATGTTGGCGCTAATGTTAATGAAATTCCGGTAGTGGATGCCAACGGCAACATTATTATTGCTGCAGCCGGCCCATCATTAAAAACCACCTCCGGCACTTTTAAAATTGAGTCGCCCACTCTGGCTTTAATGACCGCGGTCAATTCCGGCAATATCGGCATCGGCATTTCCAACCCCGGAAGCAAATTAACCGTTAGCGGCGGCTTGGCCATTGGCACTACCTCCCCATCCTCTGCTTATTTAACTTCCCGCGCTCCTTACGGCGGAATGATTGTTGAAGGTAATGTGGGAATTGGGACAACTTCCCCCACCCAAAAACTTGATATAGTTGGTAACATTAACGCTTTGGGAACAGGAATCTTTGGCAATCTTTCTTTGGGAGGAACTTTAGTAACTTCAACTGCCAGTGAAATCAATTTACTTGACGGGACTCTTTCTACTTTAGGCTCCGTAATTTACGGTGACGGAACAAAATTGGCCAATACCGAAGTAGGAACTTCGGGACAAGTGCTCATGAGTAATGCCGCCGCTACCCCCACCTGGGCAACATTATCATTAGGAGCGCTTGGCGGAGTTTCCGGTTCAGGAACA
>CAYVNK010000017.1:0-8764 GCA_964452885.1 uncultured Gammaproteobacteria bacterium
CTACATTTTAAAAGAAAATGCTGCTGGAGAAAAGGAGATGTTATTCAACAGTCTCATTTAGTATTAGTATTAAATACTAGCAGGCAACATGCTACAATTATCTTGAAATTTTACCAGATATTTATTTATGATACTACCATTTTCGTTTCATTTCTATGGCCTCTTTATTGCCTTGGGATTGATTTTTGTTTATCTGTATTTAAAAGAGAATTCAAAGAGATTTAATTTACCTTTCTCTTTGGTAGAATCTGGCTATCTTTTTGGGGTTTTTTTTGCCATCTTGGGCGCCAGAGCCTACCACGTTTTAAGCTCTTTCCCTTACTATTTTAATCACCCACTGCGGATTTTTTTTGTTTGGGAAGGGGGACTGGGAATATTCGGATTAATCTTTGGTGTTTTTTGGGGGCTTTTTGTTTTCTCTAAATTCAAAAAAATTGATTTATGGAATCTTTTGAATTTATTCTTTCCGCCTTTGCTGGTCGCCCAGGCTTTGGGCCGAATCGGCAATTTTGTGAACTACGAAGGCTTTGGCCAGCCTACTAATCTTCCCTGGAAAGTTTTTATTCCGATTATTTTTCGCCCGGCCAGATATATTTCTTATTCTTACTTTCATCCAACTTTTTTTTATGAGTCTTTTTTGTGCCTGATTGCCTTTTTCTTATATTTCTTTTTAAGAAAAAGGTTAAAAAGAAACGATTTTGGTTTTGCTTATTATTTGGTGGCCTATGGACTTATCCGTTTCTTTACCGAATTTTTTCGCCTTGATACCTGGACAATTTATTCGTTTAAAATCGCCTACTTGCTCTCTTTTTTACTGGTGATTCTGGGGTTGGTGGTTTTTAAGTTAAAAAAGTCTTATGATTAAATTTGTTTTCTTAAGTAGTAAAGCTTGGCTCTTCTCACGGGAATGGACTTTTTAACTTCAATCTTGGTAATAGTAGGTAAATTGGCAGGGAAAATTCTTTCCACCCCAATATTCATCGCCCCGACTTTTCTGACCGTAAAAGTCCGGCTGTTTTCACTGCCTTTAATAGCAATTACTCTGCCCTCAAAGGTTTGTTCCCTTTCATGGTCCTTTTCTGTGATTTTTTGATTGATGGTGACTATGTCGCCAATCGAAATTTTTTTGCCGGCGACGTCTACTTGATTTGCCATAGGCAGATTTTAGGTTATTTTGCCTCGTTTTGCAAGAGCGTTTTTATTTGCTCTTCCATTTCCGGAGTATAATTAACGCCGAAATTCAGTTCCAGTTTCCTCGGCCCGCCGTTGCCGTTTTCAAAAACCAGAATTCCCATTTTGTCGCCGTGGTTCTCTTTGAGGATTTTATTCATATCCATGAGCTTCTTGGTCGGGGTATTTTTAGGCACCCTGATTAAAAAATCGAATTTATTCTCTTCGGCGGAAAGAAGTTTTCCTTTATCCACTAGAATGGCGGCGGCGTTATCTCTTTTTTCGATTTTGCCCTCGACGATGACCACTTTATCCTTAATCCAAACTTCCCGGTAGGCGGCATAGGTTTTGGGAAAAATTACCAGATCGATTTTACCGGTTTCGTCCTCCAGGGAACCGAAAGCCATTTCCGAGCCATTCCTCTTGGTTACCACTATCCGCAGCGAGTTTAAAATGCCGCCGACTTTCACTTTTTCTCCGATTTCCCTCATTTCCAATTCCAGGTTGCCGATTTTATTTTCTATTTCCAGATTAACGGAGGAAAGAAGCTGCGAAAGCGGGTTGGCCGTCAGATAAAAACCCAAAAGTTCTTTTTCCAAGGCCATCAATTCATCTTTTTTAAACTCGTCAATTCGGGGAAAATCATCGGGAGGAATGGTAATTTTCCCTTCCTCCCCGGCGCCGAATAAACTGGCCTGTCCACCCGAGCGCTCTTTTAGAAGAAGATCACATTTGTTTTTTAGGGTGTCAAGTCCGGCCAGCATCGAAGACCGCTTGCCGAATTTGTCCATCGCCCCGGCTTTAATTAGGCTTTCCAATACTTTTTTATTGACTTTTTGGCCGTTGACCCGCAGGTAAAAGTCGCAAAAGCTCTCAAATTCGCCATTTTCCCTTGCTTTAAAAAGTTCCCCCAGGGCCGCTTCCCCAACATTTTTAATGGCGGTTAAGCCGAACCTAATGGCTTTGCCGCCCAACGATTTCTCGTTTCTCTCGATACTAAAGCCGGCTTTAGATTTATTGATATCGGGCGGCAAAACAATCATGCCAGTTTTCTGGCATTCGACCACTCCTTCCACAATTTTATCCGTATTGTCAGATTCGGCTGTAAGAAAAGCGGTCATGTATTCCACCGGAAAGTGGGCTTTTAAATAAGATGTTTGGTAAGAAACAATACCATAAGAAGCCGCATGCGCTTTATTAAAACCATAGCCCTGAAAAGGTACGAATAAGTCCCAAATTTGTTCGGCTTCTTCTTTAGACATGCCCGAGTTTTTGATACAACCTTCAACAAAGATGGTATGCTGCTTAGCCATTTCTTCAGGCATTTTCTTGCCAATGGCCGTTCTTAATTTGTCAACCGTTTTCCAGTTATAGCCGGCTAACTCCAAGGCGGTAAACAAAATATCTTCCTGGTAAACCATAATCCCGTATGATTTGTCCAAAAAACTTTTCATTTTGGGATGAAGATATGAGACGGCGCTCTTTTTATTTTTGCGGGCGATAAATTCCGGAATATTAGCCATTGGACCCGGTCTAAATAAAGCAATCATCACCATTAAATCTTCAACACGATTTGGTTTGAGTTCTTTAAGCCATTTGGTCATGCCGGAACCGCCTAATTGAAAAGTTCCCATGGTTTCTCCTCGGGAAAGCATTTCAAAAGTTTTTTTGTCATCTAATGGCAAATGAGCCAAATCGATTTTTTCGCCGGTTTCCCTTTCGATGATTTCTACCGCCGCTCCTAAGATGGAAAGGTTTCTGATCCCCAGAATATCAAATTTGACCAAACCCACCTCTTCACAGGCGTGCATTTCGTATTGGGTGATGATTTTTTCGCCGCTGGTTTCCAGTTGCAGCGGGGTAAAATTGGTGATGGCTACCGGTGAAACCACAATTCCGGCGGCGTGGATGGAACATTGTCTCGCATTGCCTTCAATATCTTTAGCGATGTCCAAAATTTTCTTTGCTTCCGGGTCGCTGTCATACAAAGCCTTTAAGTCGGGCGTACCCGAAAGGGCCTTTTCTATGGTCATGGGAAAGCCTTGAGCGCCTTCGGGAATGAGCTTGGCAATTTTGTCGGGAAATGAATAAGGGTGGCCCAAAACCCGGCCGACGTCCCGCACCGCCGCCCTGGCCAGCATCCGGCCGAAAGTGCAGATTTGAGCGACTTTATCCTTACCGTATTTTTCGGTAATGTAGGCAATCAATTCCTCCCGGCGGTTGTCGGCAATATCCAAGTCGATATCCGGGGGCTTGGGGCGGAACGGATTAAGAAATCTTTCGAAAGGAAGATGGTAACGGAGCGGGTCAACCGTAGTAATCCCCAGGCAGTAAGAAACAATCGAGCCGGCGGCCGAACCCCGGGTATTAGTAATAATCCCTCTTTGGGAACACCAATTGACCAAATCGGCCATCACTAAAAAATACGAAGCGTAGCCTTTTTGAATAATCACCTCAAGCTCATATTTCAGCCGCTCTTTTACTTCCGCCGTGAGGTCGGGATAACGCCAAGATAAGCCTTCTTCGGATAAATCTTTCAGGGCCTCGGGGGCGGATTTACCCGGGGGAAGTTCAAAAACGGGAAAATTCCATTTTCCCAATTCAATTTCCACCTTAACTTTTTCGGCAATTTTAACTGTATTTTCCAGGGAGTCTGGAAGATCGGCAAAAATATCCGCCATTTCTTCCTTCGTCCTTAAATAAAAAGTGGGGGTATCGACATAGCGCAGCCGGTCCAAATCCGAAACCTGTTTACCTGTGGAAATACAAACCAAAACGTCTTGAATAAAAGCATCGGTTTGCTTTAAATAATGCACGTCGTTGGTGGCAACCAAAGGAATTCCAAACTCACGACTTAATTTAATGACACCGGTGACCCATTTATCTTCTTCAGCTTGTATAATTTTTAATCTGTCTTTTATAACCGGCTCTTTGGCTTCTTTTAAATAATCCTTATAAAAGTGTCTTTGGATTTCGAGGTAGTAGTCGTCTCCCAAAATCTCTTGGTACCAGTTGGCGGTTTCTTTGGCTTTCTCGTAATGATCTCCAATTAAAAATTCACCAATTTCACCGGCTGGACAGGCGGACAGGCAAATCAATCCCTCATGATATTTTTTCAAAAGCTCCCGGTTAAAACGCGGGCGGTAGTAAAAGCCCTCAATGGCGGCAATGGAGGAAAGTTTCATCAGGTTTTGATAGCCTTGAAAATTTTTGGCCAAGAGTATCAGGTGATTATTTCCCTTATTGTTCGTGTCCTTCAAAAAATGGTCATGGTTGACAGTATAGCCTTCCATGCCGATTATCGGCTTGATGCCCTGTTCTTGGCACTCTTTATAAAAATCAATCGCGCCGTACATCACTCCGTGGTCGGTTAAAGCAATCGCCGGCATACCGAGTTCCTTGGCCCGGGCAACCAGGTTTTTTATCTTCGGCAGACCATCCAAAAGCGAGTATTCCGAATGGACATGAAGATGGACAAAATTAGCCATTTAATTCCTAATTCTTTCTTTAATTTTATCGATACTAATCAATGCGCCGGTTTCTTTTTTAACCAGGCCCACAATCATACCCAACGCTTGAATTTTTCCTTTTTTATATCCCTCTATTGCTTCAGGGTGATCTGACAAAAGCTTATCAATGGTTTTATCAATTTCTTCTTCACTAACAGTAGAAATTGTTTTGTGGAAGAGAATATATTCAATTAATTTTTCCGGTTTTAAATTTTCCGAAGCCCTTTTGTTAATTATGGTGTTCGCCACCTCAACACCCCCAATGCCTTCAGTAACCCCAACTCTTACGCAATCTTCGTAAAAATCCGCCGTTTCTTTTTCATCCGTCAGAATTTTCGCCTGATACTGGCTCAATTGATATTGAGCCACAAAACGTTTTCGTTTTTCTTCCGGTAATTCATAATTCGTAATTCTTAATTCATAATTCTTAATTTCTTTTTCCGAAAATTCAAAAGGCGGAATATCCGGCTCGGGAAAATAGCGATAATCTGAGGCTTCTTCTTTTTCTCTTTGAGGGACAGTTTCTCCTTTTTCTTCATTCCAACCACGGGTTTCCTTGTTGCCTCTCCCTTTTTCTAAATGATCGTTTTCGAACTTTTTAAGTTGTCTGTCAACTTCATAATCAATTGCTTTTCTGGCAAATCGAAAAGAATTAATATTTTTTAATTCCACAATCGGTGTATAAAATAATTGTCCGTCTTTATCTATTTCCAAATTAACATTTGGTTCCAGCCGCATAGAGCCTTTTTCCATATCAGCGTCAGAAATCCCTAAATATTTCACCACCTGGTAAATTTTTTCTAAATATTCTTTGGCTTCTTCTGAAGAATTTAAATCCGGCTCGGAAACAATTTCCACCAAGGGAACGCCGCTGCGGTTAAAATCTATTAAGGTTACGTTTTCTCCTTCAACTTTATGGTGCAAAAGTTTGGCCGTATCTTCTTCAAGGTGTATTCTTCTAATTCTAATTTCCTTTCTGCTCTCAAGAATAACTTTACCTCCCAAAATAAACGGTTCTTCATATTGACTGATTTGATAACCCTTAGGTAAATCGGGATAAAAATAATTTTTCCGGTCAAAATGAGCATTCTTTTGAATCTCTCCACCAAAGGCCAAACCTAAGAGCAAAGTCCATTCAATCGCTTTTTTATTGGGAACCGGCAGAGCGCCCGGAAGGCCTAAACAAACCGGACAGGTTTGAGTATTCGGCTCCTTCCCAAAATGCTCTGAAGGACAACCGCAAAACATCTTGGTTTTAGTCCGTAATTCTGCATGAACTTCCAACCCAATAATAATTTTATTTAATTTCATGATTGTTCGCAAAATATTTAAAAATACTTTCCTCCTTAGAGAGAATAAAACCTTCCATTTTATCGAAAAATAAAACAATAGTGAACAAAAATAGGGCCGCCAAAATAAAGAAGGGCCTGACGCCGATAATATCAACGATCGTGGAAGAAAAAAGAATTGAAGGCAAAACCAAGACATTAGCGAAAAATCCCCAGGCAGCATAAACTCTGCCCCTTAAAATTGGTGGAGTATTTTCCTGGACTAAAGTTTGGTTGGGAACAGTGATAAAAATAATAGAAATGCCAAATAAAAGCATCAAGGGAACAATCAGCCAATACCGATAAATACCCAAATATGGCAAAGCAACGGCGATAAAGGAAAGTACAAACAAAGCTAAACCAAAACCAAATTTCATTAAGATACTTTTCCTATTTTCATGGCCAAACCGATTCATTAAATAAACACCGATTAAGGCTCCTAAACCGGCAGGAACAACCAAAATCGGTCCGGCGTGCTGCATCGACATATTGAGAATGTCTCTGGATAAATTTGGAATGGTAATGGCAATAACGGTCAAAAAAATTTGGAGAAAGACCATTAAGACTATCGGAAATAAAATTATTTTAGAATTTTTAATGAAAGAGTAGCCAAACTTGGTTTCTTTTAAAAACCGGGAAAAACTATTTTTATGGAAAATTTTTTTCGGTTCATTTTTGGGTAAAAAATATACCGCCACCGCCGCTGTCAACAAAGAAATGGCAGAAATCCAAACAGGATTATTTTTACCAAATAAAGTCATTAAAATACCCGAGACGCCCAAACCAAAAATCAAAGCGCCTTGAGAAGTTAAAACAAAGAGGCTGTTGGCTATCTTAAGGCCTTCCTTTTTAACCAACCAAGGCAAAAAGGCCGCCTCTGCCGGTCCGTAAAATTGATTTAATAAGGAATACAAAAAAACAATCGGATAAATCAAATAAATTTTATGACCTATAAAAAGAAACAAAAATATGGTCATTCCTTGGATGAAATTTGTCACCAAAAGAGTTTTTCTTAAACTCCAGCGGTCAATAAAATAGCCGGAAAAGGGACCAAGAAAAAATCCTGGTAAAAAAAGGAAAAACCAGAGGAAGGAAACAGCGACAGTCGAACCGGTTTTTTCATAAATTCTGGTTGCCATGACAAAAGTAATCATGTTTATCGTTATCTGAGATAAAATTTGTGATATCCAAAGAAGTTTAAAATTTTTATTTTCCTTGATAAATTCTTTAATTTCTTGTCTTTTCATAAAATATTTGGTTTCTTGTTTATTTTAAAAATTTCTTCTGACATTTTGGCTAATTTTAATATGAGACCTTCAGAAAACCTCGGACCGATTATTTGTAATCCTACCGGAAGCCCGTTTTTAGTAAAACCGCAGTTGATATTAATTCCAGGAATACCGGCAATCGCAGAAGCCTCAACAAATATATCTTGCATTTCTCCAAACATTGCTTGATCTTTAGTGGCGCCAATCGCCAAAGCGGTAGAAGGACTAGTTGGCGCAATTAATAAATCGACGTTCTTAAAAACTTCATCAAAATCATTAATGATCATAGTGCGGATTTTTTGTCCTTTTAAATAATAAGCATCATAATAACCGGCAGATAAAGTATATGTCCCCAGCATAATTCTTCTTTTGGCTTCATTGCCGAAAAAAGTCCGGCCATTACCAAATCTTATGCCGTCGTATCTTCCTAAATTTGAGGAAACTTCCGCTCTTTGCAAAATAGTATAGTCAGCAATGGCATAATGCGGATCAAACAAAGAAACATTTTTTGCTTCTGCTACCAATTCTTTTATTTTTAAAATTGCTTTATTAACAATTTCTTTTACTTCATTTTCCATTTCGGTAGGAAAGTATTCTGCCGGAATACCAATTTTTATTTTTTTTATCTCTAAATTATTGTTTGCTTCAAATGAAACAGTGGTTGCATCATGGGCGTCTTTTCCCCGCAGGATTTGAAAGATTGTTTCACTGTCAGCGACATTTTTAGTCATTGGTCCAGGACAGTCAAAAGAAGAAGCCATAGCAATCACCCCGTAACGGCTAATAACTCCATAAGAAGGTTTAAAACCGACAATACCGCACCAGGAAGACGGCTGTCTGATCGAGCCGGCGGTTTCACTGCCGATAGCGGCCAGACACAGGTTGGCGGCAACCGCGGCAGCTGACCCGCCGGAAGAGCCGCCGGGCAATCTTCCCAAATCCCAGGGGTTTTTGGTAGTAAAAAACTGTGAAGTTTCGGTTGAAGATCCATGAGCCCAGGCGTCCATATTGGTTTTACCTAAAATAATTGCTCCGGCTTCTCTTAATTTCTCCACTACAGTCGCGTCATAGGGAGGAAGAAAATTTTCCAATACTGTTGAAGAAACGGTAGTTCTTAGACCTTTGGTTAAAAAATTATCTTTTATTGCCAAGGGAATGCCCCAAAGAGGTTTTTTTTCATCAAATCCTTTGTCGTCCAACTCTAGAGCTTCTGATAAAGCGTTTTCATTCAAGGTGAGAAAAGCATTAATTTTATCATCAATTCTTTGAATCTCGCAAAGGCAGGAAGACACTAACTCTTTAGCGGAAAATTTCTTTTTTCTTAAGCCGGCTCGCGCTTCGCTAATGTTTAATTCGTTTAAATTCATTAAAATATTGCTTTAGTTTTAAAATATCCTTTGACAATAGCTTTAGCATTTTTAAGCGCTTCATCTTGAGTTAAAGAAGGAGAAATAACATCTTCACGAGTAACATTCTTCAGTCCGGTTGT
>CAYVNK010000017.1:8864-13029 GCA_964452885.1 uncultured Gammaproteobacteria bacterium
TTATTCCATTGCCTCTAAAGCCTTAATTCTTTCTTCAATGGGCGGATGAGTATTAAAAAGAGATTGAAGCCTTGAAATTTTTCCGTCTTTTCCCTTAAGCGGATTAACGATGTAAAGTGAGGCAGTCGCCCGGTTAGCAGTCTCTAAAGGCTTTGGGTCGGCACTTATTTTTTTTAAAGCGGAGATTAAACCCGAAGGCTGGCGGGTAATCATGGCTGAACCGGCATCGGCCAAGAATTCTCTTCTTCTGGACAAAGCGAGCTGTATCAGCTTACCGATTAAGGGTGAAAGAAGCGCCAGAATCAGGCCAAAAATTAAAACCAATCCGCCTATTCCTTCTTGGTCATTGCTTCTCCTTCGTGACCAGGAGCTTCGCATTAAAAAATCGGCCAGTAAGGTAATCATGCCGACCAAAACAACGACTACCGACATCAGTCTCATATCGTAATTTTTGATATGAGACATCTCATGGGCAACCACGCTTTCGATTTCCGTCTTATCCAATTTGTTCAACAGACCGGTGGTGGCGGCAATAATCGCATGCTTCGGATCTCTTCCAGTTGCAAAAGCGTTTGGCGCAGAATCATCAATGACATAAAGGACCGGCATTGGCAAACCAGTCGCCAAAGAAATGTTTTCCACTGCCGAGTAGAATTTAAAATCTTTAGACTTTGAGGCCGGTCTGGCGCCTGAAACTGACAAAATAATTTTATCTGAATACCAGTAACCAAAAAAGCTGGTCAATCCGGAAAAAATTAAAGCAAATCCCACAAAACCATAGCCGTAGCCCAAAGCTCGACCAATAAAATAAACAACAGCGGTTACAAAAATCGCAAATAATCCAATTACCAAAGCTGATCGCCTTTTATTGCGATCAACTTGTTCATAAACATTCAGCATTTTTAAAGCTTAACCTTTGGGGTTTTAGCTTCCTCGGCACTGACTTCCAAATGTTCTCCAGACACCGGTGTGTCTAAGCCTTTTTCTTGAGTAAACCTAAAGATACTGGCCATAATATTGCTGGGAAAAGTTACTACCTTAATATTATAGTCTGCGGTTAAGTCAATCAAGGTTCGGCGTGAATACATTATTTTGTCCGCTGTATCTCGCAGTTCGTCCATTAATTTGTTAACCGATTCAACCCCTCTAACTTGAGGAGTACTTTCGACCAAAGCCCTGAAAGCAGCTATGGTCTTTTGCATTAAATCACTGGCTTTGGACATTTTCCCCAAATCATTTTGTGAAGTTGCCTCCATAATTGCTCTTCTGGCATCGGTCAATGATTTAAAAATTTCTTTTTCGTGTTTTAAATAACCTTTAACGGATTCAATCAAGTTAGGAATAAGATCAGCCTGTCTTTTAAGCTGATTGCCGATTTCCTGGAGGGAAGCTTTTATTCTGGTTTTAAGGGTGACAAACTGGTTGTAAACCGACCAGAAATAAAAAGCAATACCCGCTAATATGATTAACCAAATCATTTATTTATTCACCTCCTTTCCTCAAAGTATAGCACTTAATTTATCCTTGGGTAAAGTGTTAAGAATATCTTTCTTCTCTGCCCAACCACGGCGGGCAACGGAAACGCCAAACTCCATTAGCTCCATTTGCTCAACAGCGTGAGAATCGGAATTAATAACTAATTTAATTCCTGCTTTTATGGCTTCTCTTACCAAAATGTCAGGTAAATCAAGCCGATCTGGCCAAGCCGATATTTCTAAAAATTTACTTTTTTTAAGGCAAAAATTAAAAATCTTTTCCCAATCAAGTTCGTAACCTTCTCTAACGCCGATTTTTCTGCCGGTGGGATGGCCAAAAATTTTTACTTTGGGGTGGGAAAGTCCGACAATAACTCTTTTGGTCATTTCTTCGCGGTTTAAATTAAAACTGGTGTGGATGGAGGCAATGGCGTAATCAAGAAAAACGAATCCTTCTTCCGGAATGGCCAGTTCTCCCGAAGGTTGGATATCAATTTCCAAGCCATTTAAAATCTTAATGGGTAAGTTTTGTCCTCTTTGTTTATTTTCCTTTTCATACGAGTAAATAAATTGGTCAAAGAACTCTTTCTTCTTTTGTAAAATGTTTAAAATCTCTCGCTTTGAATGTTGAGAGAAAGAAGGATTGTGCTCGGTGAAACCGAGGTAATCGTAACCTAAACTTTCCCCTTTACTGACCATTTCTTTCAGCTCTGATTCTCCTAAATCATGACTCGTCTCAATGGGGAAATTGGTGTGCAAGTGTAAGTCCCCTTTAATATCTTTTAATTCTACCAGTTGAGGTATTTTTCCTTCTTCGGCGATTTTTATTTCATTAGTCCCCTCTCTTATTTCCGGAGGAATGTACTCCAAGCCTAGATAATTATAAAAATCTTTTTCTGTACTAAAACTTTTAATTTTTGAATTTAACTTTTGATTTTTAACTTTTAACTTTTTAATCATTTTAATCCCGTATTCCGACAAAGACAGTCCTTTTCTTAGGGCATATTCCCGCAAATAAATATTGTGCTGCTTACTGCCGGTGAAATACTGAAGCATGGCTCCAAAATCCTTAGGATAAGCAAGCCTTAAGTCAACTTGTTGGCCGCTTTCTACCACAACCCTGGCCAAAAGTTTTTCGCCCTGGCTGATAATTCTTTTAATTTTTGGATATTTATAAAAGAACTCCATCACTTCTTTGGGCTTATTGGTGGCAACGGCCAAATCAATGTCACCAATCGTCGCCAATCTTCTTCTTAGACTTCCTAATGGATAAGCCTCAAGAACCAAAGGATTAGTTTTAAGATAAGTAATGAGGCTGTCGGCAATCTCCTTTGCTACATACAAAGGCATTCGATTTTCTTTAGTTTCACCTTTTTCAAAAACTTCAATTCCCTTAAGAATCAATTCTTCGGATTTTTCACCAAAGTTTTCTAGATTTTTCACTCTGCCTTTGGAAATTGCTTCTTTAAGTTCTTTCAAGGCTGTATCAGCCCTAATTATATGTAACTTCCTGGCTAAAACAATCGCTTTTTTAGGTCCAATCCCGGGAATTTTATCAAAAACAAACAAAGATGGCGGTACAGAAGCAAATAACTTTTCAAATTCTTTAACCTTACCGGTTTTAAAAAGTTCATCCAAATGTTGGGCAATACTTTCACCCACAGCGGGAATTTCCTTAAGTTTGCCGTCATCCCAAAGATCTTTTAAGTCGGAGGTAGAGTGTTCGATGGAAACGGCCGCTTCTTCGTAGGCACGGATTTTAAAAGGGTTGCCGTTTTGGGCCTGGTAAACCGAAGCGACCTTACGAAGCAATTCGGAAATGTCAGAATTTGTAAAGTATTTACCCATTGCCAATATATTAAAATATGTTGACGTAAACGGCAAGCGACAAGTATAATATGGAATAACTAACTAATTTCATATAAGGATCCGTAGTGTAGCAGTTAACACGTCCGCCTGTCACGCGGAAGATCGCCGGTGCGAATCCGGTCGGGTCCGCCAAGATTTTCCCTCTTGCTTTTTTTACTTAAATAAGCTAAAACTATAACTAAGAAATTTTTTAAACTGCCCAAACTTTCCGAGAGGAGGTGAAGCAGTTTTTTTATGGCAAAAAAATCATTAGTCAAAGTTGTAAAGTCAGCCGAATCAACCATCAGCATTTTTTTGGGTGTTTTGGTAGTGGTAGTCATCGGTGTTTTGCTTTTCAGATATTTCCGTAATTTTTCTCTTTCTAAAAAAGTAGAGAATGTTGGTATTGAAAATATTTCTACCGAAGAAAGCTCTGAAAAATTCAATAGTGAATTACCTACCAAATATGTGGTAGTTGCCGGCGATTCGCTCTGGAAAATTTCGGAAAAGTATTTCGGTTACGGCTATAACTGGGTCGATATCAGCGCCGAAAACAAATTAAGAAATCCCGGAATACTTTTGGTTGGTCAAGAATTAACTATTCCAAATGTTCCTGTAAAAAAGCCTCTTTTAGCAGAAAATGTTAAACAAAAAGTGGCAAACCCAATTACCGGAAGCAAATATACCGTAGTTAAGGGTGATAACCTTTGGAATATTAGTGTCAGGGCTTACCAGGACGGCTTTAAATGGGTAGAAATCGCCAAAGCCAACAATATTGCCAACCCTAATATTATTCATGTTGGTAATATCTTGTCCCTTCCACGCTAAGAATAGGTTTCTTA
>CAYVNK010000018.1:0-13013 GCA_964452885.1 uncultured Gammaproteobacteria bacterium
ACCGAAAACACAGACCATTTCTTTATTTTAAGGTGCTAGATTTTAGATATTACCCCAAATTACTTGCTTGGTATTTATGCAACATGCCGCTTAATCACCCAAATTCAATCTACGTGATGGGGCAGGAAGCTCCGGCGGTGGCGACCGAGGCGGCTCAATTAAGAGAACTTTTGGTGAAGAATAAGGTCAAGCAAGTTTTTGCCGGACACCTGCATTATTCCTCTGACTATGAACTCGGTGGTTTGCGGACAACAGTAGTGGGAGCAATTACTGCCGACCGGAATGTCCAATCGCCAAAGTTTTTGGAGATTTCGGTCAGCGGCGGTAAATTTGTGCAAAAAGAAGTTTTTGTGGCTGATTAAGGCTCGTTTTTTAACCTTGACAGAAGGTTCCCGATTGCTTATAATACTCTTTAGTCTCTTAAGGAGACAGTCTATTTTATTCATGAGAAGCGCAAAAATATTTTTTCAAACTAACCGACCACTTTATTGTGGTCGAGGCTAAGAAGCTTCTCGTGTTTTTAAAATAAAGACTGGCTCAGGCCAGTTTTTTTATTCTTTAAAGGGCCAGTAGTTCAACGGTAGAATGCCTCATTTGCAATGAGGAGGTAGGCGGGTCAGTACCGCCCTGGTCCACCCCTTACTTAAGTAAGGAAAAGGAGGATAAAGTTAGTTGCTCCTTGAAAAGTGAAGAGAAATTTAATGTAGGTCAAATCAAAGTAAATTACAGCTAAAGTTAGCGGTGGATGCCTTGGTACAACGAGCCTAGGAAGGACGCATATGGCGGCGATACTCGTCGGGGAGGTGCCAAAAACCTTCGATCCGGCGGTTTCCGAATGAGGAAACTCAGCACAGTGAAAACTGTGCTACGCACTGTTTCACTGTGAACTCAAATGTAAAATGTCAAAAATCAAAACTGATAAAGTCACCTTCGGTGATTATTATAAATTTTTCAACTTAGTTTTGAATTTTGAGTTCTAAGTTTTGAGATCACTGCGAAGCAGTGCGAGGGTACCCGGTGAACAGAAACATCCAAGTAGCCGGTGGAAAAGAAATCATATCAGTCTCGGCTAGGCGCGAGCCTAGACGGGGAGATTCCGTAAGTAGCGGCGAGTGAAAGCGGAACAGCCTAAACTTCCGATGTAAATCGGGGGGGTTGCGGGACGTCAGTAGAGAGTGTTTGCGGTAGCAGAATGCCCCGGAATGGGCAACCACAGAAAGTGAAAGTCTTGTATGCGAAACCAAAAACACCTCGGACGATATCCCAAGTACCGTGGAGTAATCTGCGGGAATCTGGGGAGGCCACTCTCCAAGGCTAAATACTCGTTGTGTCCGATAGTGAACTAGTACCGTGAGGGAAAGGTGAAAAGAAGGGTGAGACACCCAGTGAAAGAGAAACTGAAACTGCTAACTAACAAACAACTAGAGGGATGTACCATTTGGTATGTCCTGATAGTGTGCCTATCGAAGAATGATCCGGCGAGTATTCGTTGTGTGTTAGTCTAACCGCGTCTGACGCGGGGAGGCGTAGGGAAACCAAGTCTGAATAGGGCGTTAAACACATAGCGTATGACCCGAAACCGGGCGAGCTAATCTTGAGCAGGGTGAGTCCCGCCGAAAGGCGGGAGGAGGCCCGAACTCGTTGTCGTTGCAATGACATGAGATGACTTGAGATTAGGGGTAATATGCCTATCGAGCCCGGAGATAGCTGGCTCTCCCCGAAATATATATTGGTATAGCCTTCCGTGATGATTTCCTGGAGGTAAAGATACTGAATGGACAAGGAGTCGCAAGATTTCTTGTCTAACCAAACTCAGAATGCCAGGAAATTTAACGTGAGGAGTCAGACTGATCGGTCTAAGCTGACCAGTCGAGAGGGAAACAGCCCAGACTTGCAATTAAGGCCTCTAAGTTTTAGCTAAGTTAAAGGAAGTTAGATTCCTCAGACACCCAGGAGGTTGGCTCAGAAGCAGCCATCCTTTAAAGAAAGCGTAACAGCTCACTGGATGAGTCCCGTACCATTCGGTACAGGATGGGAATTTAGCGCCGTAGATGATCGAGAATTAAGCTAGACGCCGAAATTCAAGCAATGTTCATGCGCAAGTGTGAATGTTGGGTAGGGGAGCGTTCTGTCTGCAGTGAAGGCCACGGCGTAAGCCGGACTGGAGCGGATAGAAGTGAGTATGCCGGAATGAGTAGCGAAATCCCGATGAGAATTCGGGACACCGAATACCCAAGGTTTCCCACGCAACGGTCGTCGTCGTGGGGTGAGTCGGGTCCTAACATGAGTCCTATTTTTAGGGGTAGTGGATGGACAATAGGTTTATATTCCTATACGAAGAAATAGTCGTTATTTTCGCGCAAGCGAAATCAAGAGTTTGTGAGCGCAAGCTCATAAATTCTTATTACCTGGGGATTGACGGAGCAGGAATAATCGAGTCAGGTGATGAATATCCTGATTTAAACACTAAAGCAGTTTTTGTTGGAAAATCCGCAAGGACGTTTAACTGAGGTGTGGAAAAGTTTTACCGTAAGGTGAGATAATTTGATGATTTTCAGCTTCCCAGAAAAGATTCGCAGGGAGATTATTTTTTCCCCGTACCGCAAACCGACACAGGTGGGTTGGTCGAGTAGACTAAGGTGTGCGAGAGAAGGAAGTTCAAGGAATTCGGCAAAAAATCTGGACGTAAGCTCTGCAAGATGTCCTTCCGCCAACTGGCGGATACAACAAAAGATTGTCAAGGGACTGTTTAACTAAAACACAGGTCTCTGCAAACCCGTAAGGGTAAGTATAGAGGCTGCAACCTGCCCAGTGCCCGTAAGTCAAACTTCTTGGTGACCCTGGTATTTTATATCAGGTAAGCTGAGGAACTAAGCCCGGGTGAACGGCGGCGGTAACTATAAACAAAACAAGACGGATTGTAGTTATAAAATTTGGCTATTTGCTGGAAAACCTGTATCGTAGTCCCGCCTTTGGCGGGGCGAACGATTGAAGTATCTGGCGTTACTCGCCCCGATTATGATATTATCGGGACAGTGAAAAAACGACCAGGGCAGATTATCAGCAGGAAAGATCGTCTAGCTTATTATTTAGCTGGTTTTGTTGATGGTGAGGGAAGCTTCAATGTTTCTTTAAGAAAAAAGCCCGATTATGCGATTAAGTGGCAAGTAGTTCTTTCTTTTAATGTTTCACAGAAAGATATTACTGTACTTGAAATTTTAAGAAAAACCCTTAATTGCGGAATTATCAAAACAAGGAAAAGTGACGGGCTTCATTTATACGAAGTTACCTCAATCCAAGATATAAACCAGAAAATTATTCCATATTTTTCTCATATTGGTTTTATTTCAAATACAAAAATTGTAAATTTTAAAATTTTTGCAGAAATTGCAAATTTAGTAAATGAAGGTAAACATCGGAAGATGGATACCTTAAGAGAAATTTTAGTATTGAGAGAAAAACTGAACTTGGGAAAAGGAAGAAAAAGAAAGTATTCAATAAAAGATATTTTCCAATAAGCGGCGAAATCCTCAGAGACTATACGCCAAACCCTGTACCAGACGGTACGGGGATGATATAGTCCGATCTTCATAGCGATATGAAGTCTCAGAAGAGAAATCCCGCCTTTGGCGGGATAACATCAATGAACCGTCCTATGGTGGAATTGCTGCCATAGTAAAATCTGACTAAATGCTGGAATATCCGAAGTATCTTGCATTACTAATCTCTAATGGTATAGCATTACCATAGAGAAAGTGAAAAAATGACAAGTGCGGACAATCAGCAGGAAAGATTAAAAATGGTTGGTTGGGTTGTTGGAATTACTGATGGAGAAGGTTGTTTTACGGTCAGTATTAATAAAAATTCAACAACAAAACTTGGTTGCCAAATTCTTCCGGAATTTGTGATTACTCAAGGTGAACGGAGTCTGACCTCGCTTAAAAGGATTGAGAGATTCTTTAAGTGCGGAAGGATTTTTGTTAACCGAAGACATGATAATCATAAAGAAAATATTTATCGTTATTGTGTAAGGTCAATTAATAATCTTAAGACAATAATTATTCCGTTTTTTGAAAAAAATAAATTGTTAACGGAAAAAAAGAAAGATTTTTATTATTTTTCAAAAATAGTTGATTTAATGCTTGCAAGAAAGCATTTATCTAAAAAGGGGATAGAGAGAATTGGAAGAATTATTCAAAAAATGAATACCAAGAAAATACCAAAATTTTTAAAATCCTCAGAGACTACACGTCAGACTCCAAAGTAATATTGGATGAAGATATAGTCCCATCTGTATAGCGATATGCAGTTAAGAATTAATAAGCGAAGTCCCTCGTCTGGTGAGTTCAGACCCGCACGAAAGGTTTAACCACTTGACAACTGTCTTGAACTTTCACTCGGTGAAATTGAAATGGCTGTGAAGATGCGGCCTATATGCTCTAGGACAAAAAGACCCCATGAAGCTTTACTGCACCTTGATATTGAGATGAAACGATGAACTGTTTAGTGTAGGAGGTAGCCGCAAGGCGAAAGTGAAATACCTCTCTTTCGTTGTTTTCAGATCTAACCTATCCCGGCTGGAGACGCCGGGGGGAACAGTGTCAGGCTGGCAGTTTGACTGGGGCAGTCACTTGCTACAGAATAACACAAGTTCACAAAGGTACCCTAAGCCCGGATGGAAATCGGGTGTTTTGCGTAAAGGCATAAGGGTGCTTGACTGCGAGACTGACAGGTCGAGCAGGTACGAAAGTAGGTCTTAGTGATCCCCCGCCACACAGTGGTTGTGGGCGGGGCTTAAAGGATATAAGCTACTCTGGGGATAACAGGCTGGTCGCACCCGAGCGTCCACAGCGCCGGTGCGGTTCGGCACCTCGATGTCGGCTCACTTCATCCTGGGGGTGTAGAAGCTCCCAAGGGTTGGACTGTTCGCCCATTAAAGAAGTACGCGAGCTGGGTTCAGAACGTCGTAAGACAGTTCGGACTCTATCCAGAGCATACGTTTCGATTTTTGAAGGGATTCCCCCACAGTACGAGAGGACCTGGGGGAGGAAACCGCTGGTGTGCCAGTTGTTCCTATCAAGGGCAACGCTGGGTAGCTATGTTTCTTAAGGATAACCGCTGAAAGCATCTCAAGTGGGAAGCCCGCCCTAAGATTAGAAATCGTTTCCCCGCCTATGGCGGGGAGAAAGACCCCTGGAAGAATACCAGGTCGTCCGCAAGGACGAACCTCGTCCGCTCGCAAGAGCGAGACGGGTTGATAGGCGGTGGGTGTAAGGCCCGTAAGGGTTTTAGCTTAACCGTACTAATGGTCGAATGTAATCTTTTTTTTGACCCCGTTAAATTTTCTCTTCACCTTTTAGGGAACAAAGTAATTTGTTTCTGCAAATTGAAAACAAAAGCGTCTCGGTGATCTAAGCGCGATGGTTCCACCTCTTTTCCGCCTCGGCGCGAGTCGAGACGGGCCATTCCGAACAGAGTCGTGAAACGTCGCAGCGGGGACGATAGTTACGCCGCAAGGCGCCGCGAAAATACCTCATCGTCGGGACACTCTTGTTTTCAAAATATTTAGTCAACTACCACTTAGCTAAAGACTAAGTGGCTTGTAACTCCCTTTGCGGGGGCTATGATTGGCGGGTTGACAACAGCCAGACGGGAGATATTTATTGCTCCCACTTTATCTGCCAACTCAGCGAAGTTGCAAGATAAACATTTAAAAGAGGACTGATTATGTCTATTACCCTTACTAACAAAACCACAATTAGGACAAGTTCTGCTGGTGTTTTTGGGATTAACAAAGACAACCCTTATACCAGCAAGAGCAGCTTTGTATCCGATAAATTTTTGCAGTTGGTCAAAAGCCCAAGAAGAATGTTGACGACGCTGAGCTTTCCTAAAAACAGTTTTCTCTCTAATGTTGGTCAATTTTTCAAGACCAATAACAAGAGAGTGTCTTTTAGCTTTCGCCACAATCTTCTTACTAATTATATGGTTGATATTTCTTCTAAATCTGCTTTCTTTGCCAGACAGTTTTTTAAGGTGTTTCTTACTGGATTTAGTGCCTTTCTTCTGCAAAGCAGACTTCAGTTTGTCAATCTTTACTCTTTTGTCATCTACCTCCTTTCCAGAGTAAATTTCACCCTCGCTATCAACAGCCAAATTTTTAATGCCCAGGTCAACTCCCAGACTGCCTTTGCTTATTTTTTGGGGTGGTTCAGGAACATTTACAATTGGTATAAGGTAAAACTCTTTATTTTTATAAAGCAAATCAACTTGTCCCTTGCGGGGATAAACAAGTTTGGTTTGTTGATATTCTCCCAAGACCAAAGGAATAATTTGTCTTCCTTGAAGCGTAAGGATAGATACCTTTTCAAGTCCCTTCCAAGAAAGGATACGCTGGTCGTAGATAACCGCTCCCCACTTATTAAAATGGTGAGGTTTTTCAAGTCTAAGTTTCTTGCTTCTCGCAATTTTATAAGCATCAGCGACTTTACCGACCACTCTTACCGCCATTTGAGAAGAAAGATTAAACTTTTCACGGATTTCATAGTAACAAAGATGGTGGATTTTTACTACCGAAGCGGTCTTATTTTCAAAAGCTATTTGAGAGACAAAATCACAGGCTTTATTGTAAGTCTCAATGGTTTTCAAGAGAATACTTTTTTGTTCTTGGCTGGGTATAAGTTTAATTTTAATAGACAATTGCATATAGAATTATTATATCATATACTAAGAAGGAAAATAAGCCAATTCCTCTTTCGGGCTAAAGACCCGAAAGTTTCCTTGGCTTATATATATGAAAGGTGGAATTATTAGATTGAAAAAAATTATAAAATCGGTTGCTTCCAAAGAACCTACGACCATGGAGGAACTTTTAGCTTTGGAAAAAAATAAAGTCAGAGGACTGAAAAAAGGAGAAATTGTCGACGGAATGGTTACGGAAATTTCTTCTAAGGGAATTTTCATTGATATTGGCGCTAAGACTGACGGCGTGGTTTTGGGCAAAGAATTTGAACGCTGTAAAGATTATATTCGTAGTCTAAAGCCAGGCGATAAAGTTAAAGCTTATATCGGCAGTACGGAAAATGACAAGGGCCAGATTTTGCTTTCTTTGCGGCAAGCTTCCGTTGATTTTGCCTGGACAAAATATGAAGAAATGCTTAAAACCAGTGAAACGACCGAAGTTCACGGCCGGGAAATTAACAAGGGTGGCTTAATTGTGGACGCGATGTTTTCTTTACAGGGTTTTGTACCCGGCAGTCAAATCGGCTCTTTTTGGCAGGGGAAATTGGACCAACTGGTGGGTAAAAAACTTTTAGTCAAAGTTATTGAAGTTAATCGCGAGCAAAACCGTTTGGTTTTTTCGGAAAAGGCGATTTCTGATGCAGAAAAGATTGAAAAAACCGCCAAAGCGATTAAAAAATTAAAAGATGGCGAAGAATTTGAAGCGGAGATTTCCCAAGTGGCTCTTTTTGGACTTTTTGTCAAGATTAAAGTTGAAAACGAAAGCGTTGAAGGTTTGGTGCATATTTCCGAGGTTTCCTGGCAAAAAATTGAGGATTTAAGTAAGAGCTTTAAAACAAGAGATAAAGTAAAGGTAAAAATCATCAGTATCGAGGACGGCCGGATTCAATTTTCCATCAAACAAATGTTGCCTGATCCGTGGGAGGAGCTGGAAAAGAAGTACCCGGTTGATGCCCGGCTTTCCGGAAAAATAACGAGGCTTACTTCTTTTGGCGCTTTAGTGGAAATCGAACCGGGAGTTGAAGGCCTAGTTCACATTTCTAAAATCCCGCCGGAGGTTTTCTTAAACGAAGGCGATAAAATTGAAATTTATATTGAGTCAGTTGACCGCAAAGCCAGAAGAATTTCCTTAGGCTTAGTCTTAAGCCAAAAACCAATCGAATATAAATAATTCTTCGGACTTTTTTTGCATTCAAAGCTTCTGTGTTATAAAATCCAAGATAAGATGACAATGTCCAGTAGAGAAAATCCCTATTTTAACTTGATGGATCCTGCGATACTATCTCTTGCCGGTATAGGGGCACCAGAAAAATGGTCTCCTGAACAAATAGAATTACTAAAGAAACTTTACGGTGAAATGGAACACCATAACATTTCGGATTCAAAAAAGAAAAACCAGGTGGCAGTCAACTTTATTTGTAAAAGATGAAGAAGAAAATATCTAATTTTGTTTGTTCGGAATGCGGATATGAATCAGTGGAATGGTATGGGAAATGTCCGAACTGCGGACAATGGAACACGATGAAAGAATTCAAAGAGCAAAGATTAAAGTTCAAAGATGGGGGACGACAAGACAGAAATGAAGAAAATAAACCATTAAAACTTTCGGAAATTAAAACTTCTCTTAAACAAAGATTTTCTTCAGGAATAGAAGAGTTTGACCGCGTTTTGGGAAACGGTTTCGTGAAAGCTTCGGTTATTTTACTGGCCGGAGAGCCCGGAGTCGGTAAGAGTACATTACTTCTTCAATTAGTTAAGAAAATGTCGGGTTTAAGCATACTTTATGTATCAGGTGAAGAATCACCAGAACAAGTAAAAGGCCGGGCGGAGAGGTTGGGAGTTGAAGGAACCAATCTTTTGCTCCTTTCGGAGACAAATGCGGACAGAATTATCGAAGAATTTGAAAAAATAGATGGAGAAACCTTAGTGATCATTGATTCCATCCAAACTCTTTGGTCGGAAGACTTTGAAAGTTATCCCGGTTCGGTTTCTCAAGTCCGCGGCTGTGCGCAAAAGCTTTTGGAAATAGGAAAGAAAAAAGGGATCACCTTGATTTTAGTTGGTCATGTAACTAAAGAAGGAGAAATTGCCGGACCAATGATTCTTTCTCATATGGTTGACGTCGTTTTGTTCTTAGAGGGAGAGAGATTTACCGAGTTAAGGCTCCTTCGGGGCTTTAAAAACCGTTTTGGGCCGACAGATGAGGTAGGGGTTTTTAAAATGTCGGAAAAAGGTATGGAAGAAGTCAAAAATCCATCTGAAATTTTCTTGGGAGATAGGGGAAATGAGGCCCGCCTCGCCAAAGACGGCGAGTCGAGGCGGGGCAGTGTCACGGTCTGTGCTATGGAAGGTACGAGACCGATGCTTTTGGAAATTCAAGCCCTGGTCGCCCAAAGTGCCTTGGCTATTCCGCGAAGAGTAGTTTCGGGAGTTGATTATAACCGGGTGCTTTTACTTTCGGCAGTTCTGCAAAAGGCTTTAAATATACCACTATATAATCAAGATATCTTTGTGAAGGTTGCCGGGGGGTTTAAAATTTCCGAGCCGGCAGCCGATTTGGGTATTTGCCTGGCCATTATTTCCAGCTTTAAAAATCAGAGCCTATCGGGGAAGATCTGTGCTTTTGGGGAAGTCGGGCTTTTGGGAGAAATAAGAAGAGTAAGTGGGGAAGAAAAGCGGGCCAAAGAAGCCAAGAAATTAGGTTTTAGCCAGGTTTTATCTTCAGTTAACGCCAAAAGTCTTCATGAAGTGGTGAGAATAATAAATAATAAGTAAACTGCTCCCTTTCCTTTTGTCAAGAAGTTTTCCAAAGTTATCCACCAGAATTAAAAATTCCTTTAAAATTGTTGAAAGTAAGGCTATTTTGCATGAAGTAATTTACTATAGGTATACCACTTTTTTCCCTAAATTATTTTATAGGCTTGACAATAAAGAAAAATTTGTGGTATATTTCAGGTAATGAGCAAACGAAGGCTTGGCAATCTTCTTAAAAGAAAATTTACCCTTTTGGGCAAAGCCCTGTACCAGACGGTACAAGGCAAAGTGTTTAATTTGAAGTCGGTTAAAGAGGTTACTTCCACTGATTGGATGAGAAACCAATTCAGAGATATTTCCAGATTGGGGCAGAATTTGGTGGTGATGCGGATTGGGAAGTGAGGCAGTAGAAGTTAAAAAAACAAAAAAAGAGCATTACTACCGCTAAGTCTTGGTTTTTGATGTTAAGCTTACGAATAGTAATGCCCTTAATTATTAGGATTTAAGGACAGATTTTTTAAATCCTGGAAAAAACATAGCACCGATAAAAATAATTGTCAAGAGATTTTTTGAGGCGGTTTTAAGATTAAAAAGCACCTGGTTAAAATAGCCTGAAAAGAATAAATTTTTTCGTCTTTTGGTAGGCCCGCCAAAATTTTGGTAAGGGTTTCTGTTCTGAGATGGAGGACGGTAGGTTGGGCAGGCGTACCGTCTTCCTCTGAGCACAGAAATTTTAGGCGGGTAAACGTACCATCCTCGTTGAGTAGAAGAAAAACTCCCATTGACAAAGGGATGGCAATATGTTTAAATATGGCTAGTTTAAATAGCTTCTCGGGTAATTTTCCAAATTTGAAGATTTTCCAAATGAATCCTCAGGCAAATTTAATTTAAAGACAGTTTTTCTGGGTAAAAACTCTTTTTTATTATTTAGTTTTTTTTAATATGGTTAAAAAAGTTTCTCCCGACTCTTCCCCGGCGGCCAGTCCCGCGATTACGGTTGAAGATATTATTGGTGGTCCCACTCCAGTGGTTTCGACGCTTACAGCGCAAGCACCAGTACCAGTACCAACACCAACACCTACTGTGCAAGCACCAGTTTCACAAACGTTTGCTCCTCGGACAGGAACAAATGGTTTTAACGGTTTTGTTGATGACCGGGTCATTCCTGATGCCGGACTGCCAACAGAAAAAGTGACGGGAGTTTTGGATTTAACAACTGCCGGTCATGGTTATTTGCGGCCCGAAGGAATGCCTTCTGACCATGATATTTATATTTCTTCTTCACAAATCAGAAGGTTTCAACTGCGTCCGGGCGATGTTATCGGCGGTCAAGCGAGAAGACCCAAGGATAATGAAAGGTATTGGGGACTTTTGAAAGTCGAAACAGTGAATGATGAGCCGGTGGAAAAACTGGGCAATCGCCCTTGGTTTGACGAACTGACTCCGATTTTTCCCAATGAGCATTTGATTTTGGAAACAGAACAAGATGTTCTTTCCACCCGTCTTTTGGATTTGGTCAGCCCAATCGGCAAAGGGCAGCGAGGCTTAATTGTTTCACCGCCAAAAGCCGGCAAAACTTATTTAATTAAGGATATTGCCGCGGCGGTTGGCAAGAACTATCCGAAAATTCATTTAATGGCGGTTCTTATCGGCGAAAGACCGGAAGAGGTGACTGACATTAATATGCATGTCGCGAAAGTTACCGACAAGACCGGTGAAGTTTATTCTTCCAACTTTGACGAAGCGCCGGAAGAACAGACCCATATTGCCGAACTGGCTTTGGAAAGAGCCAAAAGATTAGTGGAGCAGGGTCGGGATGTGGTAATTGTTTTGGATTCGATTACCAGATTGGCCCGGGCCTATAATTTGGCCATGCCGACTTCCGGTAGAACCCTTTCCGGGGGCTTTGACCCGGCGGCTTTATTTCCGGCCAAGCACTTTTTAGGGGCAGCCAGAAATATTGACAATGGCGGGAGCTTAACCATTATCGGTACCTGTTTAATTGATACCGGCTCCCGGATGGACGACCTGATTTATGAAGAATTCAAAGGGACCGGTAATTTGGAATTGCATTTAGACCGTAGATTGGCTGACCGAAGAGTTTTCCCGGCTTTTGATATTCAAAGATCAGGCACCCGTCAGGAAGAACTTTTATTCGATAAAAAAACCTACGAAAAGATTGTTACTTTCCGCCGGATGATTGATATTTTAAATCAGGACGAAAGAACGGAAGTGATTACCGAGCGGTTGAAAAGAACCAAAAGCAATAAAGACTTTTTGGACAGTTTAACCAAGGGATAATCCTTAATTTCTATTTTCTAATTGGTTCTATTTTTGACATTTTCTCTCCGGCTGTGCTATTCTTATCTCGCTCAAAAATGAAACTTCTGTTATCTGATTTTATACTTTTTTTGCAGGGTTGGTACCGCTTTCTTTTCGTCCGCCTTTACCAGTCTTTAAGACATTTGGAGAATGCCAAAAGTTCCGTTGCCGAAAAACTTTATGAGGGCCGGGGGAAATTTGTTCGGCCGCTAGTGCATTCAGGTATGGGCGGACTGGTCGTTTTGGGCATTATTTTGGCGCCGATTATTGCCAATTCTTTACCCGGAGGAAATTCTTTTGCTCAGACGCCGCCGCCGTCGGCGGTTTTGTCTTCGGTGACCGAAGCGGAAGAACAAACTACGACCCAAGTGGCCGATAGTCAGCGGCGGGCCAAGGTCATTGATTATTCGGTTCAATCCGGTGATACCCTTTCCGGTATTGCCCAAAAATTTCAAATCTCGGCCGAGACGATCAAGTGGGCTAATGATTTGGGGACAAATATTACCTTAAAGCCGGGTCAGACTTTAAAAATTCCCCCGATTACCGGTATTGTCCATAAAGTTCAACGGAGCGATACGGTTTATTCCATTGCCAAGCGCTACAGTATTGATCCGCAGGGAATTGTTGATTATCCCTTTAATACTTTTACCAATGATGAAACTTTTGCCTTAGCCGTCGGTCAAATTTTAATTGTGCCTGACGGGCAAATGCCCCAGCCTCAAGCACCGCGTATATATGTTGCCCAGCAAACACCTAACGCCGGGACAATTACCGCTTCGGGAATTTTTATCTGGCCGACTACCGGCAGGATTACCCAATACTTCAGTTGGTATCATAAAGCAATAGATATTGCCAATAGTGTTGGCACTCCGATTTTAGCGGCGGATGCCGGAACAATCACGGTTGCCGGTTGGCCGGATAATGTCGGTTACGGAAACAGGGTCATGATTAATCATGGCAACGGCTACCTTACTCTTTATGCTCATCTGTCTAAAGTTTTGGTTAATGTTGGCCAAACGGTCAAAAGAGGGGATTTAATTGGTTTGATGGGTTCAAGTGGCAGAAGCACCGGTCCGCACTGCCATTTTGAAATCAGACTGAATGACAAAAACCAAAACCCGCTGGCTTACTTAAGATAATCTTCTCTTGACTTCCTTTTTCTTTTTCTCCTATCATGGTAGTGATGAAAAGTATTG
>CAYVNK010000019.1:0-12763 GCA_964452885.1 uncultured Gammaproteobacteria bacterium
GAAGAACCGGGATCCCCTTGCCGGCCGGAACGACCGCGGAGCTGGTTATCGATTCTTCTTGATTCATGTCTTTCCGTACCGACGACATGCAATCCGCCGAAAGAAACCACTTCGTCGTGTTTCTTTTGCCATTCTTTTAAGGCACTTTGATATTCTTTCTTGTTTTTAAAATCAATTTCCTGGGGCATGGCCCCGCCCAAAACAATATCGACCCCCCGGCCGGCCATATTGGTCGCAATCGTGACCGCGTTTTTTGCCCCGGCTTTGGAAATAATTTCCGCCTCTTTCTGGTGCTGTTTGGCATTTAGAAGTTGATGGGGGATTTTCCGGTGATTTAAGAACTGGTCGATAATTTCGTTTTTGGAAACGGAGGTGGTACCTACCAAGACCGGCTGGCCTCTTTTATAGCAATCTTCAATTTCGTTAACAATCGCCGCGTATTTGGCCCGCTGATTTTTATAAATCACGTCCGAATTATCTTTCCGGACCATCGGCCGGTTGGTAGGAATAACGGTAGTTTCCAATCCGTAAATTTTTTTAAACTCCTCCGCCTCGGTGGCCGCCGTTCCGGTCATTCCCGCCAATTTCTCGTACATCCGAAAATAATTCTGGAAGGAAATTGTCGCCAATGTTTTTGATTCTTGTTGAATCGGAACATTTTCTTTGGCTTCAACGGCCTGGTGCAAACCTTCGGACCATCTCCGGCCAAACATGAGTCTTCCCGTAAACTCATCCACAATCACCACCTGATTGTCTTTAATCACATAATCCCGGTCACGCAAAAAATGGACTCTCGCTTTTAAAGCGTTTTCAACATGATGAATTGTTTCAAAATCTTTTTCGTAAAGATTATCGACATTTAAGATCTTTTCCAGTTTACGGATTCCGTGTTCAGACAAATTAACGGTTTTGGTTTTTTCGTCCGAAGTGTAATCCGTGTCGGGAGATAAAGAAGAAATCAGTCTGGCAAATTCATAATATTTTTTGGTGGGTTCGGTATCCGGGGCGGAAATAATCAGTGGCGTCCTGGCTTCATCAATTAAAATCGAATCCACCTCATCGACAATAGCATAGTGATGACCCCGCTGGACCATTTCCAAAACATCGGGGACCAGATTATCCCGCAAATAATCAAAGCCAAACTCGTTATTGGTTCCGTAAGTGACATCCGCCTCGTAAGCCTCTTTTCGAGAAATCGGCGAGAGGTGAGCCAGACGATTATCGACTTCGTCTTGCAGGAAAAATTTCGGGTCATAGATAAAAGCTTCTTCGTGAATAATACAGGCCACTTTCAAACCAAGTTTAGTTAAGGCACGGCCATACCAACCGGTACCAATCCTGGCCAAATAATCATTAGTAGTAACGATATGAACTCCTTTACCCAAAAGGGCATTGACATAAGCCGCCAAAGCGGCGGAAAGAGTTTTTCCTTCTCCGGTTTTTTGCTCGGCTACCCGGCCTTTGTGAAGCGTAATTGCCGCCATCAATTGAACATCAAAAGCCCGCTGATTAACGGTTCTTTTAATCGATTCGCGGATAACCGCGAGAGCTTCCGGCAAAAGTTCATCCAGCAAGCTTCCTTTTAACAGCCGAAGTTTAAATTCCGGAGTTTTGGCCGCGAGTTCCTCGTCGGAAAGCCTTGCTGTTTCCGGCTCAAAAGAATTAACCTCTTCCACCACTGGTTGCAGTACTTCCACCTCTTTGAGATTAACATCAAACAACCGCTGAAAGATTTTTAACATCGTCTTAACAGTATACCTTTTTTTGAGCCTCAAGAAAAGCAAAAACAAGTAAATTATAGTCAACTTCTCTACTAATCAGGTAGGGGAAGAATTGAGCTATTTTTTCCTTAAATTGAGCAGTTTCCTTTTTATGTTTCCCGAAATTCAGGCGGTTAAAAATAATTAAACCGTCTTTTTCTAAAATACTTTTTAAGGAATTTAAAAACTCATTGCTTTCGGCTTCTTTGGGAAATTCCTGACCTAAATACAAATCCACCAAAATAAGATTGTATTTTGTATTACGTATTATGAATTTTGGAAAAGAAATTTCCTTGATAGCATCGGCTATTACAATGTCCAAATTCTTAATTTCATCCAAATCAAAATACTTCTTCCCTAATTCAATTATTTTGGGATCTATTTCTATTCCTGTTATTTTGGCGGTTTGCGGATAGCGGTTAACAATCAATGATGCTAATGTTCCGCCACCCAAACCCAAAATTAAACATTTAAAATTGGATTTTGAAAATTGATTGAAAATTGAAAACCTGTCTGCCGCCAGGCAAGATTTCAAATTGAAAATTGAATTCCATAGCTTTTTAACCAATCCCCCCGATTGACTCACTTCTCCCACCTTCATTTCCCTCTTACCAAACAAATTCTCAGTCACCAAAATCTCGCCGTTAATCGGTGAATAGACCCTCTCCAAAACCTCACTCCCAAAAAATAATTTTCTAATAAATGATTTCATGATCGTTCTCTGCTAAAATTAGCCACGATGGCAAACACAATTGTAACACCAAAAACATTCACAACCTACAGCCTTGGCTGCCGAACAAATCAGGCGGAGATGGAAACTATCGGCAAAGAGCTTATGGACCACGGACTACAGCCGGTTGAGAACGGATCACCGTCCGATTTAGTGCTTCTAAATACTTGTGTGGTTACCCAAAAAGCAGAGAAGGAAACCCGACAAAAAATAAGAGAGCTAAGAAAGAAGTTTCCCAAAGCATTTCTGACAGTTATTGGCTGCGCCGTCACCGCCAAAGAAAAATTTTTCATTGATTTACCGGAAGCTGACTTAGTTATTCCCAATGAAGATAAATCAAGAACAGTAAATTTACTCGAACAAAAATTAGGTCCATTTAACAAAGTTAGCGTGTTTCCGATAATTGATAACGCTTATATTCGCTCAGGCAGAAAGTTTATAAAAATTCAAGACGGGTGCGATCTTTATTGTTCCTTCTGCTTAACTGCCTATCTTCGCGGTCTGCTAAAAAGTGTTCTACCCGATAAACTAATTGAAGAAATAAATTTCTGGGTTGTTAGGGGAGTCAAAGAAATTATTTTAACCGGTATTAATATCGCTCTCTACGGAAAGGACCTAAACGGAATTACCTTAATTGACCTAATTAATCTAATTTCTAATAAAACTAAGGTTGAAAGAATTACTCTTTCTTCAATTTATCCGGAAATGCTTTCTTCAGAATTTTTGGAGTTGATAATTAAAAATCAAAGAATCACCCGCTCCCTTCATCTTTCTCTGCAATCCGGTTCGCCTGCTGTTCTAAAAAGAATGAACCGAAATATAGATATTAACAAATTAACGGATTCGTTATTATTTATTAAAAATAAAATCCCCAAATTTACCTTCCGTGCCGATTTAATTACGGGGTTTCCCGGAGAAACTGACGAAGAATTTCAAGAAACATTGGAATTTATCAGATGTGTAAAAATTTCTTTTACCCATGTCTTTCCTTTTTCTGCCCGTAAAGGAACCAAAGCTTACGAGATGATTAAAGAAAAAAAGTGGCGAGACTTGCCTGCTAATATAAAAAAAGAAAGAGTAAAAGAAATTATGGCTACTATAAAAAATATTCATAATGATGAAGCAAAACAAATGATCAATAAAAAATTTCACTGCCTTATGGTCAGACAAAAAGGAAGCCAGTGGGAGGGAATAACGGAAAACGGATGGATAATCAATATCAAAGATCAAATATCAAATATCAAAAATATTAAGGGAAAGATCGTTCCGGTTAAAATTATTGATTTTAAAGAAGATCAGCTTTTGGGAGAAATTTTGTCTTTGCCAATATAGTCACGAAGAACTTCGGGAATAATAACCGATCCGTCTTTTTGCTGATAATTTTCTAAAATCGCCAAAATTGGTCTTTGGGAAAAAACTGTCCCATTTAAGATATGGACAAATTCCGTTTCTCCGGTTTTTCTTTTAAACCTTATCTTTAATCTTCTTGACTGATAATCAGTACAATTGCTGGTTGAATGAGTTTCCCGATATTTATTTTCCGAAGGAAACCAGGTTTCAACATCATATTTATTAGCGGCCGGATCGCCTAAATCTCCTGTGCAAATTTGTAAAACGCGGTAGGGGAGTTTCAGCTTTTGCATTAACTCTTCTTCGAGCGAAAGCAAAAACTCATGTTCTTTTTCCGAATCTTCCGGTTTAACAAAAGAGACCATTTCCAATTTATCAAACTGATGAACTCTTAAAATTCCTTTCGTATCTTTACCGTACGAACCGGCTTCTCTTCTGAAAGCACTAGAAAAACCCACAAATCTTTTTGGTAAATCGCCTTCCTGTAAAACTTCATCTTTAAAATAAGGAACAATGGCGTGTTCGGCCGTCGCAATCAAACACAGATCATCCTCCGGTAAAATATAAGTTTCCTCAAAACCGTAATTATTATATCCCAACGCCGCCATGACTTCTTTTTGAATCAAAGCCGGCGGAAGAATTGGAGTAAAACCTTTTTCAATTAAAAATTTCATTCCCAAATTCACCAAAGCCAGCTCCAATAATACCGCTTCATTTTTTAGATAGCCAAATCTGGTTCCGGAAACCTTACCGGCTCTTTGAGTGTCAATTAAATCAAGTAATTCACCTAACTCAACCTGTGACTTTACGGGAAATTCAAATTTTGTGACTTCCCCCACTTTTTTTATTTCCGTATTCTCGTTATCATCTTTACCTACCGGCACTTTAGGAAGCGCAGGATTAGGTAAACGCCAAAGAGCAGAAATTAAACCGGCATCTGCCATTTTTAAATTATTTTCCAATTCTTCCAGTTCTTTCTTTATTTCCTTACCCCTTTCAATATTTTCTTTGCCTAGTTTGTTTCTCTCTGCCCGTAAAATTTCCACCTTTTGTAAAAGGGCTCTTTCTGCTTCATCTTGTTTTAAAATTTCATCCACTAAATTCGGATCGCGCTGTTTATCCGCAGTCGCCTTTTTGAAAAAATCCGGATTTTCTCTAATTTTTTTAATATCTACCATTTTAAAGTCCTAAATCATTACTGATTTTTTGCATTGATTCTAAAGAGATTCTAACAAACTCTTCCAATGATAGGCCAATTTTTTCTTGGCACATTTGAATATTTTCCCGTCGGGTGCCTTTGGCAAAAGAGCGCTCACCAAACCTTCTTAAAACCATTGGGGAGTCGACATCTATTAATTTTTTACTGGGCAAAACTAGGGTAGTCGCCACAATTAAACCAGTTAAAGAATCTCCCATAAAAATAGTCCAATCCATTAAAGTTTTTGGTTCTTTACCCGTCCCATGCCAATTGTGTGCCGCCATGGCATAAGCAACATTTTCAGGTAATTCAAATCCCTGCCTGCCGGCAGGCACGGCCTTAGCTTTAACCCACTCGCTAATCTGAATTCCCTGCTTTTCCAGGGGAACCTCTTCACAATAATCGCCGTCATGTAAAAGTCCCGCCATCATCCATTCTTCTTTCGTTCCTCCCAAAGCTTCATCACTTTTTCCTTCCCTTTTTAATTCATCGTAAACTCCACCCATTAAAGCCTCAGTCGCCAACATATGTTTAACAATATTCTTGTTGGCAACATGTTCGTTAATTATTTGTAAGGCTTGTTCTTTGGTAATCATTTTTATTCCTTTCTCATGGTCGGGAAAAAAACCGTTTCTCGGATCGGCTTATCCATTAAAAAGGAAAAGAGTCTCTCGCTTAGACCAAAACCGGCCGTAGGCGGCATACCATATTCGAGCGCTTCCACAAAATCCTCATCCAGCATTTGTGCTTCATCATCACCGGCATCACGCAGTTTTTGTTGAGCAACAAATCTTTCTTTCTGGTCAATCGGGTCGTTTAATTCAGAAAAACCATTGCCTAATTCTGTCCCACCAGCCATAATTAAAAATCTTTGCGTCAAATGGGAACTTTCGGGCTTTCTTTTCGCCAAAGGAGAAATTTCTACTGGCAAATTAATCAAAAAGCAAGGTTGAATTAAGGTCGGTCGTACTGTTTTTTTGTAAATCATGTCAATTAATCTTTCTCTGCCGATTTTCTCTTCTAATTTTAAGTGGAATTCTTCTGCTTTCTTTTTTAATTCTTCAAAAGTAACTTTGGCCAAATTTATACCGGTTTTTTCCTCAAAAAGCTGGCAGTAATCAAGTCTTGGCCATTTTTTTGACCAATCAATTTCTGCACCATTGCGCATAGTTTTTAATCCGCCGGTAGTTTCCTTGACCAGATATTTATAAAAATCTTCAATAAAATCCATTAACATCAGATAATCGGCATAACCCCAATAAAATTCCATTGACGTATAATCTTGCAAATGTTCGGCATCGATACCTTCATTTCTAAAAATTCTGCCGATTTCAAAAACCTGGTCATAACCGCCCACCATCAGTCTTTTTAAATGAAGTTCCAAAGAAATTCGCAAATAAAGGTTGATATCTAAAGTGTGATGATGGGTGACAAACGGCCTGGCGTCGGCCCCGCCCGGAACGGCTTCCAAAACCGGGGTCTCCACTTCCAGAAATCCCTTCTCGTTTAAATATTTTCTCACCGCCTGCCAGAACTTGGCCTTCTTGATAAACATCTCCCGAACTTCGGGATTCATAATCAAGTCAAGATATCTTTGACGAAGTCTGGTTTCAATATCGGTAACTCCGTGCCATTTTTCCGGTAATTGTCTAATGGCTTTAGTCAAAATAGAAAAGTCGGTTACTTTTATGGTCACTTCTCCGGCCTGAGTTTTAAAGACTTCTCCCTGAGCCCCGACAAAATCACCCAAGTCCAACAATTTAAGAAGATTGTATTTATCCGACAGGGTATCTTTGGAAAAAAAAAGTTGAATTCTTGCCGTTTGGTCCATTAAATCCGCAAAAGTCGAGCCGCCGTGTCCCCGCAATCCCATCAAGCGGCCAGCCACCGAAACTTTCTTCCCCAGCATTTTCAAAGCCTCAGCGTTGGTTTCTTTTCTTTCCGTTCTCGCCGGATAAGGATCAATTCCCAACTCTCTTAACTGCCTAAGTTTTTCGATTCGTATTTCACGAAGATTATCTAAAGCTGCCATTTAAAAGAATTTTAACACAAAAAGAAGGAAACCCCAAGTTAATCGATGTTGATAATTTTATAGAGGATTTTCCCGGCCGGGGCTTCAAAATTAACTTCTTCGCCGACTTTCTTTCCCAATAAAGCCTGGCCTAAGGGGGAAGAGTAAGAGACTTTCTTTTCCGAGGGATTGGCTTCCCAATCACCGACAATATGGAAGACGGAGTCAGCGTTTCCATTATTAACCGTTACTCGGCAACCAAAACCGACGCAACCGCAAGAACCGTGACTTTTATCAACAATTTTCGCCCGAGAAATTAAATCTTCAAGCTCTTCAAGTCGGCCGTCGAGAAAAGCCAGTTGATCCCGAGCGGCTGCATATTCGTTGTTTTCCGAAAGATCGCCTTGGCTTCTGGCCAACACCAAGCGCTCGACCACTTGAGGTCGAGTCACCTTCCTTAAAGTCTCCGCTTCTTCCTCAATTTTTTTAAAGCCTTCACTGGTCAGAAAAACTTTTTCGTCCATAGCCCTTTTTAAAGCTAAAAAATAAACTACCGCACAGCAAGTTGACTACGTCTGACGTGGCTGATGCGGTATCCCGCCAAGGCGGGAAAGTTTGATTCTCTATTGAAATAAAGCCACACGGTTGTGGCTAAGAGGAAATCTTGAACTTAACAAGAAATAATAAGGCCTTAAAAACGGTTTGTCAATATCTCGAATTCCAGGTATAATTAGTTTGCCTTAAAAGGCGCTATCGTTTAGCGGTTTAGCCCGCCTGCAACGACAGCAAGCTTGTCTTGCGTGTCGGGCAGGGACGCAAGGTTTCGTAGCAAAGTGCCAAGTCGCCATCGTCTAGCGGTCCAGGACGTCGGGTTCTCATCCCGAAAATCGCGAGTTCGATTCTCGCTGGCGACACCAATTGGAGACGCTCTTAAAAAAAATCGGCAAAAAAATAAGGTTTTACTTCAGATTTCTTCTCTGGAAAATCGCCGGTGTTTTCAAGAAACAAATTACTGTTTCCACCAAACAAGGAACTTTTACCGTCTTTTGCCAAGATAAAGAAATCAGCAAGGACCTTTTTTGTCATCGGGACTACGACCGGGAATTTTATTTTAAAGTTTTTAAGTTCTTGTCGGCAAGGAAATCTTTCAAAAAGGGGACTCTGGTTGATATCGGTGCCAATATTGGCGTGACGGCAATTGGAGTCATTAACGACAAACTGATTGAAAAAGCCATTGCCATTGAACCGGAACCGGAAAACTTTTCTTTGTTGGAAAAAAATATTAAAGCCAATTATTTAGAAAAGTTAATCATTCCTCTGCTTTATGCTGTTTCCGATATGAATGGTAATTTGCCTTTAGAATTGTCGGAAAATATTTTTGGCGACCACCGGATCAGGCAAACTTTTAAAAATAACGTCGCCGACGGGCCTTTTAATGAATCAAGACGAAAAGTAATTAAAGTTAAAGCCCAAACCATAGACTCGATTATCGATTCCCTGCCTAAAAACTTTACCCGGGAGATCTCTTTAATCTGGAGTGATGTTCAAGGGTATGAAGGCTATGTTTTTAAGGGCGGCCGGCAGATCTTTGCCACGGGTGTTCCCGTGGTCGCGGAAATCTGGCCCTACGGCATTAAACGCTCCGGCATGAGCGAAAAAGAATTTTGTCGGATAGCGCAAAATTTCTGGTCTTCTTTTTGGGTACTCCGTCAGGAAAATTTCGTCAAATATCCGTCTTCCCTTTTAAAAAATCTATTTACAGAACTGGGGGAGAAGGGAAACTACACTAATGTTATTTTTACCAAATGAAAAACGACCAGGATTTACTCTTTGACCGCCACTTTAAAGGCATCAAAAAGATTGTCTACAAAGACAAATTGTAAATCTTTTTTAAGTTCCGTCGGAATTTCCTGCAAATCTTTTCTGTTATCCTTTGGTAAAATTACCGTCTTAATGCCGACTCTTCTGGCCGCCAAAACCTTTTCTTTAACCCCGCCAATTTCCATTACTCTGCCCCTTAGGGTAATTTCTCCGGTCATCGCCACTTCCCGGCGGGTGGGCTTCTTCGTCAAAGCAGAGACTAAAGCAACTGCCATCGCTACCCCCGCTGAAGGACCGTCCTTAGGAACAGCGCCTTCTGGAACATGAATATGAACATCCATTTTCTGGGCAAAATTTTCTTTCAATCCCAACTGTTTAAAATGGCTTTTACAGAAAGTCATTGCCGCCTGACAGGATTCCTTCATCACGTCTCCCAATTGTCCGGTCAGCAAAAGCGTTCCCCGGCCGGGCATTAAAGCCACTTCCACAAATAAAACTTCACCGCCGGCTTCGGTCCAGGCCAAACCGGTAGACATACCGATTTCGTCTTCTTTTTCCAAAACGGTGGGGGTTAGACGCTGGGATCCCAAAAATTTACGGACCATCGCCAAGCTAATTTCCTTTTCCACCGGTTTTTTCTCGGCAATTTTTTTGGCAATCTTACGGCAGACGGAAGCCAAACTTCTTTCCAGATTCCTCACTCCGGCTTCCCGAGTATAACTTCTGATAATTTCCAGTAGGGCCTCTTTGACTAAAATAAATTGTTCTTTGGAAAGTCCGTTAACTTGAAGTTGCTTAGGCCATAAATATTTCTGGGCAATATTAAATTTTTCTTCTTCGGTGTAACCGGGGAAGCGAATAACCTCCATCCGGTCACGCAAGGCCGGTGGAATCGTATCCAGCATATTTCCGGTGGTAATAAAGAAAACTTTTGACAAATCAAAAGGAACTTCTAAATAATTATCAGAAAACTCTTTATTTTGTTCCGGATCTAAAGCTTCTAATAAAGCGGATGAGGGATCGCCGCGGAAATCAACACCGATTTTATCAATCTCATCCAGCATAAAAACCGGATTTCTGGTCCCCGCATTTTTAATTCCCTGAATAATTCTTCCCGGCAAAGCACCAACATAAGTCCGACGGTGCCCCCGAATTTCTGCTTCATCTCTAATTCCTCCTAAGGAAACTCGAACAAATTTTCTCCCCAAAGAACGGGCGATTGACTTACCGATGGAAGTCTTTCCCACTCCCGGCGGACCAATAAAACAAAGAATTGTCGGTCCACTAATATCTTCAACCTTTGACTTTGTCTGTCCGACTCTCAAACTTTTTAATTTCATCACTGCCAAGTACTCCAGAATTCTTTCTTTAATTTTTTCCAGCCCCCAATGATCTTCGTTTAAAATTTTTTTTGCCTTATTCAAGCTGACATCATTCGGACTTTCAGTTGACCAAGGAAGTGTCACCAGCCAATCCAAATATGATCTGACATAACCCATCTCGGGATTATTAAAAGACATTTTTTTTAAGCGGTTAAGCTCTTCTATTGATTTTTTATGAACTTCAACCGGCATACCCGCTTTATCAATTTTTTCCTTTAATTCCCTAATCTCTTTTTCATCTTCTTCCACACCCAATTCTCCCAACTCTTTTTCGATGGTTCTTTTCCTTTCCCTTAAAACCGCTTCCCGCATTCCTTTATCAAAACGCGCCTGGGTTTTACTGGCAATCGATTTTTCCAAATCAAGAATTTTTATTTCGTAGGACAATCTTTCCGCAACTCTTTCCAATCTTTCGTTAACCGAAGAAATTTCCAGGAGTATTTGCCGGTCGGTCGGCTTCAAATCCAAAATCATCGCCACCTGATTGGCCAATTCTTCGGTGGAAACCCCGGAAAGAAGTTTCATCAAAATCATGACATCAATCGGTTTGCCTAAATTAAAAACTTTTTGAATTTGTTCGGTAACATGTTTGCTTAGGGCACGCAGACTATCGTCTTCAAAAACTACTTCTTTATCTTTGATAACTGTAGCCATAAAAAAAGGTTCCGTTTGCAAAACTTTCTCGATTCTGACCCGGTAAATTCCCTTAACTAAAGCATGAATATTGCCGTCGCTTTCAATGACATGTTCGATTGAAGCCAAAGTCCCGATTTTATATAAATCTTCTTCGCCGGGAATTTCCGTACGGGAGTTTTTTTGAGAAACAAAACAAATTAGTTTGTTAACTTTAAAAGCAGCAGAAATGGCGGCGTTTGATTTAATTCGGCCAAAAGTTAACGGAATTTCCGTAAACGGAAAAATTACGACGTCACGCAAAGCAATTAAAGGAATTTTCATTTCTCCGGAAAGGCTTTCGCTGCTAACAATATCGGTATTGTCCATAATTATCTCCCCTATTAAAATCTCTCTTGGCAGTTTAGCAACTCGATTGCTAAAAGTCAATGCTCAATTTAAGGGCTCCCTAAACCTGTTAGCGCAAGTTTACTAAATTTGCTCTACTCGGGTAACAACGATTTATTGCTTTTACATAGGCTTTATTAAAGTCCTGATCCGGATTATTATAAATTTCATACTCAAAAAATGTAGAAAAAAATCCCCTAATATCCTTCCCTAGAAACATTTTTAATCTCTTCTAGCAAACAAGACTTAAGGTTTAAAAAACAACCGAAGTTTATCCAATCCTAAATGATTACTGTTATCTCTTGCGTTACTTAAGCCTATGCTTAATTAAATCGAGACCCTTTTCTAAAAAGTTGTTTAGGCTCTCTGTTTTCCAGAGGGGTTTGAGACAATTGAGTAAATCTTTTTGGGCTGGATAAGGATGGAGGTGGGTAGACATAAGGATTTTTGCAAATCTTGGACTGTCTAAGGTCAAGGTATTAACAATCTCCGAGAGTATCCAAACATCATTGGAAGATAAATCCTCTCTGGGAAAATTTTTCTTTAGGTAGTCATAGAAAAGGAAATGAAGGATTTCATGGGCAATACTAATTAGAGGCTGGTCAAGATAGAAAATCTGAAAAGATTTTTGTTCAAGAAATCTAGGGCCGCAAGGAAAAATAGATGGATAGGCTAAGTAGGGACTCTTCGGCCAAGGATGATCGAAAATCTGGTCAATCGCCTGAAAAAATGGCCGTGCTATTTGCCTCCAATCTTCTTCAAATTTTTTTCTGATGCCTTCAAGTTGAATTTCATGTACTTCATAGAAGGAGTCAACGTACTGTTCGACACCAGCTCGTTTCTTTTTTTCACTAGAATATTCTTTAATCGAAGAAAGTTCTGGATGAACTTTGATTATGAACTTACCGAAGTCATGTCCACCTCTTTGATGATCCAAAAAATGGTAACCGACCCATTTGTCTAAACCTTTATTAAGGGAAAATATTATTTGGGGATACACTTTTTTATTTTTTTATTAAATTTTACTAATTTCGTTAAATTAATCTTAACAAATTTCATTCACAAGTAAAGCACTCACTTTTTAAAAAAAGAGAAAAGACCACTGAATCCTTACGGATAATCGCTGTAACCAAGCGATTTTGCGAAGCAATTTCGCAATCAGTGGTCTTATGTTCATGTTACTGGTTCAGTTTTGGTTCTTGTTTGTTCCCACAAATCCTTGATAAGGAACTCAAGGCTTGTTTTTGAATGAATACAAAATGCGTCGTCCAAAGCCCAGATCGTTCCTTTCTTAAGGTAAACGTGATAGGGACAGCCGCCTCCACAAATGCCTATAGCTATACAGTTAAGACATTCCTTCATGGAGAAGGGGGAGCGTTTACGCCATTCTTGCTAGCAGGGATGGATAAGTGGATCAAAGTCGGGAGTATTGGATACAAAGTACGTTTTCTTGCCTACATCTGCATGGCAAATCCCTACTTCGCCTGTTGG
>CAYVNK010000020.1:0-12630 GCA_964452885.1 uncultured Gammaproteobacteria bacterium
CGTTATTGACAAATTGTGGATAACTTTCTATAATGACTTTGCCTTCCTTTAATTTCTTCTGCCCAAAAGAAAGCTAAAAATAAAATGAGCAACGAAACTCTCTGGAAAGATATTCAGGAAGAATTAAAAATTTCTCTTTCTAAGGCGATTTTTCAAACACTTTTCCAAGGAACACAACTGGTTTCCTTGGAAAATAGTATCGCCACGATTGGTTGTCCTTCCGGTTATATTCAAAATTTGATCGAAAGCCGCTATTACAGCCTGATAAAAGATATTCTTGACCGCCAGACAAAAAGCAATAATAGCCTCGTTTTTATGGTTAAAGCTATTCCTTCTTCTTTAACTACTCCCGGACCTCTTTTTAATCAAGCAATAAAAACGAGTGAAGGGATTTCCTCTAACAGTCATCAATTAAGCGCGGATTTTACTTTTGAAAATTTTGCCGTTTCTTCTTCTAATCAACTTCCTTTTGCCGCCGCCACCGCCGTTGCCAAAAATCCTGGCACCGCCTATAATCCGCTCTTTCTTTGGGGCGGGGTAGGAGTGGGAAAAACCCATTTAATGCAAGCTATTGGTCATGAAATATTAAAACAAAATCCTACTGCTAAAATTTTATATTGTCCTGGTGAAGAATTTACCAATGAAATTGTTGACGCCATCAGAAATAAAACTACCAACCAATTTAAAAAGAAATTTCGCAGTACTAAAGTTCTTTTATTAGACGACGTCCAGTTTATTGCTGGCAAAGTAACGGTTCAGGAGGAATTCTTTCATACTTTTAATGCTATTTTAAGAGAAGGCGGGCAAATTGTTTTAACTTCGGACCGACCGCCGGAAGAAATTGCCAAATTGGAAGAAAGACTGCGCTCCCGGTTCGAAGCCGGACTGATTGCTGATATTTCCGCTCCTGATTTTGAATTAAGAACTGCAATTTTATTAATTAAAGCAAAACAGAGAAGGCTTGAGTTACCAATGGAAATTGCCCAACTAATTTCCGCCAATATTGAATCAAACCGCAAAATGGAGGGATTTTTAACCAGGCTAACCACCGAGGCGGAAACCAAAGGTATTAATCTTTCAGTAGAACTGGCAAATTCGCTTTTAGGGAAAACTCTGGCGGAGAAAGAATTAAACCACCGGATTTTCAAACCCAAAGAAGTGATTGATACCGTCGCCGATTTTTTTCATTTAAAACCCAGTCAATTAAGAAGCGAAACCCGGGTCAAGGAAATTGTTTTTCCCCGGCAGATTCTTATGTATTTACTGCGAGTTGAGCTTAATTTATCTTTCGAAGAAGTGGGGAAGGTTTTAGGCGGAAGAGATCACACTACTATTATGTATGGGGTGGAAAAAATTACCAATTTACTCAAAGAAAAAGAGGATTTAAGGGTGGATATGTCCGGGATAAAACAAAGATTAAACAAACACTCGGAATAGGTTTTACACTTATCAACAAAGAGTCGGCAATTTATCCACAAAAATATAAACAAAAACCGATGAACTTTATGAACAAAAATGAAACCCGAAAGAAGAAGCCAAAATCAAAAGTTGTCAACTTGTACACTGAAACTACTATTACTACTACTAATTAAGCAATATACAAAATTAAGCATTTAGTTTAAAATAAGAAAGGAAAGAAAAAATGAAAATACAAATACTTCAGGAAAATCTTAATCGGGGACTTAATATCGCTTTGCGGTCGATTTCTATCAAAGCACAGTTGCCAATTTTAGCCAACGTGCTTCTAAGAACCGATAAAAACCGCCTGCAGATTTCCGCCACCAATTTGGAAACCGGAATTTCTTTATGGTTAGGCGCCAAAGTGGAGAAAGAAGGGGAAATTACCATTCCTGCCAAGATTTTAACGGAAATTATTGCGACACTCCCACCGGAAAAAATAAAACTGGAGGCGGAAGGCAGTTTGTTGAAAATATCCTCGGTTTCTTACGAAGCAAATCTGAACGGTATTTCTGCCGGCGAGTTTCCCAAATTGCCCGCTTACTCGTCGGAAACACTTTTTTCTTTACCGCCGAAAAAATTCTTGGAAGCGATCAATCAGGTTGCCTTCGCGGCGGCGACTGATGAAGGCCGTCCGATTCTAACCGGTGTTCTCTTTAAACTTTCCGGGAAAAAGCTTTCCTTGGTCGCTACAGACGGTTACAGACTATCTTTAAAGACGATGGAGATAGAGACAGCAGTTAAAGAAGAAATCTCTTTACTTCTTCCGGCAAAAACACTAATAGAAGTAGGTAGAATTATTACAGACGAAAAAGCCCAGGTGGTGCAGATGGGGTTTACCAAAGAACAAAACCAGGTGGTTTTTGTTTTTTCCGATCTGGAACTTTTTTCCCGCGTTATTGAGGGGGAATTTCCCGATTACAACAAAATTATTCCCCAAAACTTTACCACCAAAGCGGTTTTTGATAAGGAAAATTTTAACCGGGCGGTAAAAGTCGTTTCCATTTTTGCCAGAGATTCGGCTAATATCATTAAAATAAAATTAGGAAAAAATGTTTTGGAAATGAGCGCCAATTCGCCCCAAGTGGGGGAGAATAAAAATTCTCTGGAAGTAAAATTGGAGGGAGAGGAAAGCGAGATTGCCTTCAATTTCCGTTTTATGCAAAGCCTTTTAGGTGCCATTTCCCAGGCGGAAGTTTCTTTGGAGATGACTGGTCCTTTAAACCCGGGAGCTTTTAAAGCAGTCGGAGACGATTCTTTTCTGCATATTATTATGCCGGTCAGACTGCAGACGGAAGAACAGTCTTAAATTTATTTAATTAGTTTCCATTCCACTTTGTGAGTTTCGGCCGCTCCTTTTCCTTTAATCCAGTCTAAAGCTTCTTTTCTTATGGTTGGTGTATCTTTTTTAAGTCTTACTTGAAGTACCAGAGGTTTGATGTAATCAATAATAAAATTTTCGGTTACATAAGGTACATAATCAAAAAGAGGAGCTTCTTGGTAAGTTAATCGGTCAAGCTCTTCGTAAACTTTTTTTTGTTCTTCTAAATAAGATTGCCCGGTCGGAGAAGGAATTGTTTCGGTGTTAGTTTTAAAATTGAAGACAAAATAAAATTTGGAATTCTTTTTACTGGTCAGTTCAATATTGTAGTCAGTATCGGGAGTTAAAAGTTCAGTGGGTTGTATTTCAAGAACTTGATTTGATACTTTTGTATTAAAAATAAAAGCTGGGGAAGAAGAAATAGAAATTTCATTTTCGGAAACATTTCTATTGAAAGTGATTTTAATAACTTTATTAAAATTCACTTTTTCTTGAGCATTTGGTGGGTCAGTTTCTAAAACCTTTAAAAGAGAAACGCTGAATAATTTTATCGCCAGGAGAGCAAGAGCGATTAATAAAAGGAGAATAATTAGTTTTATTTTATTGTTTAAAAATATTTTCATTGTTTTGATTTTATCATTAATCGTTTTTATCTTTGGTAGTGTAAAAATAAAGAAGGTCCGGCTCCATAACTTTCGTTAAGCCTAGCTCTAACTGCCAATTCTCCGGTACCTTCACCGAAATTGGCTTCCACCACCACCATTTTAGAAGTAGAATCAGCTACTGCACCCAAATAAATGGCGATATGTCCAGGTGGAATATTTCCCCAAACCACTAAGTCACCGAGTTGAGGAACGGTAACTGGTATGTAATTTGGTGGGTATGGCGTAAAAGCGTAATCAGAGGCGCTACCGCGTCCATTTATTTCAAAGCTTTCTCCCATAGCTTCTTTAATTGCTAAAACAAAACCTAAACAATGAATATGGTATCCTAAATCGGGATTGCTGACCATACGTTGAAATCTGTCTTTGACAATTTCTTTGCCTTGAAAATTAGTTTCTTGTTTGTTAAAACATCTTTCCACTGCTTGCCAATTACTAAACTGGATATAAGTTTGGTTACAAGGATCCTCTCTTTGTGTTAATTGACAAACTACTTCTTCTCCTAAATGTCTTGATGGAGCACATTGAATATCGGGAAAAGTAGGATTGGGCCAAGAAGAGCCACTTCTGTTACTGGTTCCACCAACAAAAGCTCCTCCGATAACACCGGCGAAAACGATTAAAGGCAGAAAAAAAATTACCACAAAAAGACCAACAAAAAGATAAATTAACCACTTTGAGTTTTTATCTTCACCTTCATTCCCGGTAACCTTCCCCAGAATTGAGTTGGCGATACCTATAGGAAAGAAAACTAAATTTCCAATTTTTCCCAGACCTTTTTTTATCTCCTTTAAAATTTTAGGGGCAAAAAAAGCGATTAAGTTAGCGATTCCTGGAGCAATTGCGGTTGCCAGCGCTTGAAATCCCAATTTAGAAAGAATTTTTGTTATCCCTCCGGCAATTGCTTTACCGGCCCCGGTTTTGGCGGTGTTCCAAAGAGTTTGCAGGCCTTTTTGAGCTGTTTGCAGACCGACTTTTTCAAGAGCCGATGTTATTCCCTTGGTAAAACCTGATTTAGTAAAGGAAGAAATCTGCTGAAAAATTTGTAAAGAGCTGATTTTATTGGCAATCCATTGCTCGGGTAGAGATGATTTGAAAAAAAACTTTTGTTGAAACTGCTTTAAGTTTTCAGAAAAAGTGCTTAAATAGGCGGCTTTTTGTAAAGACTCCGGAGATCCTTTTAATCTATTTTGGAAGGCTTTTTGATCTAACGCCTTTGAAGAAATTCCTTGAATGCTTAATTTAAAATTAATTCTCTCAGAAACCTTTTCTTTAATTTGATTAAAATTTTCTCTTAAAGTTCCGTTTTTAAGGTTTTTAAGGAAATCTTGACCTAAAGTTTTATTATCATCTGTTAATTTATAAACTTCTCCTTGGGGATTTCCGGATATTGGTGGAGAAGTTAAAGAAATAAATACTTTATTTTTTCCTTCGACAATAGTTGGCGAAACAGCAGAAGAAAAAGTCGGTAAATTGTCTTTGGTAATAATTTCTTGTGTTTCTGGAGCTATTTCTTTAACAAAGTTTAAGATTTTGTCTGAAGAAATATTTTTTATCTCCTCCAGCTCCTGAGACAAGGAGACGGCAATAATTTCATTTATCTCCTCTGAGGTTGTTGTTTTTGAAGAAAGATTGGCAATATTAACCGCTATGGCCGGAATAATATTTTCTTTTAACAGAGTAACTTCTTCGGGAGTGAAAGAGGAAATTGAGTTTAATAAAATTTTATTTTGTTCAAAGACTTGGTTTTCGGTTAACTGAATAAATGTTTCCGCAGAAATCTCCCTTGACGAAAGATACTCTTTAACGGTAGGGGGAATTTCATTATTTTTCCTTACTGCTTGAAGAAAAATTTTCTGGCCCTTTTCGCGAATAATTTCTCTTAATTCTTCATTTTCTCTGGCTTTTTGAGCTTCTTTGGCCAGTAAACTGATTTCTGGAGTAATTTCGTCAATTATTTTAGGAACGGCGCTTTGAAGTTCTTCCTCGGTAACTAACAACTGGTCAAATTTTAACTTAAGTCTTTTTTGAATTTCATTTAATCTTTTAAGATAGTTAAGTCTTTCTTTGTTTTCCGCTCTGATTTTTTCCAATAATTCTTCATTCTTTAGATTTTCTTCGTCTAAAATTTCTTTCAAATTGTCCAAAACCTCTGTTGGTACTACCGATTCCAACTGATTTTCGTCGGTGGAAGACAAAAATTGATCCAAAACAAAAAGTAGTTTTTCAAAATCGGCTTCCTTTTCGTCCAGTAAATCCACGAGATTAAAGCCAAAAACAACCTGTTGAAGATTAGCCGTGACCGTGTCATAAGACCAGCCTTTATAAAGGCCATTTCTGTTTTGCTCGTTTAAAAAAAAGTGGGCCGCTTCGGAAAGTGACTCCAGCCGTTTCAGGAAACTATCTGAGGGGGGTGTTTTTTGATTGTCCATTCTCCATTATTATCTCACTTTTGAATCTTGGTGGTAAAGATCCGGTCTGGACCGGGTTTTTGACAGGAGGCGGGGTATTAACCGGAACTGAAGGAACGGCCTGGGCTTTTCTTTGGGCTAAAACTTCCTCGGGTTTAGAAGTGATCAGTTCATGCTCTTGCGGCGAGGCAAGAACCCTCATGGCTACATGATTGGCGCCGGCAAAAAATAACCCTTCACCGATATCGCAAGCAAGAAGAAATTGTTTTTCTCCCTCGGAAAGATAAAAAGTTTCACTCACTTTTTCAATTGCCGCCGGATGCTGTTTCATTAAAATTTGAATAGAAGAATTTGTCACAATCGACTTACCAATGTCGTTTTTCAAAAAATCTTCCACATCTTGAGTAATGGTAGTTAATCCTAAATAATATTTTCTTGCCCTTTTGGCAATGGAATTTAAAAAGCCGGCCGAATCAGGATTTTGCATCATAAACCAAGCTTCATCAACGACAAGAATTCTTTTTTTCAGTTCTTTTCTGATTCTTGTCCAGATAAAATCCAAAACAATAAACATCGCTACCGGCCTTAATGTTGATTCCAAGTCGCGCAAAGAGAAAATTGTAAAAGGATTTTTAATATCAATATTGGAAAATTGATCAAAAATTCCCGCAAAAGAACCCTTAACAAATTTTTCCAACCGGTCAGACAGTGAGCGGGCGAGCGGATCTTCCATACCGAGTAAAGTTTTATAAAGATCTTCCATTAAAGGCGGCTCTTTTGCTTGAGTTGCCGGGTCTTGATTAATGCCTTTCATTTGATAAGTGGCCATCAAAGCGCGGTCTAAAATTGCTTCTTCAGTGGCATTTAAGTTGCCCATCACCACTTTAAAAAGAGAATGTAAAGAAAGTATTTTATTGTTAAGCTCATTTTCTCCTTCTTCGCGGACTTGCGAAAGATCAAAAGGATTAATTTTGGCTTTGGAGTTAAAACCAAAGGTAATATACTCTCCGCCGGCTGCTTTAGAAAGATTTTCGTATTCATTTTCCGGATCAATCACGATAATTTCGGCATCAAACATTAAAGACCGTAAAACTTCCAGTTTGATAAGGTAAGAGTTATGGACAAATATTCCTCCATGACCAGCAAGAAAAACGCCGTTGTCTACCTGAAGATCATAGACATATTTTTCTTTATGTTTTATCCGTTCAATTTTTATAATTGGATCCCAAAAAAGATCAGAATTGACCAGAAGTTTAAGTTGAGCAAGCTTTTCATCCGTATGACGGATTTTAAGTTGGGTAGAACGATATTTTTTAGAAATAAACTTGGCCGCCTTAAATACCTTAGAGAAATAAGAATTACCTTGTCGGTTAACGATTGAATTCCAAAGAGGGCAGTCATATTCTCTCAAAGAAAAACCTTGTTGTTTAAAAGAATTGTAAATCGCCTGATTAATGTCAGTTAAGAATAAATTTTGTCCGGTAATTGTCTGATAAGCAATTAAAACATTGTTGGTTAATGGCGTGTGTAATAGTAATTTCATATTGTTCCAAGATACTCCTAGAGTCTCCCATAGTCTGTGATTCACTTTTCTATTACTTGACCCACGGCTGATTATTTTTTCAAGAGAGGGCAATTTTGAAAGTAGTTGAATTTGATTTCGCAAAGAACGCATGTCTGAAATTCTTTCTTCGCAAGCAAGTATAAATTCCTGTAATTGTTTTCTGGACGGAGAAAAACCGTTTTTTCTGAGGTCGGAAAGATTTGGGGGACTGGGAATTTCGGTGGAGGAAAAAAGACATTTATAAAGATAATTATAAATTGGCTGCAAGAAAGGAATTGTGTCAACATTGGTGTTGGCGATTTTTGTTTTTTCAAGTAGCTGTTGGAGTTTTTTGTTTTTATCAGCGGTTAAAAAACCGATATGTTGACTAAACTTTTGCAAGTCGTCCTTACCGGAAATGGCAATTTGATAATAAATATTTTTGGTTTTTTTAACGGTGTTGACAGCGCTTTTTTGCCGGGAGTGAATTCTGGCGATAATGCCGAAACGCAGAAAAAGATAGCCTAAATCTGAGGCGAGCTCTTTTGACTTGGTGGTAGCAGAGACACTTCTGTTTTCGACACAGCCGTCTCCCTCGAAATAGGCTCTCAGATAATGGGCGATTTGTTCGTTTGAAAGTGAAAAAACGATTGGGGGAATTCTTTTTTCTCCGGAATTACCACAACCCCCCAAGGAGTTAAAGAATTCAGCAAATGAGTTTGGCAATACATGGAATCCCTTTATTAATCTACCGGGATAGTTGTAACGAGGAGAAGTTTTAAACCCGATTTTGTCAACAGAATTTTTGATTATATCTAATACGTTTGGATCAATGTTGTAAACCTCAACGTTTTTTTCTGTGGCATGTCCTTCACTGGTAATTAATCCTGCTAAGTTAAGAAATTCTTTTTCTAAGAGAATTGTTTTAGGGAGATTATTCGGCCAGTCGGAAATATAATCTTTCGGATATATATATGTTGGGGAGTTAGAAGGTTCGTTAAGTGTTCGAGGAAGGGGGACTGCTTCCCCGATTTTTATTGCTTCACTGCGCATTACCCTGATTTTGCCCTGACGGAGGACAATTAAATTATGATCCGCGGTAACGGTAATCTGCCGTCCACTTTTTGTGGTAACAACATAAAGTCTATTGCGGGGAGAGAATTTTTTTCTGGCTGCAATTGTAACATTACTCCATTTTCCTTTTAACTGGTTGTCGAAAGTCCATACTTTTAAATTAGGATTGATAACTCCCTCAATTCCTTCTTCGATTGGTGTTGCCCCGTGTTTCTCAATAAGTTTTTCCACCAAAGGTCCAATTTTGGCCAATTTCATTCCGTTGCCATCATCAAAAAGTGCTGAATCATGGGCATAAATCGATTTTCCCGCGCCGGCCTTGGCGAAAACGCAAGCATTATAATTCTCTAAAGTGAAGCGGTCAAACAAAATTAAACTTCCGTTGTGTTCGTTAATGCCGTACATAATTCCTTCATTAGCGGTTAATTCTGAAGAAGTAAAAGGAAAAGTGGTGGCCAAAGAGGTGGTATCCATGTTCCGGGTAATGTTTAAATAATCCAAGCAAAGAGGCAGAGTAGTTTTAAAGCCTTCCTCCATTTGCAGGGTTGCATGTTTGGGGATAATTAGAAGTGAAGCCAAAGTCGATTCTATTCCTCGAGAAACTTCATCCAGCTCTTCTTTGGTATCCGCCGGAATAGTAATATAAAGACCAAACTGGAAAAATCTTTCTACTCCCTTAACTAATTGTTCCTGCATTACTTGGGCGTCTTCCAATTGCGCCTGAGTGGTGGGGTTTACAATTTTTCCTCTTTCCATATCGGTTGAAAGCTCTGCTTCCATTTCGGCAATTTTTCTTCTTAAATCATCTAAAACCGTTTTGCTTTCTACTGGATAAACAAAAAGGGCTACCTCCAAAGTATGATCATAATTAATTAAAGGAGACAGCCAATTGGAGTTGACATAACGGGGGTATCCGGCGACAAATAATGTTCTGACTAAACGGTTATTGATTTGTAAATAATCAAAATCAACTTCAATTGCTGAAGGAGCAATCATATCCTGAATGCTGGCGCCGGCAGAATTACTGTCAAAAGTTGAAGCAGGCGGGCGGACAGGCTTTAATAAAGAAACTTTGTCTTGGATTTTTTTTATTAGATTAAGCTTCATTTTTCTTTACCTCGGTTTCTTTCTTTTGTGATTTTTCACTATTGTAAATTAAATAGTAAAGCCGGATAAGTTCTTTATTTTCCAATTGTTTGGCAACCAAACCGATTCTGGCAAAAAGTCTGATTAAATGGTCTTTTTTGGGAGCAAGGGCAGTTTGGGCTTTGGCTAAAATATAATCTTCAGGGAAAGGTAAACCTTGGTTACGTCGGAAAATAGAAGTTAAGGTTTGGGCAACTCCTAATTCCAAAGCCGAAAAAGGAATTACCACATAAAATTTTTTATCCAAAACATTATTTTTTTTAACCATATCAGCGACAAACTTACGGTAGGAATTAATAAGTTTTACCATTAAAGGAGAGCCAGTTTTTTTTATTTCCTGCTTTTCTAATATTTCCAAGTAAGAAGAAATATCCTTTCTTTGGGAGCGGATCATAATTTGAATCGAAAAAGTTAAAGAATTTAATAAAGCGCCGTAAGCATAAATAATTGCTTCCTGTTCTCTTTCGGAAAGCAAATCAAAGTTTACTGAGGAAACCGACAAAACCAGAGCGCAAGAGCCGTCTTTGAGAACTACCAAATTGTTTTTGATATCTTCAATCGGCAAATATTCCTGGGTACTGGCACGAATTGGTATTTGGGCAGGGTCCATATTATTTACTGACGATTTCAATTGGCGATAAAACCTTACCGGTTAATTCAATTTTGATTATATCAAAAGGGAAGCCTTCCTTTTCTGCTTCGATTTCATAGACCCCATTGGGTAGTGGAGTAGCGCTGATAAATTGACCTAATTTGTTGGATTTAAAAGCGCGGACAGGGTTGCCAGACGAATCCCGGATTTCTAAAATAACGCCTTCAATAATTTTTCCATTTTTGTCATGGGTAAAACCGGCCAGTAAGTTAGGCATTGTCGGGGTAGCGGGAATGATAATATTGGGGACAAATTTTGCCTGGACTCTCGCCATGGGAGAGATTGATGGAGGAACAAATTTTGGTCGCAATGGCGGTAAAGGAGAAGATTTAAGCACGGTGGCCGGTGCGGGGGAAGAAACTACGGGAGGAGGGGGAATTGGGGGTGTTGGAGAAATATTTACTGGGGAAGGAGTAATTGGAGGAGTAATTGGTTTTATAACCGGTGTTTGGGAAGCAGGTTTTGCTAGGGATGTTTCTTTGTTAAGGCCTTTTTGTTTCCAAAGATATTGAGTAGGTGAATAAATCCTTTTAAAGAAAGCCACAATCCAAACATCAAGAGGCCGGCCTTCTAACGGAAGAAAGGCCATACCAACACCGATAAGCACAAAAAGAATAATTAGAGGCCATTTAATAAAAGCCGGAGGATTAATTCCATAAACAATTAAGGCCAAAATCACTCCTGAAGCCAGTTTAAAAAACTGTTTAAGAGTCATGTCTCCGACCAAACGGAATTCATAACTGGTTAGCGGCTGGGGAACCGGATGTTGTTCCATTTATACTTTCTAAATATGTCACATCCCAAGATTGGATTAAAAAATATGTGACATATTCATAGACATCACAACATTAGTCCAATCTACAAAGGTGATGTTTATATGTTACTTATAATCGGAGTGTCTTTCAAGGGTAACAAAGTTGGTCAAAAGATATTTAATCGATGTTGGCTTAGTCTCGAGAAGTTCCTTTATCATAAGGGCAAGTTTCACCTTCGGAGAAATACCCGTATTTTCCACATCTCCCGCAGTGTTTTCGCTGGTCAGAACTCTCGATTGCCAGCGGAGGCAGAAAAGAAAAAGGAGAGTTAAGTTGAGAAAGAGAAGAATAAAGTGCTCCGCAAGAACCGGCAGTTAACACTCTCCCGGTTCTTTTTTGAAATTCCTGCTCAAGATATTTTCCTATTTGAACTTGCTGAGACCAAGTTTTTGCGTGATCGATTTTTTGAAGAACTTCTGGAGTATAAAGTTTTTCTATTGTTCGGTTGATTTTAATTTTTTCGGTGAGGTCTTTCCCTTGGCTAATTGCTTCCCAGATTTCATCGGGCAAGTTTAGGTTTTTTTTCAAAAAGGCAGTTAGAGAATTTCCGGGAACCTCAAGAGGCAAAGGAGTCCCCCTTAATATTTCGGGGTCGGAGAAAATGGTCGGATCTACTTTAAGGGCAGAAAAATTAAGGAGATTACAGGCTTTTTTAGCACACTCTTCCGCTTGGTCGTAACTACATAAAGTGCGGAAGAAGAGATATCTCTCACCGTGAATCGAGATTAATTGATAAATTCCAATTCTCGTCCCTTCTTTGAAAGAGCCGCTGTTTCGGGGGCTAATCCAAACCATAATTTCTTGAGGATTAGAATCAGGCCATTGCCTCATGGTCTTTAGAATTTCGTCCTCTTTTGGTTCAGGTGAAGACGTCCAGATCTCAATTGATTTCCGATTTGTTTCAGTCGCCCACTTATAAATTTTAGTAGAAGCAATAATTGTTGAATCAGAACTCTTTTCGTCAGCCCATTGGCTAAATTGGTCTAATTTTATCGCTACAGGATTTATTCTTTTGCTCAACGGAGTTTTTGAGGCTTCGATAATACCCGAAGAACTGTCAAGAACAATTTCTGGCGTTTTTTTTCCTTGCCAGTTGCTGATTTCAAAAGCGAATTGTTCTTTAAGTAAAGGCATATTTTCTCCTGCTCGGGATCCCTCCTTCGCCAAGGCTACGGAAGGGTAAATTGGTTGCGGAGTATTCTGGCTACGTCTCGCCGAATCTCGCCGACAGGCGGAGAAGGCGGACTTCACAGTTGCGGCACAGCTTAGGATTTAAACCTAATTTCCTCCATGCAACCTGTTACTATCTTAACTTTATTTTTGAAAATTTCAAGTAGTTGGCAAGAAACTAGGAGGTGTGAACCCGTTAAACCTGGAAGGTTAAGTAGGAAAAGGTTGAGTAGGAACAACATCATAAAACTTAAAGACTCTTTAAGTACTGAAGGTACTTTGCCGGAGTCAGAATAACAATTCCCAATTTGCTTCTGATTTTTTCTGTTTTATAGTGCCGTACATTGTAAGTGATCAGAAATTTAGCTTTAGCTATTA